>CANJRZ010000057.1 GCA_947476735.1 Sphingomonadaceae bacterium
AAACACTCCACCAGCTGGGCCTGATCGACAAGCAGCCTGGCGTCGCTCGCAGCATCCAGCTCCTCGTCGCACCCCAGAACCTGCCCATTCTCGGCTTGGATCAAACCGTCATAATCACTGCGTCGGAACACTAGGCCGTCCCAGGCGGGTCCCTGTGGAGATGCACCCGGCCTCGGGTGGCGTAATAGGCCTCCAGCTTGTTCCACGCATCCTCGGCGGTCTCGACGAAGCGGAACAGCTTCAGGTCGTTCTCTCCGATCACACCTTCCTCGACCAGCGCGTCGAAATTAACGACCTTCCGCCAGAACGCCTCGCCGAACAGGAAGATTGGCAGTTGGGCCATCTTGCCGGTCTGAACCAGTGTCAGCAGTTCCATCAGCTCGTCGAGCGTGCCGAACCCGCCGGGGAAGGCCGCGACGGCGCGGGCGCGCAACAGAAAGTGCATCTTGCGCAGCGCGAAATAGTGGAACTGAAAGCTGAGATGCGGCGTGACGTAGGCGTTGGGGGTCTGCTCGAAGGGCAGGACGATGTTGAGTCCGATCGATTCCGCGCCGACATCGGCGGCGCCGCGATTGGCGGCCTCCATGATCGCGGGGCCGCCGCCCGAGCATACGACGAACTGGCGCTGGCCCTCGGCATCGGGCGGACATGCGCTGGCGATCTGGGCTAGTTTGCGCGCTTCGTCATAATATTTGCTCTTGGCGCGCAGCCGCTCGGCGATCTTGCGCTGCGTCTCGGTGACGGCCGATGTGACGAGCGAGTCCGCCCGGTCGGGCGCGGGAATGCGCGCCGATCCGTAAATGACGAAGGTCGAACCGATATTCGCTTCGTCGAGCAGCAATTCGGGCTTGAGCAATTCGAGCTGAAAGCGGACCGGCCTGAGGTCTTCGCGCAGCAGAAAATCACTGTCCTGGAAGGCGAGCTTGTAGCTCGCGCTGGTGGTCTGCGGCGTCTCGGTCGCGGTCTTGGCGGCCGCCGCATCCTCTTTCGCGCGGGCGAACACCCGCTGGGGTATTTTTCTATCTGCCATCATATCTCTGAATAAGCTGCTGTCCTTACTCAGGCATTACACCGGCGGAGCCGATTCTCATCGGCAATAGCGCCCCTCGCCCATGTCGAAATGAAAATGGTCCTGGTGAAAGGCATTGGCATCGGGGCCGAGCACGATCGCGAAGCGCGCGCAGGCCGCCTGGTGCAGCGCACGAAGAAAGCCGCGCACCTGCGGGTCGTCACTGTTCCAGCCATCCCTGACGCTGATCCGCCGGCCATCCCTGAGCCGGAAGGCGGCGATGTCGATCGCATTGGCGCGGCCATGTTCGGACAGGCGGTTGCCGGCGATGCCGTTGACCGGCCGGCAGGCGAAGGAGCCGAAGCTTTCGATCCGGGTAACGAAGCCGCCGTCTAGCCAGCGGCTGGCCAGTGCCGGGACATCCTCACGCACCCAGCGCGCAAAGGGAGCGGCGAGATAACATTTGACCGCGCCGAGATTGGTCACCGGAATGCCGATCGCGACCAGCTTGACCGCTGAGGTCGCCGAGCAGCCATTGTCAAAAATGCGGTCGGGCAAAGCCTCGACCTTCGATCCCTCGGCAACCATCATGGCGACGCATTTGCGGAAACGTTCCGGCGTCTCCGGTGGCGGGCGCTGGCCGCCGCGCGGTGCCTCGACCCTCGGGATACAGGCGGTCAGCAGCAGCAGCGCAAGGCTGGCAGCAATCGCCCTGAGATCAGCAGCGCTCATATTTCCAGTTGAGCCGCTTGCCCTCCTCCAGCTGAAGGATCGTCGTATCGAGGCGTTTCCGGCGTGTTTCCTCGCGTTTCGCGCCAAGGATCCATTCGACATATTCGCGGCGCTGGCCCGGGGGAAAGCCGTCGAACGTCGCAGTCGCCTTCTGCGATTGCTTCAAGGCGGCCGCAAGGTCGTCGGGTATCTCCAACGGCGCTTTTGGATGCTTGAGCGGGCGCGGTGCCGTTGTCCCGCTATCGATCAGCGCCATCGCCCGCCGTACCATGTCGGTGAGGGTGGCGTCGTCCGGAAGGTCGGCAAGGCTGGTTATGCGTCCGAACTGGCCCATCGCGGTCGCCGGGTGCTCGGGCGTGTCCGCGCCGGTCACCAGTCTGTTCTGCCAGAAGCCGAAGGTGGCGTGCGCCTTGAAGGCAGCCATCCCGCAGAGGATCTTGCCGCGATAGACGATGCTGGGAGAACTCCACTTCATGGTCTCCTCCCCTTCGGGGCAGGTCGCAGCCATGAGCTCGCGCAAATGGTTCAGGATCGGCTGCGCGAAAGGGGCCGATTTCGCGATGTAGCTATCGAGGCGAGGATCGCGTTTCATAGGTCGATGCTCCGTCAGGACGATCCCAAGTCTATCGCAAACAGGCCGAGGATGTAGCAAAGTTTACGTTTCAGGCCTTTCATACTTGGCATAATTCGCGCAAAATGCTTGAGGGATGGCGTTGAGCAGCGTTCGATCGGGGTAGGGTATATGGCTGAACAAGGGGGCAAGCCGCACCGCGCGCTATGTGCCGCACTGATCCTGGTGTCCGGAATATCGCTGTCGTCGGGCATCCTGGCCGCCGATCCGCCGGCGGGACGCCAGGGCGCGTTCAATGCCGCCGACGCCGCGATGGGGCCACTGCAAGCCGATCCCAATGTGCCGGTCTGCGCTAATCCGCCGGCATCGGGCGAGAAGCTGGCTGGCGACATGGACGTCGGCTCGGGGGGGCACAGCATCCAGTTTTCCAATGCCGGTGGCGGCGACGCGCTGGTCAACATCCGTCACGCCGACACCCGCAAGCTCGCCAACCGCTTCTATCTGCGCAGCAATGAGCAGATGACGATCGAGGGCGTTCCGGACGGAATATATCTTGTGCAATATGCCTTTGGCCCGGCGCTTGCGGTGGACTGCAAGACCTTCACCCGCATCATCCGGGCACGCGAACTGCCCGATGCAGACGAACTGAAGACGCAGACCATCGACGACGAGGACAAGACCGAGACCCACTTCGAATCTGTGTCCTACGAGATATCGGTCAGCGAGAGCGGTAATGTGAAGCCCGTCAATATCGACGCGGCAGCGTTCAACGCGGAATGATCATGGAGCCGCCTCCCGGTTATCCGCCGCCGACGCTCTTCCGCAAGCGGTCCCGCCTGGCTGCCCTGCGGCCGGTGATTATCATATTGGTTTTGCTGGCCGGCGTCGGTTACCTCGCCATGACCATGCTCCTCGACAACGAACCGTCACCACCACCGCCGGCACCGGTGGAGCGGAAGGAAGTCGAGGCTGCCCCGGTGCCGGCGGTCGATACCGTGCCGCCCGAGGCGCCGCAGGTGATCGTCGAGCAACCGATTGAAGAGGGCTCCGCAACCGGCAAGGCTCGTGACGCGCGCAAAGCCAATCAATGGTATTTCGTCAAACACCTCGGCGACGGACCAGGCGCCATCTACAGTCGCGATGGCGGGCAGTGGAACTTCGCCCTGGCCTGCACCACCAGAGCACGGACCATCGAGTTCATCGCGGTCGGTACCGGATCGGCGGGTACATTCACCGATCAGCAGATCAAGGTTGGCCAGTTCAAGCTCATGATGGATGCGGCCTATTCGAAGGACGGCGGTGGCACGATCAGCACCACGCTGCCGGCGAGCGATCCTTTCTTCGACGCATTGGATGGAGGTGCGCCGATGGAGATTCAACTTGTCGCCGATCGGAAGACGATCGTGCCAGTCGGTCCTGACGTCGTTCGTCTGATCAAGGCGTGTCGCGGTCGCGGTTGAACTTCTTGGGGCTTTCCATCGTCTCGTTGATCCGCCATGGACGCTCGATGGCACCACGATCGAGCGACATGAAGCAGATCACCCTGCTGCTCCTCCTAGCTCTCAGCGCCTGTGCGGCCCCCGCGCCACCCGCGGCGCCTCCGGCCCCGCCCGTTCCGCCTGCATCCCCCGCACCGGTCCTGAGCGGCGACTGGCGAGACTGGCCACTTGCCCCGGGGACTTGGCAATATCTGCCCGGGACTCCGATCTCGACAGCGCGCTTTGGCGACGCACAGTCCGCCCAATTCATCGTCCGGTGTGATGCGGCGGCGCGACGCGTGACGATCTTGCGGGCAGGGACGGCAACCGAGCTCGCGATCACGACGTCGACCCGCACGGCACGCTTTCCCGCTGGCCATATCGAGGAGCAGGGCTCGGCCATGAGCGGCGTGATCCTCAATGCCGCCGACGCCTTTCTCGATGAGATGGTGTTCAGCCGCGGGCGGATCGCGGTCCAGTCGCCGGGGCTGCCGAGCCTGGCCATTCCGGCCTGGGCCGAACCGGGGCGAGCCATTGAGGATTGCCGAAAATAATTTGAAAAACAAGACTTGTTCGCGCCCCGCGAATGACTCATGTTCGAGTTCTTGGCAACATTGCGAAAGGAGGTGATCCGATGTCTCATGGTTCAGCATGGAGGTCGGTTCTGTCCGTTCGGAGGACGCGCGTCTAACGCGCCTATGGTTCTCCGGGCCGGCACTCCGGCCGCTGACCATGTTTGGAGTTGCCGGGGCCCAGGCCTCGGCAACTCTTTTCATTTGTAGCGAGGTTGGGTGACGCCTTCGTGCGGAAGCGCTATAGCGTGATCGCCCGGAAACCAGAATTGTGCGAGGCAGTCGCGCGGCAGCAAAATCCGGCCGGGGAAGGGGAACCAGATGGCTCTCAAGGTCGCGCCGAAACCACCGCAGAGAAATCTCGAAATTGCGTGGGCCCGGGTGCGGGCTCTCAAGCCGCTGGTCATGAAACATGCCCGCGAAGGGGATGCGTTAAGGCGGCTGCCGGATGCGATCGCCCAGGCCTTTCTCGCTGGGGACTTGTACCGGTTCCAGGTTCCCGAAGAATTCGGCGGTCTCGAGATCGATCCGATGACGTTTTTCGATCTTTGCGTCGAGATCGCGTCCTGGGATGGGTCCGTCGGCTGGAATTTCGGGATTGGCGGGGGCAGCATCTCGATGATCGGGACGCTGCCGCTGGAACGCCTGAAGCATATCTTCAGCACGGCGGATTGCGGCATCGCCGGATCGATTTTTCCCCCGGGCAAAGCGATTCCCGTCGACGGCGGTTACCGGATCTCGGGCCGATGGGCCTGGGCCAGCGGGATCCACAATGCGCGCTGGGTCAATGGTGTCGCCATTGTCTATGACGGCGATCGGATGCGCATGGAGAACGGCCAGCCTGTCACCGTCAAGGCTCAGTTCGCGCGCGATGAACTGACGATTCATGATGCCTGGCACACGGGCGGCATGAGGGGCACGGGCAGCACCGAATATAGTGTCGAAGACAAATTCGTGCCGCATGAGCATCTGTTCACGCCCTTCGCTGAGCCATCCTTTCCAGCACCGATCTTCCGCATGCCGGGGACCTATTACGGCCTGCCGCTATGCGGGGTGGCGACCGGGATCGCCAGGGGAACGGTTGAAGCCTTCAAGCGGCTCCTGCGTGAGGACAAGGCCGGATTGCGGGATCAGGGCTATGCGCAATATGCGGTGGCCAAGGCCGAAGCGCTGTACGAATCGTCGCAGCTGAACGTCAGGGAATCATATCGGCCCATCTGGGAGGATGCCGTCGCGAACCGTCCCTCGTCGATGGATCGCCGCGCCCGGGCCCGCCGGTCCTATGTTCTGGCGACCGAGTCCGCGATCGAAGCGGTGACACTTTGCCATACCGCTGCCGGCGGCGCTGCCGTCTTCGAGCAGAATCCATTCCATCGCAACCTGAGCGACGTCCACGCCGCGAGCGCCCACATGCTGGTCACGCGCAAGATGATGGAACAGTCGGGGCAGGCGGTTCTTGGCATGCCTGTGGCCAATCCGATGTTCTGAACGGAACTGGAGTATTGGTATTCGCCGGGGCGAAGGCTTCGGCAACGCTTTTCATTTCCGGGGCAGCGCGAACGCCATCAGATAATCCCCCGGCTTTGTCCGCATCCCTGGGTGTCCGCTCGCCGAGATCACCACCACCTGTCGCCCCGAAGGGCTGAGATAGGTCATCGGTGTGGCCTGGCCGCCGGCCGGCAGGCGGGCCTGCCACAGCTGCTTGCCGCTGCGGATGTCATAGGCGCGGAGGTAGCGGTCGAGCGTCGCGCCGTTGAAGATCAGGCCGCCGCGCGTTGCCAGCGAGCCGCCGACATTGGGCACGCCCATCAGGACAGGCAGGTGCGAGGCGATGCCCATCGGGCCGCTGTCCTCGGCGGTACCGAGCGGTCGCTGCCAAATCAGGCGACCGTCGGTCAGGTCGAAGGCGCGGAGATGGCCCCAGGGTGGCGCCGTGCAGGGCACATCGAGCGGCCCGAGGAAGGGTTTTGTGTGCGCAACGAAAGGCGTTCCGGTCTGGGGATGCCAGCTCGTGTCGGCGCCAGCGGGCTTGCCGTTGATCGAGATCGGCTGGGTGGTGCGAAATTTCTCCGGTACTTCGCTGCGGGGAAAGAGCTGGCTGCGATAGGGCACTGCCGAGCTGTTGACGACAAGCATCGCCCGATCAGGGTCGACCGAAACGCTGCCCCAGTCAACCACGCCCAACGAGCCGGGGAAGATGATGGTCGGCTTGAGCCCCTGTGGCGTGTAGATGCCGTCATAGCGTGACTGGCGGAAGCGCAGCCGGCAGATCATCTGGTCGATCGGCGTCACGCCCCACATCTTCGCTTCGGTCAGTCGCGTCGGCTGAACGCTGATCGCCGAGAAGGGCTGGGTCGGCGAAAGCCGCTCGCCGGGTGCCGCTCCCTGCGGGACCGGACGTTCAGTCACCGGCAGGACAGGCTTGCCGGTGCGGCGGTCGAGTACGAAAATCTCGCCCTGTTTGGTCGCCTGGACCACGGCCGGGATGGTTGCGCCGCGGATGGGCAGGTCGATGAGCACCGGCTGGGCAGGGACGTCATAGTCCCAGATGTCGTGATGGACCGTCTGGAACGACCAGCGCGGACGACCGGTATCGAGGTCGAGCGCGACAAGCGAGCTTGCAAAGCGTTCGTCGAACGGCCGGCGGCTGGGGCCGTACCAGTCGGGCGGGCCGTTGCCGGTGGGCACATAGACGAGGTTGAAGCTGGGATCGACCGCGTAGATCGTCCAGCTATTTGGGGTGCTGCGGGTATAGACCTTGCCGGCTTCGGGCGCGCCGATCCGGTCGGGGACGCCCATATCCCATGCCCAGCGCAGCTTTCCGGTTACCGCGTCGAAGGAGCGGATCACGCCGGAGGGTTTGTCGGTCGACTGATTGTCTCGGATATAGGCGCTTATGACGACATTGCCCTTGGCGATCGTCGGCGGCGACGTGACATAATAGAAGCCAGGGTGAACCCAGCCGAGGTCGTCGAGCAGGTTGACTGTGCCGTTCTTGCCGAAATCCCGGCAGGGCCGCCCCGTTATTGCATCGAGCGCCATCAGTCGGGCGTCGACCGTGCCGAAGATGATCCGCTTGGCACAGGGGCCGGACGCGCCCGGCTGCTCGTGCCAGGCAACACCACGGCAGACGATCGTGTAGATCTGGCTGGTGTCGGGGCTGGAGTCGTAGCGCCAGCGCTGCCTGCCCGTGTCGGCGTCGAGCGCATAGATGATGTTACGGGGCGTGCAGCCATAGACTGTGTCGCCGATCTTGAGCGGGGTGACCTCGGCACTGCGCCCCGGGTCGCCGGTGCGGTACGTCCACAGCGGCTCAAGCCTGGCGACGTTCGTCGCATTGATCTGATCGAGCCGGGAGAAGCGCTGGCCGTCGAGTGTCCCGCCATAATCGGTCCAGTCCGAACCTGCTCCTGACGAGGCAGTGAGGCTGGCGTTCCTCACGTCCGTCTTTTCCGGGCCATCGTACAAAGTGCGGTCGGCATAGACGAAGCCGCTGATGCCGAACAGCAGTAGCAGGATGATTGGCAGGGTGGTCCTCGCCGAAGGCAACCAGCGACTGCCGTCTGGTTTGGTTATCTCACGGCGGACCCAGGGCATGCCGAACCATGGCGCGAGCGCAAGCGGCAGGCCGAGGCGTGGTGCCAGTTCCCATCCTGCAAGGCCGACTTCCCAAAGCGCCCACAGGATCGTTGCGAGCAGGAACAGCAGATAGAGGCGGCCAGCCGCCGCGCTCCGACGCCACAATAATATTGTCGTCGCCAGCAGCGTCAGCCCGGCAAGGAGATAATAAAGCGATCCACCGGTCAGCGCGAGCAGACCGCCGCCGGCGAGCATCGCTCCGCCGAACAGCATCAGCACCAGCATCAGCACCCATGGGCGGTGGAGAAATCCCCCCGAACGCGTCGCCAATCTCGCCTCCCTGTGACCTTTTCTTATCTTATGATCGCAGGCCGCCCGGAAGGCGAGGGGGTTATCGGGCGGTCGGATCGAGCGCGGTACGGCGGGCTACGCGCGCCTGCCAAAGCATCAGCAATGGCACGACGACGAGTTCCATGACGAGCCCGAACCGGTGGCCGACATTCGGTGCTCCGACCATGAACCAGCTCAGGGCGCGAGCGAGGCCGCCCATGATGACCATTGCGCCGAGCAGACGGAATCGCTTCCCCTGTTGTTCGATCGCGGGAATGGTCGAAGCGAACGCAAAACCCAGCATCAGGAAGATGCCTGAGAGATAGCGGTAATGGCTGTCCAGACTGGTCGGAATGACCGCGAGCCTGAACATCGCGGCCCCCATGAAGACGCCCTTGAGTCCCATCAGGATCGGTACCAGGCAGGCAATGCTGACGACCAGCTGGAGGAGGCGGCGTTCGTACTTCATTCGCGCTCGAGCAGATCATCCTGGACCCGCGTCGCCTCGACCGCGATGCGGACCTCATAGAGGAAGAGGATGAGACCAGCGATCAGCAGCAGCATGGCGACAACGAACGCCATCGCCATGATCTGGCCGAGCGCCAGGTTGAACATCGCGGCGATAAACAGGCCCGCGATCTCGATGCAGATCAGCATGGCGCTCAAGGTGCACAGGACGAGCGCACGATTGGCATATTTCATCCGCTGGTCGATCAGGCGCAGCTGGGCGACCTGGTAATCATGCGCTGCGTCGCCTTTGGGCGCATAATGTTCCTCGATCCAGCGCGCCCGATCGACGACACGGCCGAGCCGGCCCGTGAGTAGCGCGAGGATCGCGCCAATCGCGGTCAGCAGGAAGGAGGGAGCGAGCGCGATCTGGATCGTATGCGCGATGCCGTCCGCCGCAAAGGGTATGGCTGTCATCATGATGCTGTCCCGCATTTCAATCGAGGAGGAGGCGGCTGACCGCCTCCTCCTCGCCCGATCAGATCGCCTTCTGCGAGGGCACGTTGACCCCCATTGACTGCAGATAGCGCTTCACGTTGCGCGCCGCCTGACGGATGCGCTGTTCATTCTCGACCATTGCGATGCGGACGAAACCTTCGCCGTCCTCGCCATAGCCGACGCCCGGTGCGACTGCGACGCCGGCATGGGTGAGCAGCTGCTTGGTGAATTCGAGGCTGCCGAGATGTGCCAGCGCAGGCGGGAGCGGTGCCCAGCAGAACATCGATGCGCGCGATGGCGGAATGTCCCACCCCGCGCGGCCGAAGCTTTCGACCAGCACGTCGCGGCGCTTCTTGTAGAGCTCGCGATTCTTCTCGACGATGTCCTGCGGCCCGTTGATCGCTGCGACCGCCGCGGCCTGTATCGGGGTGAAGGCGCCATAATCGAGATAGGATTTGACCCGGGTCAGCGCCTCGATCAGCCGCTTGTTGCCGACTGCGAAGCCCATCCGCCAGCCCGCCATGCTGTAGGTCTTCGACATCGAGGTGAACTCGACAGCGATGTCCTTGGCGCCGGGCACCTGGAGGATCGAAGGCGTCGGGTTGCCGTCATAATAGAGCTCGGAATAAGCGAGATCCGACAGCACCCAGACCTTGTGTTCCTTCGCCCAGGCGACCAGCCGCTCGTAGAAGGCGAGGTCGACCACTTCGGCAGTGGGATTCGACGGATAGCCGACCACCAGCACCGACGGCTTCGGCACGGTGAACTTCATCGCCCGGTCGAGCGCTTCCCAATAGCGCTCGTCGGGGGTCGTCGGCACCGACCGGATGGTGGCACCGGCGATGATGAAGCCGAAAGTATGGATCGGATAGCTCGGATTGGGCGCGAGCACGACGTCGCCCGGCGCGGTAATCGCCTGGGCGAGGTTTGCCAGTCCTTCTTTTGAACCGAGCGTCACAACGACTTCCGTTTCGGGATCCAGATCGACCCCGA
Source organism: Sphingomonadaceae bacterium (assembly GCA_947476735.1). Classification (GTDB taxonomy): domain Bacteria; phylum Pseudomonadota; class Alphaproteobacteria; order Sphingomonadales; family Sphingomonadaceae; genus Rhizorhabdus. The sequence continues at coordinate 10,210 of CANJRZ010000057.1, forward strand.
AGCGGCGCTGATAATAGCCGGCCTGCGCCTTTCGAAGCCCGGGAATTCCCTTGGACGCCGAATAGCCGTGCGCGTCGGGCTTGCGGGCCACTTCGCACAGCTTGTCGATAACGTGATCGGGCGGCGGCAGGTCGGGATTGCCCATCCCAAGGTCGATGATGTCCTCGCCCCGCGCTCGCGCTGCTGCCCGCATCGCGTTGACTTCGGCGATGACATAAGGAGGCAGGCGTTTGATGCGGTAAAATTCCTCGGACATTGGACTTCCTTTGGGTTTCGACTTGGCGAGCAGGGATCGATCGCCCATGTTCGCCGATGCGTCCTATACAGATTCTGCGCGCAGATTGCAGGCGCGGCGTGAAAAAAGCTTTTGCTGGAGCTCCGATGGCCGAGATGGGTGAAGATGGGGTTGGTCTGAAGGGTCAGGGTTTCTTCGTCATGCCGTCGCTCGAGGAGGTTCAGCATTGGACGGGCGTCATGGGCCAGGCGCAGCAGATGCTGCTGGCACATATGGCCGAAACGATGGCCAGTACGACAGCGGGCTCCGCATTGCCTGTGTTGCCGCCATCGGTCTTCACCGATCCCGAAAAACTGGCCGATCAGCAGGGCGAACTGATCAGGGCAAGCCTCGGTCTGTTCGACGAACTGGTTCAGGGGAATCCCGGAGCGGTGGCGGCGAGCGACCGGCGCTTTAAAGCCGCGCAATGGCGCGAGACGCCGATCTTCGGCATTATCGCTGATGCCTATCTGCTGCTGTGTGACCATTGGTTGAAGGGTATTGACGCGGTCGAGGGTCTCGAACCGCGTCAGCGCGAGCAACTCAAATTTGCCGCCCGCGCGGTGGCCGACGCAATGTCGCCCGCGAATTTCCCGCTGACCAATCCGCAGGTGCTCGAGCGTATTTTCGAGACACGCGGCGAAAGCCTGGTGCACGGTATCGAACATATGATCGCCGATATGGGCAAGGGGCAACTCACCCATGTCGATGCCGACGCCTTCGAGGTTGGCCGCAATATTGCCGCGACGCCCGGGAAGGTGGTCCACGAGACGCCGCTTTACCAGCTGATCCAATATGCGCCGACGACCGAAACGGTACTCGAAACGCCGCTTGTGATCTTCCCGCCCTGGATCAACCGCTTCTACATTCTCGATCTCAACCCCCGGAACAGCTTCATCCGCTGGGCGGTAGGGCAGGGGTTCACCGTCTTCGTCGTCTCGTGGAAATCGGCCGATGAGAGTATCGCCGACGCGACGATGGACGATTATGTCGTGCGCGGCCAGCTCGATGCGATCGACACCGTACGCAGGTTGTGCGGCGTCGAGCATGTCCACACGATCGGCTATTGCGTGGCAGGAACCGCGCTGGCGATGGCGCTCGCTTATCTCGCGGCCGAAGGCGAAGCGTCAAAGGTAAAGAGCGCGACATTCTTCACCGCCCAGGTCGATTTCAGCGAAGCCGGGGACCTAAAGCTGTTCGTCGATGACGAGCAGATCCAGCTGATTGATACGCTGACCTCCGGCTCGGGTGTGCTCGATGGCCGCTACATGGCGCTGACCTTCAACCTGCTCAGGGGTCGCGATCTGATCTGGAACTATGTCGTGCAGAATTATCTGCTCGGCGAGGAATATCCCGCCTTCGACCTGCTGTACTGGAACAGCGACACCACCAACCTGCCCGGCAAATGGCACCGTGCCTATCTCCAGGATTTGTATCGCGACAACAGGCTGGTGGAGCCCGGCGCGCTGTCGATCGACGGCGTTCCGATCGATCTGCGCCGGATCGAGACGCCGGCCTATGTTCAGGCCGGTCGTGAGGATCACATCGCACCGGCCCGGAGCGTGTGGAAGCTCACCGATCATCTTGCCGGTCCGGTCCGTTTCCTGCTCGCGGGCTCGGGGCATATCGCCGGCGTGATCAACCCGCCCGAAGCCAACAAATACCAGTATTGGACCTGCGAAACGCACGCCGAGAGTCTCGAAGCGTTCGAAGCTGCGGCGAAGGAGACGAAGGGAAGCTGGTGGCCTGACTGGCGGACCTGGATCGAGCGTCAGGACGGCAAGATGGTCCCGGCGACGGGTGCCCGGATCCCGGGGGAGGGGGCGCTTCCGGCAATCGAGGACGCGCCTGGGCGTTACGTCCGCTCGCGCTAGGTCCGGTTCGTCCCGCGCGGGAATTGCATTGAAAATCCAGGCGAAGCCGCAAGATGCTATTGCTTTTCGCGCAGCGGCTCGGGGTGAAGTCTATCACGTGGTTACCTTATAAGGGACCATTTTTCGCCGAAAACAGGCGCTGTGTTACGCTTATGTTGCACTGCACAAAATATCTTGCAAATTCTCGAAACTCGAGTATTGTGCGTCGCAGCATCCATGATGGATTTTGATTCTATGGCGGACAAGTTTCCGGTCAAAGGCAAGTCGGCGGCGAAGGCTGCGTCCAGGGCGAAGGTGAAGCAGCCTGCTCCGCTTGTCGTAGTCGCGACGACGAAGGCCGCTACCGCCAAAGACGTCCCCGTCGTGCCGGCAACGGTACCGCCAGAGACAAAGGGATTGACCGTCATGGCCACCGCCATTCCACCCAAGCCCCAGGCTGCTGCTGAAAAGGTTAATGTGATGATTAGTGATTTCAACGATCGTGCGAAGGCCGCCTTTGAGAAGAGCGCAAAGGCTGGCGAAGAATTCTCCGAGTTCACCAAGGGCAATATGGAAGCGCTTGCCGCTTCGGCGAAGACTGCAGCGAAGGGCGCCGAAACCCTTGGCCAGGAATTTGCCGAGTACAGCAAGAAGAGCTTCGAGACCGCCACGGCGACGATGAAGAGCCTCACCACGGTCAAGAGCCCGACTGAACTGTTCCAGATCCAGAGCGACTATGCGAAGTCGAGCTTTGACAGCGCGGTCGCCGAGGCGTCGAAGCTGAGCGAAGCCTGGCTGAAGCTTGCCGGCGACGTTTTCCAGCCGATCTCGAGCCGCTACACGCTGGCTGCCGAGAAGATCAAGGCCGCGGCGCTCTGATCTTCGCACTGACTGCGTAACAAGTCGAACCGGTCGTCCCTGTGCGGGGCGGCCGGTTTGTCGTTTTTAGTGACGTTTGGCCGGTGCCCTTCACCGTGCCTCTTGCCGAAGCGGCACGCGGTGCCATATTCTCCCTCACCCATAAGATTTTGTGCGAGTCCCTCTCCGACGATGAGTGAACTGTTTTCCTCGATTGCGCCCACCGCCATGGCCACCCGCAAGGATGGCGACGACAATGGCACCGGTTTGGGCCTCGCGACCAGGACGAGGACGCGCACCAAGAAACCATCGCCCTACAAGGTGCTGATGCTGAACGACGATTACACTCCGATGGAATTTGTCGTCCTTTGCCTGCAGCGCTTTTTCCGCATGAACATCGAGGATGCGACGAGGGTCATGTTGCACGTCCATCAGAAGGGCGTCGGGGTCTGCGGCGTGTTCAGCTATGAGGTCGCCGAGACCAAGGTGAGCCAGGTGGTCGACTTCGCCCGGCAGAACCAGCACCCGCTCCAGTGCACCCTCGAAAAGGCCTGAGCGGGCTCATTTGAAATTGTCTTCCCGGCCAAGTCTGGGATTTCAGGCGTCACCCGCTGCGAGTGTGTCTCGCTGGCATGACCGCCATGCTTTTCGATTCATCGCGAAATCCTATTGGCTTCCTCGCCTCATTTGTTGAACATCTGTCCGGAAAGCTCCGCGGCGAATCTTCGTAACAGGCGCGGGCAGGGGAGAGGATGATGAGCGCGACCATCAACACGGTCCTCGGGCCGATGAATGCCAATGATCTGGGCAGCACATTGGTGCATGAGCATGTGCTGATCGGCATGCCCGGCTGGTTCATGGATGCGCGGCAGCCCGCCTATAACCGCAAGGAAGCCGTGGAACGTGCGGTCGACGCCTTTCAGGAATTGCACGCCCATGGTGTGCGGAGCGTGATCGATCCCTGCCCGATGGACCTCGGTCGCGACGTCGAGGTGATGGCCGAGGTTTCGCAGAAGACCGGTATCAACCTGATCTGTGCGACCGGCGCCTATGTCGAGGAGATGGGCATTCCCTGGACGCTGGCGCAGCTGAACGAGGAACAGATCGCCGAGGGCTTCATCAAGGAGATCGAGCGCGGCGTTCAGGACACTGGCATCAAATGCGGCATCATCAAGATCGCGACCGGCCGTGGCAAGGTCTCCGACTATGAGCGCAAGGTGCTGACCGGTGCATCGATCGCGGCAAAGGCGACTGGCGTTCCGGTCATTTCGCATACCGAGGGCTGCAGTTGTGGCCACGACCAGATCGACATCGTCTGCGGCCAGGGGCTCAAATCGTCCAGCCTGATTGTCGGCCACAGCTGCGGCGCCGATGACGCTCCCTACCAGAAGTCGCTCGCCGAGCGCGGCAGCTATGTCGGTTTCGACCGGTTCGGGCTGATCGTCGAAGTGCCAGACGAGGTCCGGATGAAGAACCTCAAGGCGCTGTCCGATTCCGGGCATAGGGAGAAGATCCTCGTCTCGCACGACTATGTCGCCTGCTTCGCCGGCGGCATGGGCAACACCACGCCCGACGAACTCAAGAAGATCCTGCCCAACTGGGCGATGACCCATTTGTTCGAGAATATCTTCCCGGAACTCAAGAGGATGGGGATGAGCCAGGACGATATCGACACGATCATGGTCGACAATCCGCGCCGCTATTTCGAGGACGCCTGGGCCGCGGTTCACGGCTGAAAACAGATAGCACTCGCGTCCGCCTGAGGTCCGGAAAGTCTCGATTTCAGGATGGCGCCTGGAACATGTGAACGGTTTTGTGTTGGACCGCTTGAGACGGGACGGACTCCCCGATAAAGGCGGTCCATGGATCGTATCACCATCAGGGGCGGTAACCGCCTCTCGGGCCGCCTGCCGATATCGGGTGCCAAGAACGCTGCGCTGACGCTGCTTCCTTGCTCGCTGCTCAGCGCGGAGCCTTTGACCCTCACCAATCTGCCACGCCTTGCCGATGTCGACAGCTTCGGCCATCTGCTCAACGAACTCGGCGTCACCACGACGGTCAAGCGCGGCGCGGGCGACGTGATCGGTCGTGAGATGACGATGACGGCCAGCGCGTTGGCCTCGACGGTCGCACCCTATGACATCGTCCGGAAGATGCGCGCTTCGATCCTTGTGCTTGGCCCCGTGCTGGCACGCGCCGGCGAAGCGACGGTCTCGCTGCCCGGCGGCTGCGCGATCGGCAACCGGCCGATCGATCTGCACCTCAAAGCGCTCGAGGCGCTTGGTGCCGAGATCGAACTGGCAGCCGGCTATGTGAAGGCGACGGCGCCCAAGGGGGGATTGATCGGCGGGCGGATCAGCTTCCCGATGGTTTCGGTCGGCGCGACCGAGAATGCGCTGATGGCGGCGGTTCTGGCCAGGGGCGAAACGGTGATGGAGAATGCGGCGCGCGAGCCCGAGATCGTCGATCTCTGCCGTTGCCTCGTCGCGATGGGCGCCGAGATTGACGGCATCGGTACCGACCGGCTGACGATCCAGGGCAAGACCAGCCTGCACGGCGCCACCTACGAGGTGATGCCCGATCGGATCGAGGCAGGCAGCTATGCCTGCGCAGCCGCGATCACCGGCGGCGATATCATGCTGGCCGGTGCTCGCGCCGAGGATATGGAAGCAATCCTCGCCGGCCTGCGTGAGGCCGGTGTCCATGTCGACGCCACCGCCGAAGGTATTCGCGTCCAGGCGAGCGGCGCGCTTCAGCCGCTCACAGTCTCGACCGCGCCTTTCCCGGCCTTTCCGACCGATATGCAGGCGCAGTTCATGGCGATGCTCGCGCTGGCCGGCGGCACCAGCGTTCTCACAGAGACGATCTTCGAAAATCGCTACATGCACGTGCCCGAACTGGCTCGCATGGGCGCCGACATCCAGGTTCATGGTCGCACCGCTATCGTGAAGGGGGTCGACAAGCTGATCGGCGCCGAGGTGATGGCGACCGATCTGCGCGCCTCGATGAGCCTGATCCTTGCCGGGCTCGCCGCCGATGGCGAGACCCGCGTCCATCGCGTTTATCATCTCGATCGCGGTTATGAGCGGCTCGAAGAGAAGCTTTCGGCGGTCGGTGCCGACATAGAGCGTCAGAGCGACGGCTGATGCCGATGGGATTCGTTCCCGCCGACATGATCCGTGGGCTCTTCGCGACAGCAATGTCCGAGATGTACCGGCGCGAAGTCCCGCAATATGGGACGTTGCTGAAGCTGGTCGACGAGAGCAACACCGCGGCCCTGGCCCGCGATCCCGGGCTGGCCGAGGCGATGAACCGGACCGGAGAGATAGATCGGCTGGCCGGCGAACGGCATGGCGCGATCCGGCTCGGCACATCCGACGAGCTGTCGCTGATGCGCCGCGCCTTCGCGGTGATGGGGATGCA
>CANJRZ010000058.1 GCA_947476735.1 Sphingomonadaceae bacterium
CGAACTTCTCCGCCAGGCCGGCAAAGTCGATGGTCTGTCCGTCAGGCGTGCTGGTCTCGGTAGCCATATGCATCCTCTTCTATTCTGAAGACCGAGATTAGCGAATTGGCGGACGGAAGCCAGACTGCTCGTTCCCGGCCCGATGCAACGACTCGAAGCCCGCCCCGCGCATCCCCGCCACCGGGGCTATCCGGGGCGAGATCGAGGAATTGATCGCTGCGATCCGCGCGGAAATCGAGGAAAAGTCTCAGTCCGGCAGCAGATAGCTTCCGTTAGTCACGAAGAACTTCTCGACCGCCTCGTCACCCAGATGAACAACCGAGTCGTAGAACCGCTGCATCGCGCGTGTTCCGCCTTCGACGTGAGGATAGTCGCTTGAGAAGCACAGCACATCACCAAGATCATATTGCTCGATCAGCTTGCCGGCATCTTCGAACACGAAGGGAGTCAGCCGAATGTTCCGCCGCGCATAGAATGATGGCGGATTGGGCATCTGATATGTGCCCGGCGATTTGAAGAGCTGAGCATTTTCGTACCACATATCGAGTGTCTGGAGCATCGGGCCGAACCAGTATGCGCCGACCTCGATCACCCCAAAACGTAGCGACGGGTGGCGCTCGAACACGCCGCCGGCCAGCATGGTCGAGACAAAATTCTGACTCGGCAGGTGGATCACCGACAATGTCCACGGATCGACGGTGAATTCGCCGAGGTTACGGAAACCCTTGAAGGCTGGCGCCTCACCCCAGTCACGGGTCTCGAAAAAGGTCGCCTCGCCACCGATGTGCAATGTCGCGATGCTGTCCGTATCCGTCAGCATCGACCAGAACGGATCAAGCGCGGGATCGGCCGGCGATTTACCCCCTGGCAATACACCGGCCGGAAGCTGCACGGCACGAATCCCGCGATCAAGCAACGAACGGGTGGTGGTGAGCAGTTCGTCGACATTTTCAGTATGGAGCACCGCTACCGGGCGTAATCGATCCGACACCCTGGCGGCCTCGACCAGCCAGTCATTGTAGAGGTTGACCGTATGCTTGCCCAATTCCCGCCGGTCTTTCGTGATGGTCGTCCACAGCTCCCGATCATGACCGTTGAGCTGAAGCATGAGGCCTTGGAAGCCCGGGGCGCCGGCAAACATCAGCTGGCGGCTGATGCCCATAGCATCCATCACGGCCGTGCGGCGGGTCATGTCGGTTGCGCCCGGGGCCCGGCAACCCTTGACGTCGCCGATATCGCCACCGATCGGCTCGACGTCGCCCGGAAATCCGGGAACATTAGGGTGGTTTCGGTTTGAGGTCTCATCCTCGCCCCCAGCGATCCACGCGTCGCCATAGGGCAGGAACGCCGTTCCCAGAACTCGGGCCCACTCCTGAAGCGGCATCATCTCATGGCTGTCGACGTCTGACACGCGCCCGGCATATTGCCGCAGCGGCGCAGGAATGGCTTCGAACCGATCCATTTGTCCCTTCTCTCCTTTCCTGCCACGGCTTCAGATTCCCTAAACAGTGGAATTGCGCCTTGGTCGTTCGCCTTTTCCCTGAAGATCTGCTCCCCGATTTCCGCTGCCACTTGGTTGTACGGAAGCTCGCCAAAAAAGGGGCGACAACGGGGGCAGCCAACAGCCTCTCAATGTCCCAAAGGATCCTGTCATAAGAGAGCGGAGCGGTTCCGGCTTGGCGCATCGCGCCAAATCGCCACCGTCTATACCGGGACGTCGGCATCGGAGCGTTGAAATTCACGCATATCCTGCTTTCGACCGGTCGGTCTGATCCGACCAAATTGGTTCGCCAGACCGCTTAGGCGAGAACAGCCTTAGGCCCCTCTCCACCTCTCAGTGCTGCATACTGTTCTTGTTTTGTTCAATCATTCCCGCTAAGCAATCCGGTCCCCAGAACGGAACCGAGAACACCGCATGCAACCCGAAATCCTCGCCAGCGCCCCACGCTGCGGCGCGAGCACCCGCTCAGGCGAGCTGTGCCGCTCCCCTGCGATCCACGGCCGCCAACGTTGCCGGATGCACGGCGGCAAGGGGAGCGGCGCGCCGCGCGGCAATCGCAATGCCTGGAAGCATGGCTTTCGTTCCGCGTCGCACGCCGCGTGGAAGCGGTCGGTCGTCCGCTATCTGCGCGCAACCGAGGATGTGGTGCGCGCTGCCCGGCTTGTCATGCGAGCGCAGAGGACGGGTCTGCAATATGGTCAGGCTGAGACCTTGCTTCGCTATGGCCATCGTGCAGCTTCACTCGCGCTGGAGAGCGTCGAGCGAGAGAAAAAATTCAAAAATCCGCTCGAACAACCCCATGCACCCGGGAATATGGGTGAAAAAGGGGACCAAAATGCGCATCTTCCCCGACCGCGGAGCCGCACTTTTGCTCCTCCTGAACCCCGGGCGTGGCGACAATTCATTCAGGTCGAGCCGAAAAGGGTGATTTCCGAGCATCGGAGCGCAGCCTGCTCAAATGTTCGTGAGCACCGAAGCGCAGGAAATCGCGCTTTGCAGGCCGGCATGGGCGGAATGTCGCTACGCCCGGAAGGCAAAGAAAACTTGGCCCTCCCCAAAGCATCCCTCATTTGCGCATTGCCCGCTGCGACGCCATTTGGGCGCCATGGCTTCTTTGCTCGATCCCGAAGCGCGCGGGCGCGTCATCCTGGTCGGTGCCGGCCCCGGCGACCCCGGGCTGCTGACCCTGCGCGCCGTCGATGCGCTGCGGCAGGCGGACATCGTCGTCCATGACGGACTGATCGACATGCGCGTGCTCGATTACGCGCCGCCTGGTGCCCAGCGTATCTCGGTCGCCAAGCAGCGCGACCGGCACACCTTGCCCCAGGAGGCGATCAACGCGCTGATCATCGCCCATGTGAAGGCCGGTTCGGTGGTCGTCCGCCTCAAGGGCGGCGATCCCTTCGTATTCGGTCGGGGCGGCGAGGAGGTCGAGGCGGTCCGCGCTGCCGGCCTGCCGGTCGAGGTCATTCCCGGCGTCTCCTCAGCGCTCGGTTGCGCCGCCGAGGCAATGCTGCCGTTGACCCATCGCGACTGGTCAAGCGCGGTCAGCTTTGTCGCCGGCACCTGCAAGGGGCTCCATGAACAGAATTGGGCGGGGCTGGCCGGTCAGGGTCGCACCCTCGTCATCTATATGGGCGTTACCTGCTCGGCCGCGATCGCCGACAAGCTGATGGCCGACGGGGTCGCTCCCGACATGCCGGTGGCGGTGCTCGAGCGCGGCACGCTCGAAGGGTCGCGGGCGCTGCGCACCCTGCTCGCCGATCTCGGAGACATGGTCCTGCGCGAGGCAGTGGTTAGCCCGGCGATCATTGTCGTCGGCGAGGTGGTGTTGCTGTCGGACGCCGCGAACCGCCTGAAGAACCTGGCCGTGCAGGCCGAAAGCCAGATGCAGACAATCGGGGGCAATGCGTGAAGATCTTGACGGGGAATGATCTGACGTCGGGCGACGTCATCTGGTGGACCGGCGACGGCTGGTCGCGCCACATCGAACACGCCGTCGATGTCGATGCCCATGGCGAGGCGATCGCCGCCCAGGAAGAGGCGGCGCGCCGCGTCAACGCCCCCTATGTGATCCAGGGCGAGATGACCGAAGCCGGTCCCCGCCCGGGCCACATCAAAGACCGCATCCGCGCCGTCGGCCCCACCGTGCGGACCGATCTCGGCCTCAAACCAGCCGATCCCTCCATCGGCGAATGGGTGATCTGACATGTACCGCTACGACGACTATGATCAGGCGATTGTCGACGCCCGCGTCGAGGAATTCCGCGACCAGACCAACCGCCGTCTCGCCGGTGAGCTGAGCGAGGATCAGTTCAAGCCGCTTCGGCTGATGAACGGCCTCTATCTCCAGTTGCACGCCTATATGCTGCGCGTTGCCATCCCCTATGGCACGCTGTCCGGCCGGCAGATGCGCATGCTCGCGCATATCGCGCGGACCTATGACAAGGATTACGGGCATTTCACGACCCGGCAGAACCTCCAGTACAACTGGATCAAACTCGCCGACGCGCCCGAAATTCTTGCCCAGCTCGCGACGGTCGAGATGCATGCGATCCAGACCAGCGGCAACTGCATCCGCAACATTTCGTCGGATCAATATGCCGGCGCCGCCGCCGAAGAGATCGAGGACCCGCGTCCCTGGGCCGAGTTGCTCCGCCAGTGGAGCACCTTCCACCCCGAATTCATCTTCCTGCCGCGCAAATTCAAGATCGCGGTGACGGCAAGCGAGGTCGATCGGACCGCGGTCAAGCTCCACGACATCGGCCTCCAGATCCATCGCAATGCGGCGGGCGAGGCTGGCTTCCGCGTCTTCGTCGGCGGCGGCATGGGCCGCACTCCGATGGTCGCCCCGGTAATCCGCGAGTTCCTGCCCAAAGAACAGCTGATCAGCTATCTGGAAGCGTGCCTGCGCGTCTACAACCGCTTCGGCCGGCGCGACAATATGTACAAGGCGCGGATCAAGATCCTCGTCCATGAGCTCGGCGCCGATGAATATCGCCGCCAGGTCGAGGAGGAGTTCCTCCACACCCGCACGCTCGGCCTCGACGCACCGATGGATGAGTTTGATCGGATCGCCGCCGGCTTTGCGCCGCCAGCCTTCGAGACCGGGTTGTCAGACGAGATCGACCAGACCAGCCCCGCCTTCGCCCGGTGGGTCGGCAATCAGGTCGCCGCGCACAAGACGCCCGGCTATGCGATCGTCAATATCAGCCTCAAGCCGACCGGCGGCATTCCGGGCGATGCCTCGTCAGCGCAGATCGATCTGATGGCCGATCTGGCCGAAGCCTACAGCTTCGACGAGCTGCGCATTACCCATGCCCAGAACGTCGTGCTCGCGCATGTGAAGAAGAGCGATCTTTTCGCGATCTGGCAGAAGCTCGATGCAGCCGGGCTCGCAACGCCGAATCTCGATCTGGTCAGCGACATCATCGCCTGCCCCGGGCTCGACTATTGCAGCCTCGCCAATGCGCGGTCGATCCCGGTCGCTCAGAAGATAGCCGAGCGCTTTGCCGATCTCGATCGGCAGCGCGACCTCGGCGAGCTCAAGATCAAGATCTCGGGCTGCATCAACGCCTGCGGCCACCACCATGCCGGCCATATCGGCATTCTCGGCGTCGACCGGAAGGGCGAGGAAAATTACCAGCTCAGCTTCGGCGGATCGGGCGCCGAGGATGCCAGTCTCGCCAAGATCATCGGCCCGGGCTTCTCCGAGGATGGGGTGGTCGATGCGGTCGAGAAGGCGGTCGACGTCTACAAGGCGCTGCGCTCCGATGGCGAGCGCTTCCTCGATACGTATCGCCGCATCGGCGAAGCGCCATTCAAGGAGGCGATTTATGGGTGATCTGATCCGTTTCCGCGACGACGAGACGCACGAGGAGCCCGCCGTCACGCTCGACGCCTTCCTCGGGCAGGGCAATGCCACCGCCGTGCGGCTCGAGCCGACCGACGATCCGCGCGCGCTGATCCCCTATCTCGGGCGGCTTCAGCTTATCGAAGTCGCCTTCCCGAAGTTCCGCGACGGACGCGGCTTTTCGACCGGGAGCATATTGCGCGAGGCCGGCTATGCGGGCGAACTGCGCGCGGCAGGAGACATTCTCGTCGACCAGATCAACCCGCTGCGGCGCTGCGGCTTCGACGCGATCCTGAGCGACGCCGACGTCGACCGCGAAGTGCTGGACAAGCTCACCGCGCTGGCGGGCAATGTCTATCAGAAGACAGTCGATGGGCGCGCACCGGTCTGGGCGCGCCGAAATGCCGGACTTCATGCCTGAGACCGCGCGCCGCATCGATCGGATCGACACCACGCCGCGCTTCACCGCGGCCGATGTTGCGCGGCTCAACGCGCGCTTCGAAGGTGTCGACACTGAGACGATGCTGCGCGAAGTGATCGGGGAGAAGCTGCTTGGCGAACTGGCGGTGGTCTCCTCGTTCGGCACCGAATCGGCGGTGTTGCTCGATCTGGTCGCTCGGGCCGATCCCGCGACGCCGGTGCTGTTTCTAGAAACCGGCAAGATGTTCGACGAGACGCTCGCCTATCGCGACACGCTCGTCGCCCGGCTCGGCCTGACCGCCGTGTGCAACATCACCCCCGATCCAGAAGACATTGCCGAGAAGGACGCGACCGGGCTGCGCTGGTCCTATGATCCCGATGGCTGCTGCGAGATCCGCAAGGTGTTGCCGCTCGCCCGCGCGATGAGGCGTTTCGACAGCTCGATCACCGGCCGCAAGGCGTTCCAGGCATCGACCCGCTCGGCGATCCCGCGCTTCGAGCTCGACGGCGACCGGATCAAGTTCAACCCGCTCGCCAACTGGACCAAGACCGATCTCGAATCCTGGTTCGAACAGCGCGACCTGCCGCGCCATCCGCTTGAGGCAAAGGGCTATCCGTCGATCGGCTGCGCGCCCTGCACAAGCATCGTAAAACCCGGCGAGGACCCGCGCGCGGGCCGCTGGCGCGGCTGGGACAAGACGGAATGCGGCATCCATGGCGAGCCGCTGACCAATCCAGGCGACGAACCGGTCTTCTAGATTTCAATCGTCATCCCGGCGGAGGCCGGGATCTCAGGCGGCAGGGACGGACTGAAGCGGTGGCTCAGACCCTGATCTGCTGTATATCGTCCCCTGCCCATCCCTGCTGGACCGGCACCGAGAAATAGATGCTCACGATCATCTCGCTGATCTTCCAGCCTTCTTCAGTACGGCGATACTTCTCATCATAGCTGGCTGCGGCAATGATGCTCTTGCCGTCCTGGCTGTAGCGCGCGTCGACCAGCGCATTGCCCGTGGCCTCATCACCGTCGATCGAAATCATATGGTTGGCGGGGAACTGCCGGATGATCCCGACATTGGTGTTAAGGAAATCATAGAGCTTCGCGATATCCTCACGCCCCCGCGCGACCGCCTGCCCCGCGAAATCGACCAGCGCATCCTCGGTGTGGATATCAACCGCCTCCTTGAAGATCCGCTCGTTGACACAACGATGGTAACGCATCCGGAGTGCCCTGATCTCCTCAAGATCTTCGAGCCGTTGCAGCCGCGCCTCGACCTTCGTCAATCGGTCCATAGGTTCCTCTCCCGATCCGCGATGCGGCACCCGCTCATTCGTCGTCGTAACCGCCGCCCGTATAATATTCGTCTGCCAGATCGGAGAATTTGGTGAACTTGCTCTCGAACTTGAGCGGGATCGTACCGGTCGAGCCGTGGCGCTGCTTGGCGATGATCAGGTCGGCGCGGTTGTGCGCGCGCGCCATCTTCTGCTGCCATTCCTCGAAAGCCGTCACCTCGACCGCGCTGTCGCCGGCCTCGATCGACGCCGCCTTCGGGCTGATGAGATTGAGATAATATTCCTCTCGATACACGAACCAGACCATGTCGGCGTCCTGCTCGATCGAACCCGATTCGCGCAGATCCGACAGCACCGGCTTCTTATTCTCGCGCTGCTCGACCTGTCGGCTGAGCTGCGACAACGCGATCACCGGTACATTGAGTTCCTTGGCCAGAGTCTTAAGGCCGCGGCTGATCTCCGAGATTTCCTGAACGCGGTTGGCGTCACTGCTCTTGCCGGAACCTTGCAGCAGCTGGAGATAGTCGACGATGATGACACCAATGCCGCGCTGGCGCTTGAGACGCCGTGCGCGAGTCCGGAGCGCAGCAATCGTCAATCCGGGCGTATCGTCAATGAAGAGCGGCAGATTTTCGAGATCCTGGGCGGCGCGCGCGAAGCTGTTGAATTCAGCATTGCTGATCCTGCCCATTCGGATCTGCTCAGCGCTGATTTCAGCCTGTTCGGAGAGCACGCGCGTCGCGAGCTGGTCCGCCGACATTTCAAGACTGAAGAAGGCAACCGGCGCGCCGACTGACTTTTCGATGCCGGCCGCCAGATCGCGGGTATATCGGCGTGCGACATTGAATGCGATATTGGTGGCGAGCGAGGTCTTCCCCATGCCGGGCCGACCAGCAATAATGATCAGATCGGACGGATGGAGACCGCCGATCTTGGCGTTGAGCCGCTCGAGTCCGGTGGTCAGGCCTGCGATATGGCCACCGGAATTGAGCGCCGCGCTCGCCATCTCGATGACCTGCTTGGTCGCCTGGGCGAAGCTCTTGACGCCGCCTTCTTCGCCGCCCTGCTCGGCAACCCGATAGAGCTGAACTTCGGCCTCCTCGATCTGGGCCTTTGGATCGACGTCCTCCGAGGTGTCGAGCGCCTGCTCCACCATGGTCCGGCCGACGCCGACAAGTGCCCGCAGCAGGGCAAGATCGTAGATCTGATTGGCGAAGTCGCGGGCGCCGATCAGTGCTGCACCGCTACCGGTGAGCTGCGCGAGATATGCGGGCCCACCCAGCTCACGCATCCCCGCGTCGCCTTCGAACATCGGGCGCAGCGTCACCGGCGTCGCGACCATGTTGCGGTCGACAAGCCGCAGGAGCGCCTCATAAATTCGGCCGTGAAGCGGCTCAAAGAAATGATCCGGCCTGAGTCTCAGTTGCACGTCCTCGACGATTCGGTTGTCGAGCATCAGTGCGCCCAGCAACGCCGCTTCCGCCTCGACATTATGGGGCAGCGACGGCGGCTCCGGTGCCTGAGGGACTGCAATTCTGATGAGGTCGGCCATGGCGCGATTATCCCCCCCGCGACGGGCCTCCGCAACCCGGCTGGGAAAATCTTCCCGGGGAGCGATCTGTGGATATTCTCAACTTGCAATGCTTACCGCAAGCCTCCACAATGTAAGTATGCTTACAGATACGAGTCGTCGCGTACCCTTTTTGATGCACGATATCGCCCGGCGATCGCGCTATCGGTTCGATGCGCGCGCTCGTTCGAGGGGCATCACCCGCGCCCAATGGCGGGTGCTTATCATGCTCTCGCGTGTCGACATCGCCCCGACGCAAAGCGATCTGGCGGAAATGCTGGATGTCGAGCGGATCACCCTTTGCCGAATGGTCGACCGTCTGGCAGAGGCCGGCATGGTTGAACGCCGTGCCGATCCGACCGATCGTCGCGTCTGGAGGATCCATCTGACAGAGCGGGCGACGCCTGTGGTTGATGAACTCAGTGCAATTGCCAATGAAATGGAAGAAGACATGCTTGAAAGGCTCTCGGCAGAGCAACGCGAACTTTTGACAAATCTCCTGACCTCTGTGCGTGAGCACATGCGCGACAAGGACGATCGGATAGAGCAGCCAGCAGTCGCTGGGGCACGGCGGTGAACGAGATGAGGAGCCTCAGCGCCGACGACGACGCGGCCGCCGCCCCCGTCAATGAGCGCAAGTTGGGGCGGCTGTTCGTGATGCTGTCGGTACCTGCGCTGCTGATCGCGGCGGGACTATATTTCTGGCTCACGGGCGGCCGCACCGTTTCGACCGACAATGCCCAGGTAAACGCGCACGTCTCCGAGATCGGCACCGAGATTCCGGGCCGCGTGACCGAGGTGTTCGTCGTCGAAAATCAGGTGGTAAAGAAAGGCGACCTGCTCTTCCGCCTCGATCCCTCGCCCTATCGCATCGCCTTGATGGAAGCGGAGGCCGCGGTCGGCAAGGCCCAATTATCGGTTGCCGAACTGCAAAGCACCTATCTTTCCAAGCGCGCTGACACGCAGAAGAGCGTGTCCGACGTGACGCTGGCCCGGGACACTTTCCGCCGCCAGCAGGAATTACTCGCCCGCGGGTTCACGACGCGTGCCACTTTCGATGCAGCCAAAGCGGCGCTCGCCGCTGCAATCGCCGAGGAGGCCTCGGCTTCGTCCGAAGCCGAATCGGCTCGCGCCTCGCTCGGAACTTCGAAATTCGGCGGACATCCGGTCGTCGAAGCTGCGGTCGCCGCGCGCGACAAGGCGGCCTATGATATGGCGCGCACCGAAATCCGTGCGCCGATTGGCGGACGGATCAGCCAGGCCGACAAGTTGGCTCCGGGCACAGTCGCCATTCAGATGCTGCCGCTGGTCAACATCGTCAGCGACACTGGCTACTGGATCGACG
This sequence comes from Sphingomonadaceae bacterium, assembly GCA_947476735.1. Taxonomy (GTDB): domain Bacteria; phylum Pseudomonadota; class Alphaproteobacteria; order Sphingomonadales; family Sphingomonadaceae; genus Rhizorhabdus. The sequence goes on from CANJRZ010000058.1 coordinate 9,983, forward strand.
CCAATTTCAAGGAGACCCAGCTCGACAAGGTTCGTGTTGGCCAGCGCGCAGATATCGAACTCGATGCCATTCCAGGCCGCACGTTCAAAGGCCACGTCATTGGCATCAACGCCGGTACAGGCGCGCAATTCTCGCTCCTCCCGCCACAGAATGCCACCGGCAACTGGGTGAAGGTCACCCAACGCGTGCCCGTGCGAATTCAGATCGACGACAAGGTGGACCGGCCATTGGTGGCCGGATGGAGCGCCCATGTGACGGTGCGCGTAGCCGACTAGTTCCTCCCCCGAGGCAAACTGGAAGCATGCGGAACCCCGGTTCTGCATGCTTCTCTTTACGAGGGTAGCGGAGTCGCAAGGGCCTTCCGCCGCCAGCATTCAACCTTTATGGCCCAGGCAATGTCCGATCCGCGCATCATTGCCATCGATCTCGATGAGAAAACGATCATCTGGCGCAATGCCGATGTCGAGCAGGAGCGGCGCGTCGCTATCTACGACCTGCTCGAAGACAATCATTTCAAGCCGCTGAGGCCTTATCCGCTCGGATATGCCGGCCCCTTTCGTGTCAAGCTGAGAGTCGAGGAAGGCCGTTTGGCCATCGACATCAACGCCGAAAGCGGCGAGTTGCTCGAAACACTGATCCTCGGGCTCGGTAGTTTTCGCCGGCCGATCAGGGATTATTTCGCGATCTGCGACAGCTATTTCTCGGCCATCCGGACCGCGACCGCCCAGCAGATCGAGACTGTCGACATGGCCCGCCGGGCGATCCATAACGAAGCTGCCCAGCTCCTGAAGGATCGCCTCGAAAGCAAGATCGACGTGGATTTCGACACTGCCCGGCGGCTGTTCACCCTGATCTGCGTGTTGCACATCCGTGGCTGAACCGGTCGACATGCGCGAAATCGCCGGGCGGGTGCTGATTGATGCCGCGCGCGAAGCAGCAGCCCTTGCCCATGCGCCTTATTCGGGCTTTGGCGTCGGTGCCGCAGTGCTGATCGGCGATGGCAAGATCGTCACCGGCACCAATTTCGAGAATGCCAGCTACGGCCTGTCGCTCTGCGCCGAAACCGTCGCCCTGGCGACTGCCAACAGCCAGGGCCACTTGCGCAATGTGGTCGCGATCGGAGTGGTCGGAGGTACACTGGCTCGCGACGGTTCGCTCAGTGGCTCAGCACTGATCACGCCTTGCGGGCGCTGCCGCCAGATTATTAATGAAGCTTCGCAGCTCGGAGGACGCGATATCGACATCTATTGCGGTTCGGCCGATGGTGAGGACTTCGCCCATTTTCGGGCATCGGAATTGCTGCCGCATGCTTTCGGTCCGGCTGACCTGGGCATCAAATGAGAGAGGAACGATCGCTCAATGTCGATCATGTCGGACAAGTGGATTCGCGAGCAGGCGCAGAATAACGGAATGATCGAGCCCTTCGTCGAGGCTCAGCGCCGCGACGGCTGCATCAGTTACGGACTTTCCTCCTACGGCTATGACGCGCGTGTCGCCCCCGAGTTCAAAATTTTCACGAATGTCGATTCGGCGACCGTCGATCCGAAGAATTTCGCGCCTAACAGTTTCGTCGACCGTGAGACCGACGTCTGCATCATCCCGCCGAACAGTTTCGCCCTTGCGCGCACTGTCGAATATTTCCGGGTACCGCGCGACGTCCTCGTAATCTGCCTCGGCAAATCGACCTATGCGCGATGCGGCATCATCGTGAACGTCACCCCGCTCGAGCCCGGATGGGAGGGACATGTGACGCTCGAGTTCTCGAATACCACGCCGCTCCCCGCCAAGATCTACGCCAACGAAGGCGCGTGCCAATTTCTCTTCCTCCAGGGCAACGAGCCCTGCGAGATCAGCTATGCCGACCGGGCCGGCAAATATATGGGCCAGCAAGGCGTTACACTGCCGAAGCTGTGACATTCCAGAAGCCATCGACCCGGCGATGGTGGGATGAGGCAGGGTTGCCTATCGCCGTCCACCCTTGTGCCGAATATTCGGCGGCCGGCCGCGCCGGCCCATCATGGGCCGCCCCTTACCCTTACCATCCCGACGCGGGCCGCCGCGCATCGGCCGCTGACTTCCGCCCTCCTCCAGCTCGAAGCGCAGCGAGCCGTTGATCGGATTGGCCTCGACCAGGCGTAGCTTGAGCTTCATTCCCGAATGATAGCGGTCACCGCTTTGCTCGCCTACGAGTGAGCGCGCCGCTTCGTCATAACGGAAATATTCGGTGCCGAGAGTCGAGACCGGCACGAGGCCGTCGCCACCCAGCCCTTCGACCGTCGCGAAAAAACCGAAAGGCTGGACCCCGGTGATTCGCGTATCGAGCAGCTCGCCGATCTTGGTCGAAAGAAACGCGGCGACGTAGCGGTCGATCGTCTCACGCTCGGCCTCCATGGCACGGCGCTCGGCCTGGCTGATCAGTTCGCCGATGGCCGTCATCCGCTCGGCCTCATCCTGGGTCAGCCTTGTGTTCGCTGGGATATCACTCGAACGCCCCGGCCCGTTGAGCCTGGGCTTGCCGCTCTCCAGCCCATAGGCGCCGACCAGCGAGCGATGAACGAGCAGATCGGCATAGCGCCGGATCGGGCTGGTGAAATGCGCGTAACTACCGAGCGCCAGGCCGAAATGGCCGGTATTGGCCGGCCCATAATAAGCCTGGGTCTGGCTGCGCAGTACCTGCTCCATGATCTGCGGTTTGATCGCCTCATCGGTGACTTTGCCGAGGATATGGTTGAAGGTGGCGGGCCGCACCACTTGCCCCAGAGCGAACTCCATGCCGAACGTGGCGAGATAGTCCTTGAGCGCGACCAGCTTCTCGCGGCTCGGCGGCTCATGGTCGCGGTACATGACCGGCGCCTTCTTCGCCTCGAGCGCCTTGGCGGCGGCGACGTTGGCGGCGATCATATAATCCTCAACAAGCCGATGGGCATCGAGGCGATCGCGCGGCGCGACCGAGAGTATCCGGCCTTTCTCGTCGAGCACCACGCGCCGCTCGGGCAGATCGAGATCGAGCGGTTCACGCGCCTCGCGGGCCTTGAATAGCGCCTTCCAGCAGGCCCAGAGCGGTTGCAGGGCAGTGCTGGTCATCGGGTGATCGATCGTACCGTCGATGGCCGCCTGGGCATCTTCATAGGCAATGTTAGCCGCGATCCGGACAATCGCGCGGGTGAAGCGCCATTTCGCCAGGGTGCCGTCAGCCTTGACCGTCAGATGACAGACCAAAGCCGCACGATCGACGCCCTCCTTGAGCGAGCAGATGTCGGCCGACAACGCCTCGGGGAGCATCGGAACGACCCGATCCGGAAAATAGACGCTGTTGCCCCGCTTTTTCGCCTCTCGGTCGAGCGCCGAGCCTGGCCGGACGTAGAAGGACACGTCGGCAATCGCGACAATCGCCTTGAAACCACCGGCATTAGCGGCATCCTCGTCAGGCGCCGCCCAGATCGCGTCGTCGTGGTCGCGGGCATCGGCGGGGTCAATTGCAACGATCGGCAGATCGCGCAAATCCTCCCTGCCGTCCCCCAGGTCGAGCCGGGGCACGAGTTCGGCCTCTTCGAGCACTGATTCTGGGAAAATATCGGGAATGCCGAATTTGTGGATCGCGACAAGGCTGAAGGACCGCGGCGCAAAGGGATCGCCCAGTCGCTCGGTCACACGAGCCGTGATGCGCGGTGGCCGCCCTGCCTTCTCGGCCAGCACCAGATCGCCGGCATCGGCGTCACCCGCATCGGAAACCAGCGTGTCACGCTTCTCGCGTTTGTCGACCGGACGAAGCCAGAGCTTGTCACCTTCGCGATGGAGGACGCCGAGCATAAGCTCCTCCCCACGGGCGAGCTTCTTCATCGGATGGGCGATCCAGCCGTTGCCGGCCTCCTCGGTGCGCGCGAGAATGCGATCGCCTATCCCGAGAGCCGCCCCCTTACGGCCCTTAACTTCCTTGACGCGCAACTGCGGCGGCGGACCATTCTCGCCCTGCCAATTCTCCGGCACGGCGAGCGCCCAGCCTTCATCGGTAATGTCGGTGATACGGAGGACCGTGACCTTCGGAATGCCACCCATCTTATGGAAGGCGCGCCCGCGTGCGCTGTCGATCAGGCCCTCGTCGGCCATGTCCTTCAGCAGTGCCTTGAGCGCGATCTTGTCATGCCCGTGCAGCCCGAATGCCCGCGAAATCTCCCGCTTTCCGGCCGGCGTATCGGACCGAGTGATGAAGTTGAGAATCTGCTCGCGGCTGGGCAAGCCGGGGGAGGAAGTGCGATGCATCGCCCTTAGATAGGGCTGGCAGACGGGTTCGTCACCCTGCTGAATTGCGGCGTATAGACTGAACGCAAGTGCCGGCGTCGTAGACTATTGCCATTTGAGCCGCGGACGATCGCGACTTGCGCCGACATTGGACCTGGAGTCAGGCCGCCCGGTTAGCCTTTCGGGCCTTGTCCAGCTTCTTGAGCAGCATGTCGCGCTTCAGCCGCGACAGATGGTCGATGAACAAGACGCCTTCGAGATGATCCAGTTCATGTTGAAGGCAGGTCGCGATCAGGCCTTCGAGCTTCTCGTCATGCGCAGCGCCCGTCTCGTCGGTCCAGCGAGCATGGATGGCCGCGGGACGCTCGACTTCCGCATATTGGTCGGGGACCGACAGACAGCCCTCATTGTAGACCGACCGATCCTCCGACGGATCGTAAATTTCAGGATTGATGAAGACGCGGGGTTGGCGGATCGGCTTGCCCTCCTCATCCTCTTGTTCCTGCAGGTCAATCACCAGCAAGCGCTTCGGGACACCAATCTGGATCGCGGCGAGGCCAATGCCGGGGGCATCGTACATCGTATCGAACATATCTCCGATCAGCGCGCGCAAGTCGTCGTCGATGCCGTCGACGGGCGTGGAGATGGTACGCAACCGAGTGTCCGGCGCCTCAAGGATGGGACGTATAGTCATGACTTTGAGCTAGGAAGATGGAGCCGAATCGTCAAGGTAGCCGGAAAGTCGTTCGGTCCTTGAGGAACTGGCGCTACGCCACCGGCCTTCTAGCCCTCAGCGCCTGCGCCAGCGTCCCCTCGTCGAGATAGTCGAGTTCGCCACCTACGGGCAGACCATGGGCGAGTTGGGTAAGGCGCACCGGCAGCTTCTCAAGCCGGTCGGCGATATAATGGGCGGTGGTCTGGCCCTCGAGCGTCGCATTCATCGCCAGAACCACTTCGTCGATCCCGCCCGCAGCGACGCGGCCAACCAGCAGATCGATCGACAAGTCCTCCGGCCTTATACCGTCGAGTGCCGACAGCCGGCCGCCGAGCACATGATAACGGCCGGGAAACAGCCGTGACCGGTCCAGTGCCCACAGATCAGCAACCTCCTCCACAACGCACAGCATCCGTGCGTCACGGCGCGAATCGTTGCAGATACTGCAGGGATCGCTGGTGTCGACATTGCCGCAGGCACGGCAGCTGGTGAGCTTCTCGTTCACCGCTTCGAGCGCACGCAGCAACGGCGCCATCGCCGCTTCGCGCTTCTTGAGCAGATGAAGCACCGCCCGACGCGCCGAGCGCGGCCCAAGTCCGGGCAGTTTGGACAGGGCTTGGGTCAGCGTTTCGATCTCGGGCGATGCCATCCTTTATCGTTATGGGCTTGCATCATCGGGTGGCAAGCGTTTCAGAGAAATCATGCGCATTGCTTTCATGGGTACTCCCGATTTCGCCGTCCCGACGCTCGAAGCGCTGGTCGCCGCCGGCCACGACGTGGTAGCCGCTTATTGCCAGCCGCCGCGGCCAGCCGGCCGCGGTAAGGCACTGCAGCCGGCATTGGTCCAACAGCGCGCCGAGGCCCTCGGAATTCCGGTCCGCTACCCGGTGTCGCTCAAGGACGCCGAGGAACAGGCCGCCTTCGCCGCGCTCGATCTCGATGTCGCTGTGGTCGCCGCCTATGGGCTGATCTTGCCACAACCGATTCTCGATGCACCGCGGCTCGGCTGCCTCAACGTTCATGGTTCAATCCTGCCACGCTGGCGCGGCGCCGCCCCAATTCAGAGGGCGATCCTGGCCAACGACAGGGTCACCGGCGTCACCATCATGCAGATGGAGCGCGGACTGGATACCGGACCGATGTTGCTGACCGCCGAGACTGCCGTCGACAGCAAGACCGCAGGAGAACTCAGCGACGAGTTGGCCCGCACAGGCGCGATGCTGATGGTGAAGGTCCTGTCGGATCCGGCCGCCTATCCCCCCGTCGTGCAACCCGAGACCGGATCGACTTATGCGCCCAAGATCGACAAGGCCGAGGCCCGGATCGATTTTCAACGGACAGCTTCGCAGGTCGAGTGCCAGGTCCGTGCCTTTAATCCGGCGCCAGGCGCCTGGTTCGAAGTTCAAGGTGAGCGGATTCGTATTCTCGCTGCCCAAATCATCGCAACAAACGGCTCGGCAGCGGCGGGTGAAGTGATCGACGATGGGCTGACCATCGCCTGCACGGATGACGCAATACGACCAACGCGGGTCCAGCGCGCCGGTAGAGCCGCGATGTCGACCTCCGAATTGTTGCGCGGCTTCTCGATCCCGGCCGGCACGCGGCTTTGATGGCGCGCTTCCGCCTGACCGTGGAATTTGACGGCCGCCCATTCATGGGCTGGCAACGACAG
>CANJRZ010000059.1 GCA_947476735.1 Sphingomonadaceae bacterium
CATCGCGCCGATCGCGATGGCGATGCCGCCCAGCGACATGATGTTGGCATTCACCCCCTGAAACCGCATCACGGCAAATGCTGCCAGCACCCCCAAGGGCAGGGTAAGGATCGCGACCAGCGCCGATCTGATGTGCCAAAGGAACAGGCCGCAGACGATAGCGACGACGATGAACTCCTCGACCAGCTTGTGGGTGAGGTTCTCCACCGCGCGATCGATCAGCTGCGAACGATCATAGACCGTCACCACCTCGACACCGGGCGGTAGGCTTTTCTTGAGATCGACGAGCTTGTCCTTGACCGCCGCGATCGTCTCACGCGCATTCTTGCCCGAGCGAAGGATCACCACGCCGCCGGCGACTTCGCCTTCGCCGTTCAGTTCGGCGATGCCGCGCCGCATCTCGGGGCCGATCTGGATGGTGGCGACGTCGCCAAGACGCACGGGTACGCCACCGGCCGCCGTCTTCAGCGGAATCGCCCGGAAGTCGTCGAGCGTCTTCAGATAGCCCGAGGCGCGGACCATATATTCAGCTTCGGCCATCTCCAGCACCGAGCCGCCCGCTTCCTGATTGGCCTGTTGGATCGCCTGGACCGCCTGTTGGTGGGTGATCCCGTAAGCGGCGAGCTTCACCGGATCGAGCAGCACCTGGTATTGCTTGACCATGCCACCGATGCTGGCGACCTCGGCGACGCCGGTTACCGTCTTCAGCTCGTAGCGCAGGAACCAGTCCTGAAGCCCGCGGAGCTGCGACAGATCGTGCCGACCGGTCCTATCGGCCAGCGCATATTCATAGACCCAGCCAACCCCGGTCGCATCCGGCCCAAGCGCGCTGCGGGCGCTGGCCGGCAAGCGCCCCTGCACCTGGTTGAGATATTCGAGCACGCGGCTGCGCGCCCAATAGAGATCGGTGCCGTCCTCGAAGATCACATAGACGAAGCTGTCGCCGAAGAAGGAATAGCCGCGCACCGTCTTGGCACCCGGCACCGACAGCATGGTGGTGGTGAGCGGATAGGTGACCTGGTTTTCCACGATCTGCGGCGCCTGGCCCGGATAGGAGGTGCGGATGATGACCTGCGTGTCTGAGAGATCAGGCAGCGCATCGATCGCGGTCGATCGCACCGCCCAGATGCCGACGCCGATGAGGGCCAGTACGCCTATCAGGACGAAGAGGCGGTTCCTGACCGACCAGCGAATGAGATGGGCGATCACTGGCCGACCACCTTGGTCATGCGCCGAACGGTCGGTCCCGCAGGCGGCCGATCGAAGCCGAAACGCACGCGGTCGCCAGTCTTCAGGCCCCGCGCGATCTTGGAGTCAGGAAGCTGGAAGGTCATCGTCATCGCTGGCCAGCCGATGGCGGGCACCGGCTCATGGCTGAGTGTTACCGACGTGGCGGTGATCTGTTCGATCTTGCCGACAGTCTCATACTGAGCAGCGGTTAAGGCAGATTTTGCCGCAGCAACACCGCCGATCGGCCGCGCCTCGACGCCCGAGAGACTCGCCTCAGAATCGATCAGGAACTGGCCCGAGGCGACGATCTTCTCGCCCTCGCTCAGACCCGCCAGGATCTCGGTGTCATCGCCGGCTTCACGGCCGGTCTGCACCTCAGCGGGCCGGTAGCGCCCCTTGTCGAGCGCAAGCATCACCAATGTGCGCTTGCCGGTACGGATCAGCGCTTCGGAGGGCACCAGCAGCGCCAGCTGCGTACTGCCGCCGAACGACACGGTGGCGAACATGCCGGGACGCAGACGCCCGCCGCGATTGGGCAGCTCGATCCGGACGGTGAGCGTCCTGCTGTCCGCTTGGGTCTGCGGCAGGATCGCCGAGACACGGCCCGACAAGGTCTCACCAGGAAATGCGGCAAGTGTCGCCTGTACGCTTTGTCCGGGTTTAAGTGGCCCGGCGATCGCTTCAGGCACTGCCGCATTGAGCCAGACCGTTCCCAGGCCGTTGACCTCGGCAAGAGTTTGTCCCGCCGCCATGGTCATGCCTGCGCGCACGTCCAAAGTCTTGATCACGCCCCCGGTCGGGGTGGAGATCGTGACGACATTTTGCGGCCGCCCCATGCGCTCGACCGATGCGATGGTGCCTGCGGGCATGCCAAGCAGCATGAGCCGTTGCCGTGCCGCCTGGGTCAGCGCCGCGTTCCCGGTGCGGCGAACCGCAAGAAATTCGGCCTGGGCGCCACCCCATTCCGGCACGAGAATGTCAGCAAGTGGTGCGCCCGCGCCGACCACGTCACCTGGCGCACGACCATAGACCCTCTGGACGAACCCTCCCGCGCGCGCCTGGACGATCGCGACATCGCGCTGGTTGAAATCTACCGTGCCGGTGGCGGTAAGGCTGCTCGCCAGTTCTCCGCGCCGAACTGCGACAGTGCGAAGCCCAAGCGTCTGCGACGTCGCGGGGTCGATGCGGACGCCCGGTGCGTCGCCGCCGCCTTCGTCGACGTATTTGGGGATGGTCTTCATCCCCATCGACGAAAGTGTCCCAGGATTGTTGTAGTGCTCTTGCGGCACCATCGGATCGTACCAGTAGAGCACCTTCCGACCCGCATCTCCCGACTGCACTGACGGCTCCCGCTGCCCACCCAGATGGGCGATGCCATAGCCCGCCCCGCTGGCCACCAATGCGATCAGAGCGGCAGCGAGACTCAGCCGGGCACGCTGGGAAATCTCAAAGCTCATTGGTCTGCGCTCCGGTACGTGAGGGTCAATCGGGCGCCGTCAGCGGCGACCAGCGCTTCGCGGTCGAGGGTCGTGAGGGTGGCGTCGGCGAGCGCGGCATAGGCGTCGGCGATATCGACGAGGCTGGCGCGCCCAGCGCCGTAGCTGGCGGTCTCCAACTTCACGCGCTGATCGGCGAGCGGGAGCAGCGTGTCCCGCGCGCGCATCCACTGCTCATGATGCATGACATGGTCGGCGAGATCAGCATCGAGGTCGGCGGCGAGTGCGCGCCGCGCAGCCTCGCGCTGAGCCATTACTCGCCCGGCATTGGCCTGAGCCTCGGCGATCTGGGCGTTCTGACGATTGCGGGTGAAGAAGGGCAGACTGACGGTCACACCGGCGGAGACATAGTCGCCGAAGCGGGGATCGCGACGTTGGTAGGCAAGGTTGACACCGAAGTCGGTGCGTCGGCCTGCATCCGCCATTCGGACGTCGGCATCCGCCTGGCCTGTCTGGGCATCGATCATCCGGATCGTCGGTTGACGATCCAGGCCAGCTCGCAGGACAACTGCATCGACCACGAAATCGGGGATCGGTCCGGCAATCTCAGGCGCCGGATCGCCCGTCCAGCGAGTCAATGTCGCACGCGCCCGCGCGACGTTCGAAACCAGTTCGCTGCGGCGATCCTGCAGCGCCGCGACCGCCTGCTGTCCGGCGAGCGTCTGCGCCGGCCGCGCATTGCCCGAAGCGACCGCGCTGGTCGTGGTCCCTACCACGCGCTCGAGCCGGGACAGAACGTCATCGAGCGCGGCAAGCCGGCGCTCGGCATAGGCCAGGTTGATCCACGTCAACGCCGTGCCGACCTCGACCGTGCGAGCCTCGACCGCCGTATCGGCTTCCGCCGCCCTGATGTCGCTATCGGCGCGCGCTTGCTGAGCGTGGCGCTTGGCGAGATTGGGAATATCCTGGGACACGCCCACCCGCGCCATGGTGAAGTCGTCGCGATTGGGCTCGAACGCGAGCGGTCCCGAGATCGGGAAGCTCTCGACACTAACGCCAAGCGTCGGATCGGGCAGCGCCCCGGCCGCAGCGCGAGCGGAACGCACGGCATCGGCGCCGAGCGCCTTGGCCTTGATCGACGGCGCTTCCTGCCGGGCGCGCTGGAGCGCGGCCTCGAAAGTGAGCGGACCGGCGAACGCAATGCCCGGGATCACCGCGAGCAGCGGCGCAAAGAGAAACAATCGCATGGAAAACTCCTGATCGGAGGGTCGGGCGGCCATCGAGCAATATGACAGGCATGTCAGTGGCGGCGGAATGGGGGGCATCCGCCGCCACTGCTGGCCTAGCGTCTATGCGACCTGAAGCGGCCAGAACCTGCGCTTAGCCGACCGAAGAGGCTGACGAAGGCGATGCCATGCTATGCATCTCCTTCATGCAGTCTGCGGCACTCATTTTCATCATGTCGCAGTCGCAGCTTGCCACCTGCGCGGCATCGGGCACCCAGACGCGCCGCTGAGCCGGTCCCGTGGCGCGCGGGCCATATTGCGGAACCGATTTCCACTCGTAGTGGCCGGACTGTTGGCTGTGGTCGGGCTGGCCGGCGAAGGCGGCAACAGGTGCGGCGAGGGCTATGCCCAGCAGGGCATAGAAAACACGGTTTTTCATGACTGTAATCCTTTGGCAAAACATCGTGGTAGCCGCAGGTCCGACAGGATGTTTGGGGTGCGCGATAAGCGCAACGATCCTATCAGCCTGACGGCCGAATTCGATCAGCCAAGGAGAGTCGGTGGTTCCGGTTCTGGAGTAAGTTCGCTGCCGTGCAGGACGGTAGTGGTCGTCCAGAAGGCCATGACCGCATTAGCTGCAGGCACCGCAAGCGCCGGCGCATCGTTACGAACGGCCATGGGAACAACGCAGCCCATTGCGGCGATGCAGGCCAGGGTCATGCCCTTGCATGGTTTCTGCGCGGGCTGCTGTTGCTGCTCCATCATCTTCATGCAGTCTTCGCTCATTCCTGAATGGGCCATCCCAGCCACCGTCATCTGCGGAGGCATCGCAGGCGGGGCCGACGCAAAGGCGGCTTCCTGGCCGAGCAGACCGATCAGGGCTCCAAACAGGAGAAAGAGGTGAAGCGCACGTTTCACAGCCGCTATTTCTTAGGCCTCGCAGACGGAAAGAGCAATGTCATCGTCAGCCGCCATGCCGGGCAAATATCGTCTGGCCGAATGGCCCGAAAGCGATGACGTTATAGGGATGCAGCTTCTGGCCAGCGACTTCCATCCCCGGCGAACCAATGGGCATACCGGCCACGGCTAGACCTCGTACGCCGCGCGGACGTTGCGCCAGCAGGCGTTTCATATCCGCGATCGGAACATGACCCTCGAATACAAGGCCATCGACAATCGCTGTGTGGCATGAGGACAGTGACGCCGGTACGCCTTGGGCGCGCTGTAAGGCGGTGCGTAGCTGATCATCGACGATGTTCACCCGCCGGCCAAATTGTTGGCGCACCTGTGCGGCCCATTGCTCACAGCAGCCGCAGCCCGGATCGCGATGCACGACGACAGGCACAGCTGCGGCGCTGGCGATGGAGAGGGAAGCGGCGAACGCGGCGAGAGCGAATTTGAGTGTCATATAAACCTTCCGTATTTCCCCCGCCCAAGGGCGAGGGAAGGCTCTACTGCGCGCGCTTGTGGTGAGCTCTCAGCCAACCCTGAAGCTCGCCCACTCCGCGCGTTTGCTCGGTAATCGCCTTGTTCGCCATCATTCGAACCTGCGCATCCTTGCTGTCGCGCAAAACAATGCGTGACATCGCAATCGCGCCGCGATGATGCTCGATCATCTTGCGAACCCAGGTTTCCGTCGCATCGCCGCCCATGGCAGACATCATCTTCTGATGCATTTCCATCTCGGCCGGCGGGTACGGATTGGCTGGCGTGGGGTTCATCATCTGGCCCATGTCCATCTTGGAATGATCCATGCCCTGCATTTGCGCGATCGCGGGTGTGGTCAACAATCCGACGATCATGACGGCGACTATTTTCTTCACAATTCTCTCCTCAGCGCCCCGCATTGTTAATACGCACGAGCGCGCCATTGCCCTCGCCAGGCTGCAAAAATTTCCGAGAATGAATTGCGAAATCTACTTGCGAGCTAGAATAGCCTTCATCTCATCAATCTCGCGGCGCTGAGATTCCTCGATGCCGCCGCACAGACGGACGATTTCCGGGTCTTTCAAGGACGCCTCGCGACACATCAGGATCGCTCCCGAATGATGCGGGATCATCGAACGGAGGAAAGCCGTGTCACCGATCGTAGTTTGCGTGCGAATGAGCGCGAATGATCCGGCAAATATCGCCACCGAACCAATCAGAAGGGCCATGTTTGCGGTCTTCGACGGAAACATATGGCCCATCGCGAGGATCATCAGCACCACCATCGGCGCAACCATCATCAACGTCATGTAGAGCATATTGAGGTTATTGTAGAAGCTCCCCAGGCTATCAATCATAACGAACATCACCAAATACATGATGACGCCGCCGACCAAGGTCTGCAGGGCGAGGCTCGAATATGCATTTTTCATCATTGGTCGTCTCCTTTGGCCCCCGCCCCGATTTTCTCCGCGATATTCAGCCCTTGCGGCGCCGCTTTCGCGGCCACCGGAAATACAATAGCGCCGATCCCGCGATCGCCAGCACGAGACCCCCTGCGGCAAAGCCCATCAGCCAGGGCGTGTTGAAGTTTTCATGGTTCTTCCAATCCATGATGTGGAGGCCCCAAAAGAAGTCATAGAGGCGCCATGTGCCATTTCTGACGGCAACGATCCGACCACTATTCTGGGCGACGTAGACATGCGTCGCGTCGCTATCGGCGAAATCCACTCGCCACGCCGGAAGCATGCCCTTATATTCAGTGCTGGCCGCCGAAACCGGGCGCACGCTCGTCTGAGCCGCCGTGCCGCGATAGGCTTGCACCGCCACCGCGCGAGCCATGGCAGCATTCAGCGGGGAAATGACCTTCGCGGTCTCGGCATCGTGGAGCATTACCGTGCCGTCGACGAGTTCGACTTCGGCAACCTCGCGTCCCAGAAGTGGGCGATATCGGACTTCGCGCACGGGCTTGGTTGCGGCGCGCAAGACGAGGTCCAGCGGCGCGCGCGATTGCGCCTGACCCAGCGTCGCGGGCGATATACGCTCCACGAGATGTTCACCGCGAACACGGTCAATTGGCAACACGCTCATGATCAGACCGCTGGCAAACCACAGCAGTAGTTGGACGCCGATAGTCAGGGCCAGCCAGCGATGGACGCGGCTAGCCCCGACGTGCGAGCGGAGCCGGATACTTCTCAGAACCAGGTCCGCACGCCAATGACGAAGCTCGTCGCCTTGACGTCCTTCCCATCGGCCCGCGCATAGTGCGCCGTCCGCCCAAACTTACGGTCGTAGGAAACACCGATATAGGGAGCGAATTCGCGGCGGACCTCGTAGCGGAGACGCAATCCCAGCTCAGCATTGGACAGCCCCGATCCGATCCTTGTCTCAGGCACATTTTGAGCCGAAAGGTTCAGTTCGACGCGGGGCTGCAAAATCAGACGCTGCGTGATGCGCTGATCATAATAGCCCTCGATCCGCCCCAGCACCTCGCCCTTGTTCGACAAGAACAAGGCTGCTTCCGTTTCGAACCAGTAAGGCGCGACCCCCTCGATTCCGATCGTCGCATACGTTCGGGACGGGTTGGGTTTGAAATCATATCGGACGCCGGCCTGCAGATTCCAGTAAGGATCGAGCGCTCGGCTGTAGAGCGCCTGAACTTCGGCACTATCGACCCCTTCGCGAAAAGCCCCCTCTCCTTCGGTCTTGACCACGAGCCGGTCGAGATCCTTGCCGAACCACGCCTCGCCATCCCAGCGATAGCCGTCGCGGCCGTTCCGGACCTGATATTCTGCCAGATTGAACAGGATCATCGAGCTGGTGCTGCCGCCATGTTCGTTGTGCAGCATGGTGCGCGAAGCGGCCATCTCGCCGTCTTTATAGACCCGATCGGCATAGTGATCGCTCGGAGGCGTTGGTGCAGGAGCGTTGCCAGGCGCAAGGCTCGTACCCCCTGCCCCATGACCCGTCATTTGCCCGTCCATCGCCATGCCGGGCATCGACGACATGTCGTGCTGCATCGGCTGACCGCCCGTGTCTGCCGGCATATTCATGCCAGGCATATCGTGGTTCATCGCACCGCCCGTCGACCCGGGCATCACCATGCCCGGCATGCTCGACATGTCATGGCCGGCATGCGGATCGGCCGCCGCAGGCGCTTTGCTGGCTGGCATGGTCATACCGGGCATATCGCCCATTCCCGACATGCCTTGCATTGCGGGCTTGGGCTTCGCAGCGGGCGCCCTACGCCTTGCCGGCGCTGGTCTGGCAGTCGGCTTCACGGCGGTTGCGCGTTTGGCCTGACGTGCCGGTTTGGCCGCCGGCTTCTTCTTTGCTGGCGGCTGAGCCATCGGCATGTTCATGCCAGGCATGTTTTGCATCGATTGTGCGCTGGCCGGTACCGCGAGGGCGAGCGGCACCGCGCCGATTAGGAGAAGAAGCGACTTCATGCGGCTTCTCCCCGAGGCCGGACAGAGACGACGCGCATCATCCCGGCATGCATGTGGTAGAGCATATGGCAATGGAACGCCCAATCGCCGATCGCATCGGCGGTGACATCGAAACTCACCTTGCCTCCCGGCGCCACATTGACGGTGTGTTTGCGCGGCGAGTATTCGCCATGCCCCGTCACCAGCTCGAAAAAATGTCCATGAAGATGGATCGGATGCGACATCATCGTGTCGTTGACGAGCGTGACGCGGACCCTTTCGTTTTCGATAAACGGAATGGGCTCGCGCTTGTCGCTGAGCTTCACCCCGTCGAACGACCACATATAGCGTTCCATATTCCCGGTTAGATGGATCTCCATCGCACGATCGGGCGCCCGGACATCCGGGTTGCGCTCCACGGCCATGAGATCGCGATAGACAAGGACGCGGTGCCCGACATCTTCAAGGCCCTGTCCGGGCTCTCCCGTGCGATCCATCGGCATGGGCGAGATCGTCTGTACACCAGGCCCCATCTTGACCTGCGGGGCTTTGCTGGCGTCGCGCATGTTCATGCCGCCCATTCCACCCATCGCCATGCCGCCCATTGCGTCACCAGCAGGCGCTGCCATCCCGGGCATATTGGCCATGGCACCACCTGCGGTCTTATCCGTGCCGGGCGAGGCGCCGGACCCCATGTCCATGCCCGCCATACCGCCCGCGGCGGCTCCGCTGGCTGCCATGTCGTGTCCCACCGCTGCGTGGTCCATGCCGCTCATGTCCATGTCCCCCATGCCCATGTCCTTCATATTGGCGAGGGGCCGTTTGCGAAGCGGAGGGACTTCGGCTGTCATGCCTTCGCGCGGGGCCAGGGTGGCGCGCGCCATGCCCGACCGATCGACGGATTCGCCAACCAGCGTGTAGGCGCGGTCATCCGCTGGCGTGACAATGACGTCATAGGTCTCGGCCACCGCGATCTGGAACTCGTCGATCTCGACGGGCCTGACATTGAGACCGTCGGCCTGTACGACCGTCAGTTTGAGACCGGGAATCCGGACATTGAATGTCGTCATCGCGGAGGCGTTGACGAAACGCAATCGAACCCGCTCGCCGGGTTTGAAAAGCGCGGTCCAGTTGTCCTGGGGGCCATGCCCGTTTACGAGATATGTGTAGGTCGAACCCGTGACATCGGAGATGTCGGTCGGGTCCATCCGCATTTTGCCCCAATCGAGCCGCTCCTTGAGCGGTTGATCTTCCTTGGCCAGCAGACCGGTAAGCGTCTGACGCTGATAGTTGAAATAGCCTCCACCGACCTGTTTGAGCTTCTTGAAAATCTCGTGCGGATGCATCTGGCTATGGTCGGAAAGCACGATGACATGCTCGCGGTCCGACTTGATCGGATCTTCGCCCTCCGGGTCGATGACGATCGGTCCATAATGGCCCATCTGCTCCTGCAACCCCGAATGGCTATGATACCAATAGGTGCCTGCCTGAACGATGGGGAACTCATAGACGAAGGTTGATTTGGGCTTGATGCCGGGAAAGCTGATCCCCGGCACGCCATCGAACTGGAACGGCACCAGCAGGCCATGCCAGTGAATCGAGCTGTCTTCCTCAAGATCGTTGATCACCGAAAGGCGCACGGTCTGGCCCTGACGCAAACGGATCAGAGGCGCGGGAACCGTGCCATTGATACCGATCGCATGGCTTTCCCGGCCATCGATCATCATCATCTGATGCGCGATCTTGAGAGTGATATCGTTGCCGGTCACTGTCGGGAGCGGCTTGGCGATCCCGGCTGAAACGGGCTGGGCCCAGGCCGGCATCCAGGCCGACAGTGCCAGGCCACCGCCGGTCAGAGCGGCGCCGCGGAAGAGGTCGCGGCGGTTCAATACCGGGGGCATAATATCTCCTTGTTCAACGTGCAGCACGCCGGGTCCGCAAAGACGCTCAAGCGCGGTATCTCTCTTCTTACGCGCGAGCGGGGCGCACCCCTCATTTCTCGGCTAAGATTTCAGCAAGGCGCGCCCGCGCCCGGTAGAGCCGCGTCTCGACGGCCTTGCCGCTGATCGAGAGCACCGTGGCGGCTTCCGACTGGTTCAGCCCTTCGACGGTGCGGAGCAGCAGAACTTCTCGCAACGAAGCAGGCAACGCGCCGATGGCGGCGGCCATGCGCTTGAGCTCCATTTTTGAGTCAGCGCTGGCATGCGCGGAGGGTGCCTCATCGGCCACTTGCTCGATCTCGTCGTCGGATACGATAAAACTGAAGGTGAAGAGCTGCCGCACTCTCTGGCGGCGACGCCAGTCGCGGCACTTGTTGATCGCTATCCGGGACAGCCAAGCCCGTAGCGGCCGCCCACCATCATATTTTCGCAGGTGGCTGAACGCGGACACAAAGCAGTCTTGGGTAAGGTCAAGCGCGTCCTCGGCATTGCCGACGAGGCCGCGCACCAAGCGAAAAATCGCAGCCTGGTGGCGGTGCATGATCTCCGCGAAGGCTGGCTGCCGACCCGCGAGCGTCAACGCCGCAAGTTCACCGTCGGAGCACGCCTGAAGATCCAGACTCACCGTACATCGTCGGTGAGCGCATGTACCACCGCCTGGTCGAAGGTCTTGGCCTGATCAGGGCGCAAGATCTGGCGCATGGCGAAGATATGACCAAGTGTTTCCTTTTGCAGCGCACCCATGGCCTGATGTGACTGATCGACGGCCGCCGCGACCCGCGGTCCGTTGCCATGTTCGGTTTCGATCGCGGTTGCGAGACGCGCATTGTCCGCTCTCATTTCGAGCTCCAGTGCGCGTCGGCGCACGGCGAAGCGCTGCTCAAGAAGCTCGATTTGAGCCTTCTGACGGTCGTCCAGATCCAGCTTGCTGTGCAATACGTCGTGGAGTTCGACCCCGGCTGCCTTGGGCTGCGGGAAGAAGTAGCGACCCAGGAACACCCCCGCAACGGCCGCAACGAAGGCGACGATTGCGATCAGAACGAGCAGCTTCGGCTTCATCGAGGGCCCGCCAGCAAGGTTGAGGGAGCAAGCGGATTGGATGGCCCGAAAGGCGAGAGTGTTACCGATGCCTCGGCAGGTGGCGTGAATCCGTTGCTGGCGATACCGAGCAACACCGCGCCAAAGGCGGCCATCGCGCCGAGCCTGAGTTGAGAAGCGGCCGAAACCTGCGGCAGGGCGGCAATGCGCCTGAACACGGCCTCTTCCAGACCGATAAGGGCCGGATGCGCCGGTTCATTTCGCAAGCGGGCCAAAAGCCCATCTAAGTCCATATTCATCGCAAAATCCGATCTCTTATTCGGTAGGGCGCGCTGGCGCCGGACCCACCTTGCCCATTGTTTCTTCTATCGGTCTGTCCGTCAAAGCACCGCTGTCCTGAGCGCAGTCCGACTGCCAGCGCCTGCCGGGTAAGCACCACATCGTTATGGCATCGTCTTCTTCATGCCGGGCATATCCTTCATCATCGCGTCGTGGTCTTCGGGCGCGCTGGCAATTGCGGCTTGATATTGGGCCGGTGTCATCTGCGGTAGCTTCCGCACAAACGCGACCATATCCCAGATCAATTCATCGCTATGCGTTTTACCCCAGGCCGGCATCGCGGTCAGCTTGACCCCATGCTTGATGGTCCAGAATTGCGCCTTTGCCGATCGCTGCTGTTCCCGGAAAAGCTCCGGAGCCCTGGGATAGAGACCTTGGCTGATCTCCGACTTTTCCAAACCCGGCCCGAGATGGCAGCCGCTGCACATCTCGGTGTAAAGTCCTGCGCCGCTCTGCAGCCGTTTCACGTCCGCTAGGTTAGCTGGGACGCTCACATTGCGAGACCGGACGGCGATCGAACGATCACGAAGCTGCTCTATCAGCCAATAGACCGGTCTGGTGTGCGGCGAATCCGCCCCGATGTCATAGGCGCCCACATATACGACGATCCCAGCCAGTGCACCGCCGACCAGCGCCGTCACAGCAATGAAGCCCATGCTCGGAAAATGCTTCCGCCGCCATGCCGTCCTCGAATGTTCCACCACGTCCTCCCGAGCAGAAGCGTCTCTGGATGTTCGGTGATTCTCACACCCATCCAATTGACCATACGCACGGCGAGCGCTCATCCCTCATCCGCCGCGCAGATCTACGGCGCGAACCCGTTGGCGCCCCAACATTGAAGAAATCTTGCAGGCAAAGTGAGGGGTCACGCCGCACGGTGCGTAAATCGCTTTGTCGGCAGTATCGCCGCCCATGGAGAAATCGATGTTTCGTAAAACAGCTTTTGCCGTCGCCATGGCGGCGTCTGTCTTCGCCGCTACCGCTGTTCAGGCACACCCCAAACTCAATAGCGCAACGCCGGCGGCCAATGCCGTCACCACGGCCCCGACCAGGATCCAGCTCGTCTTTTCCGAAGCGCTGGTCGCACAATTCTCCGGGATCGACCTGACGATGACCGAAATGCCCGGCATGAAGATGGGGCCGATGAAGATGAACGGCGTCACGGCGACCGTGGCTGCCGATGGCAAGACGCTCGTGGCAGCGCTTGCCAAGCCGTTGCCGGTTGGAACCTACAAGGTCGACTATCACGTCGTCTCTGCCGACACCCATCGCATCCAGGGCAGCTATACCTTCAAGGTCCAGTAAGAGCGTGCCGGACATCATAGCGATCACGGTCAGGCTATGGCTTTACCTCGATCTCATGCTCCTCTTCGGGATGCCGATGTTCGGCCTCTATACGTTGCGCGGGGCCGAGCGAGCATCCGGCTCGGTCCTGCGCTTCCGCTCGGTCTTGGCGACGATAGCACTGGCCGGCATCGGACTATCGATCCTGGGCATGATGGTGCTGGCGGCCTCGATGGCAGGCGTCCCGCTCAATCAGGTTGATCGGGCCACGGTCTCTCTTTTGATATCGGGCACGGCGATCGGCACGCTATGGCAAGTGCGGGTCGCGGCCCTCCTGCTCGTGCTGTATTTTTCCATCGTCGGATGGCGTCGCCCGGCTTTCGCGCTGTGGTCGTTGTCGGCCACCGCCGCTCTCGCTCTCGCAACCTTGGCCTGGACCGGTCACGGCGCGGCCGATGAAGGCTTGCGGGGATGGATCCATCTTGGCGCCGACATCACCCATCTGTGGGCCGCGGGTATATGGACAGGAGCCCTCTTCGCCCTTTGCCTTCTCATTTTCCGCCCTGCTGCCCGCATGGCGATAGATCATATCCACCTCTCCTACCGCGCGCTGGATGGCTTTGCGAAAGTCGGATCGGCTGTCGTGGCACTGCTTATCCTGTCGGGCTTCATCAACAGTTGGATTCTGATCGGACCGTCCAGGCTCGGATCACTTTTTACCAGTCTCTACGGTCTACTGTTGGCAGGAAAGCTGATACTTTTCGGCGTCATGCTGATGCTGGCCGCCGCCAATCGCTTCTTCCTGACGCCCTCCCTTGCTGCGGCCATTGAAACCGGCAACGCATCTTTGGCGATAGGGTCACTCCGCCGCAGCCTCGCCATCGAGACCGGATGCGCCCTCGCTATTCTTGCCCTCGTTGCCTGGTTGGGCCTGTTGGCCCCGCCTGCATCCGGGATGTAATGGTCTTTACGGCAGGGCACGGGAAATCGCCTCTTTGTGCCGGTCGAGCTCGCCACAAGGGAGATAGGCGATTTCCAAGTCCGCGAGATAATGAGTCCGGCCACCAACATGAGTATCAGCGGGAGACCAGCGACAACCATGATCACCCAAAGCGCCTGGCCCATCGAGACCGAAAAAGGGCTGTAGGTCTCCAACTTCCCCCGTCGATGATGGTGTCGTCGCCCTGACGCTGCGACATGTCGTTGTCCCCGGGCGAGCGACAATGGAGCGCGACCGGTAATTCCAACCCGTCTTCCCCACGTCCGCTCGCCCCCGCGCCACGCTGCGACCCGTGGGCACCTGAGCTGTCCATCCTGTTGGCGATGGGCTTCATCTGAATTTACGCAGTGACGGGGCTTACCCCTCGCGAGCCACTGCTTTTTTTTCGCGGAACGCGCACGCCTTCGAGGGAAGGAGCGGCGTGCCGCGTAATACCAGTGACGACCGAGGTCAGCGAAAGGCAGGCATGTACGACTGCGTGATAATAGGCGGCGGCCCCGCGGGGCTGACAGCCGCAACCTATCTAGGCCGGTTTTTGCGTTCTACGCTGGTCATCGATGCTGGCGATGGCCGCGCGTCCTCCATCCCGACGACACATAACCTCCTCGGTTTTCCAGACGGTATCTCTGGCGAGAATCTGCTTGTTCGCATGCATCAACATGCCGCCCGCTACGGTGCCGAATTGGTCACCGGAGAGGTCGAGCGCATCGACCGAGCCGAGGAGGGTTTCATCGTCGAAACGAAAGCCGAAATCTTCGGTGCGCGAACAATATTACTTGCCCAAGGCGTGACAAATCATCGACCGCGAATGGCGCAGGAGCCGCATGATCGAGCCGTTGCCCAAGGGCTGATACGCTATTGCCCGATCTGCGACAGCTATGAGGTCCGCGGCAAGCGAGTGGCCGTGCTGGGCTGCTCCGACCATGGTGCGGCCGAGGCTCTGTTCGTTCGCCACTACAGCGACACCGTGACCTTACTCGCCCAAGACGGCTCGCAACTGTCGGACGCCGAAGAGGCAGATCTGGCTCGAGGCGGTATTGCGGTCGAACGCGCGCCAATCCGGGACTTGTCGATCGATGGTGAGAATTTGCTCGCCCATTTGACTGATGGCCAATTGCTCCCGTTCGACACCCTATATGTTGCCCTTGGAACCTCTCCTCGCTCGGAACTGGCGCGAATGGCTGGCGCTGAACTGAGCCCGGCAGGTTGCATCGTGGTTGACGAGCATCAGCAAACGACGGTCGGCGGCCTGTTTGCTGCCGGCGACATGGTTGAAGGGCTGGATCAAATTGCGGTCGCGGCAGGTCAGGCGGCCAAGGCCGCGACGGCCATCCACAATCTATTGTCCGGCTGACGTGGGAACGCGCCAAGGTACGCGCGCAAAAATAAATGTGGCCCGGGCTTGACCCTGACATGATGTCAGACCCCAGATTGACCTTCGTCGATAAGGAGACGAGCCTGTGACTGATCCTCTTCCAGCGAGCAATTCTGGTGCGCACGGCTGCTGCGCGGGCAAACACGGCGGCGACGCCGACGCGAAGACGGCCAAGGATCCGGTTTGCGGCATGATGGTCGATCCCACGGCAACGCCACATCATGCCTCGCATGACGGCGAGGACTATCATTTCTGCAGCGCCGGCTGCCGCACGAAGTTTGCCGCCGACCCGGTGCGCTACTTGTCCGCGGGTGACACAGAGGCGGCGGTCGCCCAACCAGGCGCGATCTGGACCTGCCCGATGCACCCGGAGATCCGCCAAGACCATCCCGGGCCATGCCCGATCTGCGGCATGGCGCTCGAACCGGACCTCGTGACGGCAGACACCGGGCCAAGCGGCGAACTGCTGGATATGTCCCGGCGTTTCTGGATCGCGCTGTTGCTCACGATCCCGGTCTTTGTCCTGGAGATGGGCAGCCACCTGTTCCCGGCGCTGCACGATCTTGTGCCGGCCCGTCTATCGGGATGGTTGCAATTCGCGCTGGCAACCCCGGTCGTACTCTGGGCAGGCTGGCCATTCTTTGAACGCGGTTGGGTGTCCATCCGGACGCGCAACCTCAACATGTTCACGCTCATCGCAATGGGGACGGGCGTGGCCTGGGCCTATAGCGTGGTCGCAACCTTCGCTCCGAGGATCTTCCCCGCAGCGTTTCGGATGATGGACGGCACAGTCGCAATCTATTTTGAGGCCGCCGCCGTCATCACCGTTCTCGTGCTGCTGGGACAGGTGCTCGAGCTACGTGCCCGAGAACGGACCTCAGGCGCGATCAAGGCGCTGCTCAACCTCTCGCCCAAGACCGCGCGCCGCATTGGCGCGAACGGGGATGACGAGGAGGTGTCGCTCGACCAGGTCGCTGTCGGCGATCGTCTCCGTGTTCGACCGGGTGAAAAGGTGCCGGTCGATGGGAAGGTCGAGGAGGGCCGATCCTCGCTCGATGAGTCAATGGTGACGGGAGAATCGATGCCGGTCACGAAGGCGCTCGGCGACGTGGTCATCGGCGGAACGATCAATCAGAGCGGCGCGCTCGTCATCCGCGCCGAGAAGGTCGGCCGCGACACGATGCTCGCGCGCATCGTCCAGATGGTCGCTGACGCGCAGCGTTCGCGGGCACCTATCCAGCGACTGGCCGATCAGGTCGCGGGATGGTTCGTGCCCGCCGTTCTGCTGATCGCGCTCATTGCCTTTGGAGTATGGGGTATCTGGGGGC
>CANJRZ010000060.1 GCA_947476735.1 Sphingomonadaceae bacterium
ATAGGCGCCCGCGGCGGGGTTGCCGCGCGGGATCAGCTGCATATAGTTGGAGAGATGGTTCGCCGTCGCAAGGATCAATCCCGCCTTGGGATCGATCGAGACACTGCCCCAGTTCGATACGCCATAGTTGGACGGATACTGGATCGTCGGCTTTACCCCGAGCGGGGTCATCGGCCCCTCGTAGCGCGCCTCGCGATATTTGATCCGACACCAGAGCTGGTCGAGCGGGGTGAGCCCCCACATATCGGATTCACGCAAGGGCGGGCCGGCGAGTGACGGCATCTCGGCGGCGAATGGCTGGGTTGGCGCCGACCAGTCGCCTTTGACCGCACCCTGCGGCACCTTGCGCTCGTCGACTTTTGTCAGCAGCTTTCCGGTCCGCCGATCGAGCACGAACAATTCGCCCCGCTTGGTCGGCTGGATCACCGCGGGCACCAGCCCGGCGGGAGTCGGGAAGTCGGCCAGCACCGGCTGCGAGGCGATGTCATAGTCCCAGATATCGTGATGCGCGGTCTGATAGTGCCAGCGGACCGAGCCGTCGGCCGCGTTGATCGCAACCACCGACGAATTGAACTTGTCCATCTCGGGTGTGCGGTGCCCGCCGAAATAGTCCGGCGGCGCATTGCCGGTCGGCAGGAAGACGAGGCCGAGTTCGGGATCGGCGCTGGTCAGGCCCCAGACGTTAGGCGTGCCCCGCGTATAGGTCTGACCCGGAGGCGGCGCGGTGTTGATACCCGGGCGGCCGAGATCCCACGCCCAGGCCAGCGTTCCATCCTTGGCGTGGAAGGCCCGCACCACGCCCGAAGGCTCGTCGGTCGACTGGCCGTCATAGATGGCCGTGCCAAGCACGACGACATCGCCGACCACCAGTGGTGGCGAACTCGAATATTGATAATTGTAGAGGTGCTTGCCCATATTGGCGCGCAGATCGACCGTGCCCGCGGTCCCGAAATCGGCGCAGGGCGCGCCGTTCGCCGCATCGAGGGCGATCAGCCGCGCATCGCGTGTCGCCGTGAAGATCCGCGCCTTGCACGGTGTGCCATCGGCGGCATCGGCGGCCTGATGATAGGCGACGCCGCGGCAGAATTTGGCCGGCCGATGCTGCTCGAGCTTCGGATCATGATGCCAGCGCTGCTTGCCGGTCTCGGCATCGAGCGCGACGATCTGGTTGTCGAAGGTGCAGAAATACACCGTGTCGCCGATCTTGAGCGGGGTCGCCTCGCTGATCTGCGACGGCGCATCATAGCTCCACAGCATATCGAGCTTGTCGACATTCGACGTGTTGACCTCGGTATAGGGGGCGTAGCGGGTCCCGCCGATGTCGCGGCCGACATAGCGCCAGTCGCCGTCGGCATTGGCGACGGCCGGTCCGTCAAAGGGTTCGGGTGGCGACGTCGGCGAGATGAGCAGCACCGCAAGCATAACCGCGACAGCGGCGGCGAGACCGCCAAAGGCGATCGCGCGCTGCTTCGCCGTTCCGAGCCGGCACCACAGCAGCGGCAGGCCGAGGACGATCGGGCCGGCCAGCCAGGAGACGAGCGCCCAGCCGTCGGCCCCGACCTCGACCAGCGCCCAGACCAGGGTGACGAGCAGGAACAGTCCATAGGCGGCCGCGGCGCGGCGATCGCTCCGCCAGACCAGCCAGGTGACGCCGAGCACCGCGAGACCGGCCAGCCCGAAATAGGGTGATCCGCAGAGCGTGATCAGATAGCCCCCGCCGCCCAGCAGGATCAGGCCGATGACGGCCAGTATCATCGCGTAGATCGTCGCGGCGATGCCGCGTTTTCCTGCTTCGGACGTCATCCTGTCCCCTCCCCGTCATGCTGAACTTGTTTCAGCATCCACCCGGCCACTCAAGCTGGCCCATGATCATTCGTCGCAACGCCGCAACCAGATTCCCCGGACAGGTCTAGCCTCCCGGTGGATGCCGAAACAAGTTCAGCCTGACGGTTGGAGCCTGGCTCAGCGCGTCGGCGTCAGTCGAGCCATGATCTTGCGCGTCCCCTCGATCACGTCGCGGACATGTTCCGCAGCCGTCACGCCCGCGGCCCGTCGATGCGCCGCCGGCGTCTCGATCTCGATCGCGACCGACTCCGGGATCGCATTGAAGATGTCGACCAGCGGCAGATCGCCCTGCCCCGGCACCTCGCGCTTGTGCGAGAAGGGAACATAGTCTGACGAGACATGGGTGCCGATCGCGTCGTTGATCTGCGAGATACTGAAATATTTCGGATCGCAGGCGGCGATCTCGGCCGGGGTGCAGCCGCTGCGGACGATATGCAGCGAGTCGAAGTTGAGGCCGAACTCCGGCCTGCCCAGCTGGTCGACCAGCCATTTGCCGCGATGCACCGAATTGTTGCCGGCCGTGAGCGGGCAGAATTCGGACGAGATCCGGCCAATTCCCTCCGATTTGGCGAGATCGAGGAGCTTGCCGAGCTTGTCGATCACCCTTCCGTCATCGGTGATGAAGATGTGCGACGAGGCGCGCGTCGCTCCGATCGCCGCGCCCATCGCCAGCGCGGCTCGATAGGATTCGAGATCGACCGCGTCGGTCAGCGGGAAGAACTCGACGGCGTCGACGGTGACGCCGGTTTCGGCGAGCGCGTCAAGCGTCTCCTGCCTGTTCGCGGCGGTGACCGGCGTTGGATAGGACAGGCCGGTGTTGGTGCGCGGCACCAGATCGCCGCCGTCATAGGTGAACAGCGTCACCTGATCGACGCCGTTCGACGCGACGATGCGGATGAACTCCGCGGGCGAGACTCCCGTAGCATTGAGCTGGTGAACGATCAGCGGCGGCCTGGTCATGTTACTCTCCTGCTGAAGGACACCGGCAGCGAAGTCATCGTCCGGGTCGAGATAGTGGGTACGAACTGGATATCCTCGATCGCGATCTCGAGCTTGAAATTGTCGAGCCGCCGGATGATCTCGCGCGCCGCGACCTTGATCTCCATCCGCGCCAGCGAGATCCCCACGCAGCGGTGCGATCCGGCGCCGAAGCTGAGATGCCGGCCGAGATTGGCGCGCGCCGGATCGAAGACGTGCGGGCAGGCGAATTCCCTCTCGTCGAAATTGCCCGAGGCGAACAGCAGCAGCATGTGCGAGTCGGCGGGGATCGTCTTGCCGCCGAGTTCGACCTCGCGGGTCGTACCACGCGAGATGCAGCGCAGCGGCGGATAGAGGCGCAGAAACTCCTCGACCCAGCGCGACAGCAGCCGGTCGTCGTCGGCGATGGCGCGAAGTTGCGCCACCTGATCCGGATCGGTCGCGAGCAGGAAGAAGAGATTGGCGAGCGCGGTCGCGGTGGTCTCGTTGCCGGCGATCATCAGCGCGCGGGTCACCGACAGCGCTTCCTCGGTGGTCAGCCGGCTGCCGTCCTCGGTCACCGCATGGACGAGATCGGAGGTCATGTCCTCGTGCCGCGCATCCTCGCGCTCGGCGAGGCGCGCGCGCAGGAACAGCTGGAGTTCGGCCATCTGCGCCGCATTTTCCAGCATCGTCTCGCGCGTCTGCATCGCGCTGACCTGCTGCATTACCGCATGGCTCCAGCGCTCGACCTGGTGGCCGTCAATCTGGTCGAAGCCGAGCTGCTCGCAGATCACCTGGATCGTCATCGGCTGGGCGAAATCCTTCACCGCGTCGCACTGGCCGCGCTCCACCAGCCGTTCGACCATATCGCCGACCATCGCAGCGATCGTCGGTTCGAGCGTCTTGACCCGGTGAGCGGTGAAAGCCTGCTCGGTCAGCTTGCGGATGCGGCTGTGATAGGGCGGATCGGAGGGCACCGCGTCCTCGACGAAGCCGCCGCCATCACGCGCCATGATCTCACGGAATTCCTCGATGAAGCCTCGCGCATAGAGCATCCGGAATCCGTGCCCCGCGGCGAAGGTCACCGGATCGGCGAACACCGTCTGGAGATCCTCATATCGCGACACGAGCCAGCTGCCGAGCTGCGGATCCTGGTGAACCGGATCACCGAGCCGCAGCGCTTCATAATAGGCATTGGGATAGGCGGAGACCTTCGGATCGCGCAGCGACGCCGTCCGCAGCAAATCCGCCTGATCCGCTTCAGCCATGGTCGGCCGCGCCGGTGTTGGGATTGAAATATTCGATATGCTCGCAGACCTTGCCGTCGCGCAGACGGGTCAGCAGCACATATTCGTTGCCATAGGGCTTGTTGCCCGTCCGGATCGCCTTCGACTTGGCGGTTGTGACATAATAGTCCTCACCCTCGCATTTGCGGGTGACGACGTCGAACCATTCGAACTGCTCGAAGCTCTTCCACACCTCGCGGAAAATCGCGGTCGCCGCTTCGCGCCCTTTCTGCTCGGCGGCGAACTGCGGCGGCACATAGGGAAAGCGCATCACGACGTCGTCGGTGATGCATTCGTGCCAGCGCGCCTCGGGGCCCAGGGTGGTCACGTCGAGCCATTCGCGGATGAAGGCCTTGGGATCGGTCATGCTTCTTCCTCCAGGAAGCGGCGTCGCGCCTCGGCGCACATGCCGTTGAGGTTGATCGGATCGCCCGCGGTGACGCCGCCGTCGACGGCGATCACCTGACCGGTCACATAGGTCGATCGGTCGCTGCCGAGGAACATCGCCATCTGGGCGACGTCGCGCGGACTGCCGGCCCGCTTGATCGGCTGATTGAACTGCATCGTCTCGCCCATCAGCTTGTCGAGCCGGGCCTGACGTTCTGGCGCAAGTCCCTTTTCGAAGAACGGGTTCATCCCGGTCGGGATATGACCGGGTGCGATGCCGTTGACCCGCACCATATATTCGCCGAGGTCGATCGCCAGCGACTTGGTGAAGTTAAGCACCCCGGCCTTGGCGGCGCGATAGGTGAGCACCGCATAGCCCGGCGAGATCGCTGCGATCGAACTGGTATTGATGATCGAGCCGGACCGCTTCTTCACCATGTGCCGCGCGGCGATCTGGCTGCCGTACATCACCCCGGCGAGGTTGACCTGGAGGACGCGATCGAAATCCTCGAGCGGGTCGTTGAGATAGCGGTTGTGGAAATGCCCCGAGAAGCCGGCATTGTTGAACATGATGTCGAGGTCGCCAAACGTGCCGATGGCTTCGTCGACAAGCCCCTGCACATCGCTGCGGTCTCCCACATCGGTGCAGCGAAACTGCGCCGCCGCGCCCAACCTGTCGGCCAGCGCCTTCCCCCGCTCTGCGTCGAGGTCGGCGATCAGCACCCTCGCGCCTTCCTCGACGAACAGTTCGGCGGTCGCGGCCCCGATCCCGTTGGCACCACCCGTGACGATCGCGATCTTGCCGGCAAGTTCTCCCGCCATGGCTATCTTACCCCCCTGATCAGCGGCGCTTCGGCCCGGGTCGTCCGCTCGGCGAAACGCCATTTTCCGTCCGCGCCCTTGACCATGCAGTCCCGATAACGCCCCATCAGCAGCACGAAGGGCGGTCCAAAGGGATCCTCGGCGTTTTCGCTCAGTCGGGTGAGATAGCTGGTGACCGTGGCACGCTCACCGTCGAGTTCGATCACCGGCGCCAGAACGACATGCTTGGTCAGCCGCGTCTCGCCGGCGCGGAACCTCCGCATCCACTGCACGAGCGCCGGCCGGCCCTGCTCACGGAACAGGGGGCGCCCCTCGCGATCGGCAGCGGAAAATACGCCATCCTCGGTGAAAAGCCCCGCCCAGACCTCGGCGTCGCCGTTATCGGCCGCCTGGCCATAGCGATGAAGCGTATCGAGGATCGCGCGCTCGTCCTCGAGCTGCGTTACCCGCGCGGTCAGCGCGGCGATCACGGCACTCATCTCAGCTTCGCTGTCCATTGCGATCCGATCATCCTCCCCGTTGCGATCCCTGTTCCGGATCGATCGCAACCGGTAACGTGCGTATCCCCCAAATGCCCGCACGAAAAGGCCGCCAGGTCACTTCGCCGGCCAGCCGCGGATTCTTCATACGCTGAGCGATCAGGTGCAGGCCTTCCTCGAGGATTGCGAGCGCAAGGAACTGGCCGAGGCAGATATGAGTGCCACGGCCGAAGGCGAGGTGCCGGGTGTTGGCCTTGCGCTCGGGGCGGAACGCCATCGGCTCGTCATAAGCCGCGGGATCGCGGCCCGAAAGCGCCACCGCGAAGCAGATATGGGTGCCGCGCGGAAAAGTGATTCCCTGATAGTCGAATTCCTCGAAGACGGTCCGGCTCGGCGTTGCGACCGAGGTGAGCCGCAGCGTCTCCTGGACGACCTTGCCGCAGAACGCCTTGTCGACCGCGCACCGCTGATACATGTCGGGATGCTCGATCAGCGAGTTCATGATCAGGGCGAGTTCGTTCTTCGAGGTGTCGTAACCTCCGAGCAGCAAGGTGATGACCAAATCCCGCAGCTCGTTCTCGTCCAATCCCCCTGCCGTTTTCGTCTCGATCAGTGCGTCGAGCAGCAAATCGCTGTTTCGCTCGCCGCTTTTCTCGCGCTCGCGGATGACATCCGCGGTAAAGCTGCGCAGCACCTCGTAACCCGCCATGATATCCGGCAGCAGGTTCCGGTCCATCCGCAGACACAGAATCTGTGCCTCGATCGCGTCGTGGGTCTCGCGAACATGATCGGATGAAATGCCCATCACGCCGCACATGACCGCGATCGGAAAGTGCGACGCGAAATCGACGAAATCGAAACTGTCCCTGGCTGCCCACTCATCCAGCAGCCGGCTGATGACATCGCGCATCAGCGGCCGGAGCAGATTGGCGCGACGCGGCGTGAATGCGCTGGCGAGGCTCGCGCGCATCCGGTCGTGCTTGGCACCGGAGGTGGTCGCGATCTGCTCGCTCATGAACCGGGCCCATTCGGTGCCCTCCGCGCCGAAATGTTCGACCACGCCGTGGAAATGCGGCCCCATCCGATTGTCCATGGCCAGCAGGTCGCGTCCGGCCTGGAGACCGTGAACGACATAGCCGGCACGAAATCTGGCCAGCCAGGGGTGCTTTTGCTGCGCCGGCGTCAGAAAGCGCATGGGATCCGCCGAGAACTCCGGTCCCTCGATGGGAAGGTCCGGCAGGTCCAGTTCGGATATCAAGGTCATGTGCGAGCCTCTCGAGACAAATCTATCAGATGGATGGAAAATCTCGGATCAGGCCGATCACGTCGCGGTCCAGCATCGCGGCATTGATCCGCGAGGTGACGGCGGTGGCGATCGGCTCGATCTGGTGGTGGGGTTCATTCTTGAGCCAGGCGAAATAGCCGTAGATCAGGAAGATCGAATAATGCCGCATCGCCTGATCGATCGGGGGGACGTCGCCGATATAGCGCGCCAGCTCATCGAGATAGTGACGAACAAGGGCTTCTTCCCACTCTGCCCGGTCGGCGATGTCGACCGAGGTGGAGATATGGTAGGCAACCTCGAGCATCGCGGGGCCGGTGCCCGCCACGATATCGAGGAATCCGGGGCTTCCATCGGGATAGACATAGGTGTTGCCGAGGTGGGTATCGCAATGGAGAACGCATTGTGGCAGGCTGTGCGCCAGCTTCACCATCTTGCTATAGGCATCGATCATCCACGCGCGATCGTGGAAGCGCAGCGACATCGCCGCCCCTCGCGGCAGGGTGATCCGCGCCTGCCACCAGTCCGGCTGCGAATATTTCCGGAACAGCGCGTCGAACGAGTCGAAGAAGACGATGTCCGACCACATCCCGCCGGGCCCGATTTCGGGGCTTTTCCAGGTGCCGGCGTGAAAACGCGCCAGTGCCGTCAGCCGCGCCGCGACCTGGTCGAAACTCTGCGGTTGGAAAATGTTCGGGAAGGTGACGCCGCGGGTAGCGAGATCTTCCATGATCACGATCCCCTGCTTCTGGTCGCGATCAAAATCAGCAAAGAAGCAGTCGGGATGGGGAAGAGGTGCTATCGGAAAGACCTCGTTGTAACCGCGCGCCTCGCGCTCGTGCATGACATAATATTCTCGGCTGTGATCCTCGAACCCACCCTTGAGGACAACCCTTTCGGGGATACCCGCATGCTTACCGGCCTCATCAAGGTCCAGCCTCAGCCACAGCTTTGTGCAAGTTGCATATTCCGACTTCACCAGCTCGAAACCACGCACCGTCGCTTCGGGCGCGCGCTGGCGCAGCGCAGCCGTGAGCCATGCGGGCGTCACGTCTTCGACCTGGGTAGGTAATGGGAGATAGCTCTCCACCGGCATTCACTCTCCCCGCCCACATTGGCCAGGCTGTCATAATCCAACCGGGCACAGAGGCGACGACATTTTACGAACGGACGTTGTCAGTTCGCGCCATCAGGCTTGCGGCATCGATCGCCACGCAAGCGGCGTCATCCCCGCCGATTTCTTGAACGCGCGGCTGAAGCTGCTCTTCTCCGAATAGCCGAGATGATCGGCGATCTCGTCGAGCGTCCAGCCCGTATCGCGCAATATCCGCCTCGCCGCCTCGACCCGCTGATCCTCGACGATCCGGGAAAAACTCGCGCCCCGCGCCATCAATCGCTTCTGCAGCGTGCGGGGCGACAGGCCGAGCCTTGCGGCGCACCCGCCGATCGAGCAGTTGCCTGAACGAAAACTGCCCGCCGCATAGGCCTCCACCTGCTCGATCAGGCTCGGCCCGTCGGCCCGCTTGAGCTGGAGCATGTAACTCGCCAGCAGCCCGAACAGGATCGGATTGGAGGAATCGAGCGGTTGGTCCAGCAGCTCGGACGAGAAGCCAATCGCATCGTTGGCCGCACGCCAGTGGACCTTGCAGCCGAGCCGCCGCTCGATCGCCTCCTGGCTGGTGCGCCCCTGCGAAACTGAAATCGCATAGGATGGCCTGAAACCGCGGCCGCCGACAGCCTCGAGCAGGCGGACTGCGAGCATCAGACCATGATGATTGGCCTGTTCGAAAGTAGCGAAATCGGCGCGCGGAAACCAGCGCAGCTCGGAACTCAGGGCGCCGGTCGCAACCTCCACCTCGGCGCCTGGGCTGTGCAGGAAGGGCAGGAAGTCGCTGATGCAGCCTAGCCCCTCGCGCAGGGTCGGCGCCGATCGGGCAAGTGCAGCGACCAGACCATAAACATCGGCTCCCTGGACGTCGGCGAGATGGAGTCCGAACAGCTCATCGTCGAGCCGGCGGCTGCAATCGTCGAGCAATGCCACCGCGCTGGTCCATTCCAGCGTCTGGTCGGGATCGTCGACCACCGAGGTGCTGATCCCGTTTGCATCGAGCAT
This sequence comes from Sphingomonadaceae bacterium, assembly GCA_947476735.1. Classification (GTDB taxonomy): domain Bacteria; phylum Pseudomonadota; class Alphaproteobacteria; order Sphingomonadales; family Sphingomonadaceae; genus Rhizorhabdus. The sequence goes on from CANJRZ010000060.1 coordinate 9,175, forward strand.
CAGCGCCCAGTCCCCGCCCCGCCGACGGACCTGCTCCTTGAACCCCTTCAGATATTGGCCCGAGCGCACGCTCCCGGCGGGCGGCGGCAGGATGCGCGGCCCGGTGACCTGAAACAATGCTGCCGTTTCATATGCCATCGGCGCTCTCCTGCGCGGGAACCCTATAGTCAGGGCGCAAGCTGTCAACGTCCGGCGCATGATGTCTCTGGCGCCGGCGACGGGATCGCCTAGACTGGCATCGAGAGGTGATCCGATGAACACGACGTCCGAACAATGCCCCGTGATGAAGATTCAGGGCGGCGAGACGCGGCTCGATCCGCAGATCCGCAACAACCCCTTCCCCTTCTATCGCGGTCTCCGCGCCGAGCAGCCCGTCCATTACGACCCCGGCCTCGATGTGTGGCTGGTCAGCCGTTACGACGATCTGATGCAGGTCGTTCGCGACGACGAGACTTTCTCGGTCGAACAGGGCTACCAGGATCGCTGGGGCGGCGAACATCTCGCCGAGCTGACCGAGATACTGAATCGCGACGGCGGAGGGCTGATCCGCGATCCGATGTATGATCCGCCGCGCCACACTCGCTATCGCCGGCTGGTCGAGAAGGCGTTCACCGCGCACCGCGTGAAAACGCTCGAACCTCGCACCCAACAAATCGTCATCGACATCATCGAACCGCTGCTCGATCGCGGCTATGCCGAGGCGCGAACCGAGATCGGCGTACCGATGACGGCCGCGATCATGTGCGACCAGCTCGGCTTCGATTATGAGGCGCTTGGGGCCGAGACGATCGGCCGCTGGGCCAATGCCGTCGTCGCACAAATGGGCCGCATGCAGACCCGCGAACAGATGATTGAGAATGCGAAGGATATCTGCGACCTGCAGAACTATGTGATCAGCCAGGTCGAGGACCGTATGGTCAACCCTCAGGAGGACATGACCTCCGACCTCGCCCATGCCACGCTGGAGGATGGCACCCGCCTCACCCGCGAGGAGGTGATCGCCTGGGTCCGCGCGCTCCTGGTGGGCGGCAATGACACCACCACCACCGCGCTCACCAACCTGCTTCTGATGATAGCGACCCAGCCGGCTCTCGCCGACCAGCTCTACGCAGCGGCCGACGACGACCGCCAGCTCAGCCGCTTCGTCGAGGAAGTGCTGCGCATCCAGCCGCCCACCCACGGCCTGTTTCGTGTCGCCCGCCGCGAGGTCAAGATCGGGGACACCACCGTGCCCGCCGGCGCGCAAATCTGCGTGCTGTTTGCTTCGGCGAACGACGACCCGGCCAAATTCCCCTGCCCGCGCGAACTCGACACCAGCCGCCCCAATCTCGCCAGCCATGTCACCTTCGGCGCAGGTATCCATCGTTGCGTCGCCGCTTCGCTGGCCCGCATGGAGGTCAAGGTCGCGGCGCGCGAGATCATCAAGCGGATGGACCATATCCGGCTCGATATGCCCGTCGAGGATCTGACCTATCTGCCGACGCTCGGCACCCAGACTCTCGAACGCCTGCCGATCACATTCACGCGTCGGAAGTGAATGCGACAGCCTCCTTTGCCCCTCCCCTGAAGGTGGACGGGTGGATCACTTCACGCTCGCGTCCATCCATGCGGGCACCGGGTCTCCGCTACGCTGACCGGGCGTGAAGCGGATCGGAATGTTCACCCATCCGTTGATCGGCGAGACGCTCGGATAGAGCGCCGCCCCTTCGAGCAGCTCATAATCGGGAATGCGGTCGAGGAGCGTCCCGAGCATCACATCGAACATCATCCGCGCAAGGAATGACCCGATGCAACGGTGGATGCCGGCGCCGAAGGCGATATGCCGGTTGGGGAAACGTTCGAGGATCACCTCTTCGGGCTCCTCGAATATCTCCGGATCGCGATTGGCCGCGGCAAGAAACATGTAGATGCGCTCGCCCTCGACGACCGGATGTCCTGCAACTTCGCTGTCGCTCCTCACGGTGCGCACCAAACCATGCACCGGTGAGAAGAAGCGCAAAAACTCCTCCCGCGCGATCGGCATCAAGCTCCGGTCGGCGCGAAGCCGCTCCCGCTGTTCGGGATGTTTTCCGAGATGGAAGATCACCGACGAGGTCAACGCGGTCGTCGTATCGACGCCGCCGGCGATAATGTTGAAGATCGCCTGATGGATATCGGCGTGCGCGAGCGGTTCGCCGTCGACCCTGGTCTCCATCAGGTGAGCGATGATGTCGTCGCCGGGATGGCCTTCGACGCGCCGCCGTTCGATCTCCTCGTCGATCCGCCTGTCCATCACCGCCGCCATCGCCAGCGCCTGCCCATAGCTCGGGTCATTCTTGGCGAGTGAAGTCAGCGCATGGAGCGTGTCCCCGAACAGCGCCCATTCTTCGAGCGGAAAGCCGAGGAGATCGAGCGTCACCATGGCCGTCAGGGGATTGGTGAACTGATCGACCGTGTCCATGTGCCCGGTTTCGATCACCCGGTCGACCAGCGCCGTCGCGAAGGACTGGGCGCGCGCCTTGTATTTATCGGCGGCGCGCGGCCCCAGTCGGGGATTGAGGATACCTCGGAACAGGTCCCATTCGGGCCGATCCGTCTCTGCCGGAATGAGCCGGCCGACGGGCATCGGCGGGATCGCCACCCCACCCTCTACGATACCCGTCGCCGGGTCGAAACGCTTTCCGCTGGTGAAGACGCTGTCGTCCTGCACGATCCGCAAGACGTCCCGGTAACGCGAAACGACCCAGTGCCCGCCATTATCGGTGGACCAGGCGAACGGGCATTTCGACCGCAGTTCCTTGCCCGTCGCCTGCCAGTCACGCGCATGCTCGGGCGACTCGAAATCGAGCGAAATCTCAGGTTTTCCGTCATCCAGCGCCATGGATTATCTCTCCTCAGGCCGACTTTTCCGATCATTACCACCGGGGAAGACGGCCATCATCCCAATTCGTCATCCCGTCCGGCTCCGGGATGACGACGTGACTGGATGGTTGCTTCCTTTTACTGTTAGACCCAAATCCAAAGCAGAAGAGAGGACAGCATGACCCGGCTCGCCGATTATCAACACAAATACCGCTATGTCGCCTTCGATCGCCACGACGACGGCGTCCTCGAGATGCGCATCCACGACAATGGTGGTGTCGCCAAATGGACAGCGCATCCCGGCGGCATCCATGAGGAGCTCGGTTACGCCTTCTACGATGTCGGCCGCGACATGGAGAACCGGGTTGTCATCTTCACCGGCACCGGCGACCTCTTCCTGACCGAGTTCGACCCGACCCCCGAGGACCCCGACGCCGGTACGCCCCTCTTCTGGGATCGCATCTTCAAGGAAGGGCGTGACCTGCTGATGAACCTGCTCGAGATCGAGGTACCGGTGATCGGCGTCGTCAACGGCCCCGTCACGATTCACAGCGAGCTGCCGACCATGTCCGACATCGTGCTGGCCGCCGACGACGCGATCTTCGCCGACAAGGTGCACACCACGAACGGCTATGTCGCCGGTGACGGCGTCCATGTCTGGTGGCAGATGCTGCTCGGTCCCAATCGCGGCCGCCACTTCCTGCTTACCGGCGACGAGATCGACGCCCAGGAGGCGAAACGGCTGGGGTTCGTCGCCGAAATCCACCCGCGCGAGACGCTGATGAACCGCGCCCGCGAGCTCGCCCATGGCCTGGCGAAACAGCACCGCACCATGCTGCGCAGCTCGCGGGTCGCGTTCACCCAGCACATCAAGCGCCGGATGCTCGACGATCTCGGCTATGGGCTCCAGCTTGAGGCGATCTCGGCGATGTCGCTGATGCACGACATGATGAAGGGCCAGAAGTGAAGATTCTTGTCGTCGGCGGCACCGGCCAGATCGGCGGCCATGCCGCCCTGCGCCTCAAGCGCAAGGGCCACCGCGTGGTGATCGCCGGCCGCAAGCCCGCGCTCGCCACGTCGGCGCTGGCCGATCTCGAATTTCTCCGGCTCGACTATATCGCCAACGACACGCCTGTCTCGGCGCTGTCCTCGTTCGACGCGGTCGTCTTTGCTGCCGGGCAGGACGTCCGAACTATGCCGTCGGGCGCCGATTATGACAGCTATATGTGGCGCGCCAATGCCGAGGCGGCGCCCGCCTTCTTCCAGACCCTGAAGGCGGCGAACGTGCCTGTCGCGATCAATATCGGCACCTTCTATCCGCAGGCGGCCCCGCTGGTCGCGGCGAAGGACGGCTATATGCGCTCGCGGGCGGCCTCCGACGCGGCGATCTGCGCGCTCGCCAGTGAGAGTTTCCGCGTCTTCAGCATCAATCCGCCCTGGGTGCCGGGCGTGGTCCCCGGCCTGCCATCGGTGCTGTGGGATCCCTATCTGCGCTATGCAGCAGGCCTTACCGATCTGTCGGAATTCGCTCCGCCTGGCGGCGTCGCCTATATGTCCGGCGCGTCGCTGAGCGACGCGATTGAAGGCGGATTGCAGCGCGGCGAGGCCGGCGTTTCCTATCTCGTAAACGACCAGAATATGAGCTTCGAGGCCTTTCTCGCGGCAATGTTCGGCGCCTTCGGCCGTCCAGCGCCAAAGGTCGATGGCAGCCGCGAGCATCCGATCATCGTCGACTTCGCCATCGCCTGGGGCCGCGGCAACAATCTGTTCGTCGATCCCAAGCCGCGCGAGGCAGCCCTGCTCGGCTATCGCCGCAACGACGTGGTCCGCACCATCACCGAAGAGATGGTTCCCGAGTTCCGCCACCGCGAGATGGGAGGCGCCTGACCATGGAACAGGCGCTCGCCGACCTGCTCGACCGCGACGCAATCCGCTGCCTGCTGCAACGCTATTTCCGCGGAGTCGACCGGCACGATCAGGCGATGGTCATCGATTGCTACTGGCCCGACGCGGGGGGCGACTTCAAGGCCTGGCACGGCCGCCTCGTCGACCAGCCCGCCTTCGCCTCGGCGCTGCTCAGGGAGCATTATGCGAACACCAACCATGTCATGGGCCAGTGTCATGTTGAACTGCGCGGCGACGAGGCGATCAGTGAAACCTATGCGATCGCCTCGCACCACCTCCCCGATCGCGGCCCCGGCAAGGCGATGACCGACATCATGTGGTGCCGCTACATCGATCGCCTCGAACGCCGCGACGGCGAATGGCGCATCGCCCACCGCACCTTCATCGTCGACCAGCTCGTCCGCGCCGCCGAGACCGAGGCCGGCCCGATGAACTTCGCCGATTTCCATCATGGCGCACCGGGGCGGGAGGATATGAGCTGCGCGTTTTTCACACCATGATGGCCAACGATCCGAAACGGTTCTTTGACCGGAATTAGGGCTGGCCCGCGTCTTCCGGCCTGCTAAACTCCAGCGACAAGAAAATACAGGAGAGCGGCCCCGTGTCGATCGAAATCACCCCCACCTCGGCGCCGCTTGGTGCCTATGTCCGCGGCCTCGATGTCGACAGCTTGACCCCGCAGATCGAGGATCAGCTCCGCCGGGCCTTCACCGATTACGGCCTCCTCATCTTCAAGGATGTCGGCCTCAGCGTCGCCCAGCAGCTACGGCTCAGCCATGTGTTCGGGCCGACCGTCCCGCACCCCGTCCCGAGCGTCCGCCATCCCGACGAGCCGATGCTGATCGTCCTCGCTGCCAACGAAGGCAAGGCGGCGGCCGACGACGATCCAGATGCCGACAAGATCGTCGGCGTGCTCGAATGGCATGCCGACACCATGTATGTCGAAGTGCCGACGCGCGGCGCCCTGCTCCAGGCGGTCACGCTGCCCAAGGTCGGCGGCAACACCGCCTGGATCGACCGGCACGAAGTGTTCAAGGCGCTGCCCAAAGAGGTTCAGGACAAGATCAGGGATCTCAAGATCCTCTACAGCTACGAGAAAAGCCACCGTGCACAGGGCGTCGCCAAGCAGGGCGAAATCCTGTTCCCGGACGTCGTCTCGCAGCTGGTGTTCGATCACCCCGAGAGCGGGCTTCCGGTGCTCAATCTCAGCCCGACCGCAGCCAAGGGAATCCTCGGACTTCCTGAGAAAGAAGCATCTGAACTCTTTGACTATCTGGTCAATTTTCAGTGCAACGAGGACCGCGCTTATGTCCATGTCTGGGAAAAGGACGATGCAATCGTCTGGGACAACTGGCGCACCCTCCACAAGACCTATGGCCATCCCAAGCGCTATCCGCGCGTCATGCACCGCACGACGCTCGATTCCGACGTCAAGCTGGGTACCTATGTGACGGCGCTAGAGGACGCCTGATGGCCGCGCTCAGTATCCACCCTGTCGCGGACGACCTGTCCTTCGGCGCGCGCGTCTCAGGTGTCGGCATGGATAATGTCACCGATCCCGCCATCCGCGCGCAACTCAACGCGCTGTTCGAGGATCGCGGCGTGATCGTCTTCGAGGGCTGTGATCCCTCCCTCGAAATGCAATGTGCGGTCAGCGAGGTCTTCGGGCCGCTGAAGGGGCACAGTTACAAGGGGATCACCACCGCCGACAGCAAGTTTCCCGGCGTGATGGAGCTCAAGCGCTATCCCGGCGAAAGCGATATCTGGGAGGTCGACGGTGTACCGCTGGCCGGCTGGGTTCCCTGGCATTTCGACGCCTGCTACAGCAGCGAGCTCAATCGTGCCGGCGTATTGCGCGTCGTCGAAAGCCCGCCCGAAGGTGGCCTGACCGGCTTCGCCGACGGCATTCAGCTCTATCGCGACATCGATCCCGCCCTGCGCGATCGATTCGAGCATCTGGAGATCCTCTATCATCCCCAGCTCATGTTCACGAACATGCGCTACCGCCGCCCTCGCCGTTTCCTCCTCCGGAACCTCAGCGAGCGCATCAACACCATGTTCAATGTCAACGCCGGGGCGCCGCGCGCGATCCATCCGGCGGTATGGCGGCGCCCAACCGGCGAGAGGGTGCTCCACCTCGCCCCTTGGCAGGCCGACGGCATCGTCGGCATGGAGAATGAAGAGGGCGACGCACTGCTCGAGGCGATGTTCGCCGAGATCGAAGCGAAGATGACACCCTATATCCACCAATGGCAGCCCGGCGAGATGGTGCTCTGGGATAATTGGCGCTTCGTCCACCGGGCAAGCGGCCACAGCCCCGATCATGGCCGCCTCGTCCATCGCACGACGATCGAGGGGGATTATGGCCGCGGTCGTTGGGAACATGAGGTCGAAGCGGTTGGCGACGCGATGATGGCCTGAGCGCCTTCTTTGCCGTCATGCCGGCGGAGGCCGG
>CANJRZ010000061.1 GCA_947476735.1 Sphingomonadaceae bacterium
TAGTGTGCAACGTCCAATATCAAAGTGTGGCGATGCAAGTGGGGTTAGTTATAGCGAAACGACATGGATTGGTCCGGAACGGTTCCGCAGGGCACGGCTTCCTTAAAAGCCAATGTCCTGGATCGGCACACCAAGCGGGCCACTGCCTATCTCGATGGCTTTCGCCAGCTCGTTCTTGTCGCGGCCTTCGAGGAAGCCGTCGATGACGCGCTGGTAGTTGCTGATCAGTCCCTCGACGTCCTTGGACAGTCGCATATTTTCGAAACCAACAGCATGGAGACCGAGCTGTTGAAGCGGGAGGTTCGAGTAGTCCTGCTTCGGGATTTCGGGGAAGGATTCGGAGTCGTGCGGGGTCGGAGTCGGCGCTACCGGGCGCTCGCGCTGTTCGTCCTCCGGATAGAGCATGAGCGACCAGAGCTCGAACAGGCAGGTTTCAGCGGTCAGCGGCCGGATGCGGTAGGATGACATGTTCCCGAACTGCGGCAGCAAGAAATAATGCGGGAAAATGAACTCCACCGGGGCGGCTGGATTGTTTGCGCGCAGATAGTTGAGGTCGGGCATGTCGATGCCCCGGGCGCGGGCGCGGGTCGTGATCTCGTCATTGAGGTGTAGCATGAAGGCCGGCACCGTCTGCGTGGGGTCCTCAGGCAGTTCGATGCCCGATTCGATCAGTTCGTGCGCGATTGCGATGTCGGACTTGGAGACCATTCCGCCCATGCCGTCGCCGAGCAGTTCCATATGGTGGACGAAGGTCTCGACAACCTGGCGGCTAGTCCTGGCACGCGCGGGCGATCCGCCGACGTCTGCTTCAGCTTTCTGGCTCGGATCATATGGCTGCGCATAGAGTTGCGGATGGGTGCGCATGACATGATAGCCTTCCATGAAGGCTTCCATCGCCAGCTTCCAGTTGGTCGGCAGGACCGAAGACACCCACCATTCGACCTTGAGCTTGTCCACGTTGCGGACGTCGAGCCGGTCGGCGATCGGCTTCATGGTGTCGATCAGAGGCGGTGCGTCATTGTCGAAATTGATGAAGGCGCAGCCTCCCCACAGCTCGACCCGGCAAGGAACGAGATTGAGCTCGGCCTGGTCGAGCACGTCCTCGCTGAAGATGCCCCGACCGAAGACGAAGGTGTTCTCGCCATCCATGCTGAACCGCCAGCCATGGAAGGGGCAGATGAAGCCGGATGTCTTGCAGTTGCCATGGCCGGTGGCGAGCTGGACACCGCGGTGGCGACAGGCGTTGTGGAACGCCTGAACGCCCTTCTTGCCGCGGACGAGGATCACCGATTTATCGAGAATCTTATATTCGATCCAGTCGCCGAGATTGGGAATTTCCTCGAGGCGGCACGCCATCTGCCAGACATGCGGCCACAGATGTTCGCGCTCCAGTTCGAAGAATGTCTCATCATAATAGCGTTTGGACGGGATCAGTTCGGGATTGGTGATCTTGAACGGGACCGCTCTCAGCGGAGCGCCTGAAACCTTGCTCACCTGACAACTCTCCCCTGCCGGCTTTGCCGCAGGTTCTAAAGTTCTGCGTCCAGTTTGCAACGCTATAGTAGGTTTCGAGGAAGCCCCGTAAAACTGGGCTGTTGGGCAGCATTATTTCCCTGGCCCTAGCGCTCGCTCTTTTCGTTACGGCCCTCAACGATAATCGTCAGATGTTCCACCCGCGGGGGGGTCAGGAAGTAAGGGCCACACAAGCGGCGCCAGCCCAGAAAGGCCTCCGAATTGCGGAATTCCAGCATATGATCCTCGATGGTCTCCCATTCGACGAACAGGCGATAGCGGCTCGGTTGCTCCATCGAACGATGCAGCCGAAAGGCGAGGCAGCCCTTCGACCCCAGGAATAGGTCGCGCGCTTCGAGTGCGGCCGCTTCAAAGTCCTCCTCACAACCAGGCCGGATATCTATTTCCGCCAATTCCTTGATCATGATGTTCCCCACAACCGGCCGATCAACGGGCGTCGAGCGCCCGGCGGTACATCATGCGCCATGTTGCATTAATGGTCGGGTTGCAAACAAATATTGTTGCGATGCAGCATTTTGGGGGTCAGAATATAGCTTAGCCGAGCCGTTCATTGACCCTCAGCCGGAACGGGCGATAGAGGCGGCGCCGCTATCCGGAGACGCACATGACCAAGATATATCCAACCGCTGCAGCGGCGCTCGAAGGGCTGCTGTACGACGGCATGACGATTTGCTCAGGCGGTTTCGGCCTGTGTGGAATACCCGACCGGTTGATCGACGCGATCCAGGCGTCTGGTGTGAAGAACCTCACCGTGGCCTCAAACAATGCCGGGATCGACGGTGAGGGCCTCGGCAAGCTGCTGCGCAGCCGGCAGATCGGCAAGATGATCAGCTCTTATGTTGGCGAGAACAAGGAATTCGAGCGGCAATATCTGGCAGGTGAGCTTGAGGTTGAGTTCTGTCCGCAGGGCACACTCGCCGAGCGGATGCGGGCAGGCGGGGCAGGCATTCCGGGTTTCTACACCAAGACCGGGGTCGGCACGCTGGTTGCAGAGGGCAAAGAGACCAAGGAGTTCGATGGTGAGACCTATGTGCTCGAGCGCGGCATCCGCGCCGATCTGTCGATCATCAAGGGGTGGAAAGCCGACGAAAGCGGCAACCTCGTCTTCCGCAAGACCGCGCGTAATTTCAACCATCCGGCGGCGACCGCGGGCAAGGTCTGCGTCGCGGAGGTCGAGGAAATTGTGCCCGTGGGGAGCCTCGATCCGGACAGCATCCACCTGCCAGCCATCTTCGTAAAACGGCTCGTGCTCGGCGCGCCCTATGACAAGAAGATCGAGTTCAGAACCGTGCGGAAAAGGGAGATGGCATAATGCCCTGGACTCGTGACGAGATGGCGGCGCGTGCGGCGCGGGAACTGCGCGATGGTTATTATGTGAATCTGGGTATCGGCATCCCGACGCTGGTAGCGAATAATATACCGGCGGGGATGACGGTCACCCTCCAGTCGGAAAATGGCATGCTCGGCATCGGTCCCTTTCCCTATGAGGGAGAAGAGGATGCTGACCTGATCAATGCGGGCAAGCAGACGATCAGCGAACTGCCTTCGTCGAGTTATTTTTCGAGCGCCGACAGTTTTGCGATGATCCGGGGCGGGCATATCGACCTGACCGTGCTGGGCGCGATGGAAGTCGCCGAGAATGGTGATATCGCCAACTGGATGATCCCCGGCAAGATGGTGAAGGGAATGGGCGGCGCCATGGACCTGGTCGCGGGGGTCAAGAAGATCATCGTCGTGATGGAGCATGTCGCCAAGGATGGCAGCGCCAAGTTCATCCCGGCCTGCACACTGCCGCTCACCGGCAAGAATGTCGTCGACATGATCGTCACCGACTTGGCTGTGTTCCAGCGGCCCGACCATGCTTCGCCGTTCAGGCTGGTCGAGCTTGCACCCGGAGTCACCGCCGAAGAGGTTGGAGCCAAGACCACGGCTAAATATCTGAGCTGACATCTTTCGGTCTTGCGCCGGATGGTGCATGTCGCAGGCTGGGCAGCGGCGCACGATTGGGGCGTCTGCTGTCCAGCCATCTCACCTGTCTGCTGGTCCGATCCTCGCCGTGAAGCTTGAAAACGAACCCCGAACGCATCCGCTACCTTCGGGCGAACCACATGTTCCCACGGTTATCCAGATCGAGCGTGGCCTTGTCGTCGCGGGGGCGGTCCTGCTGGCCTTGCTGATCGCATTCATCGCCGCCGGCGGATTGTACCTGCGCACGTCCCAAGAGCCCGCTCACAGGGGCACGGCGCGTCTTTCAATCGATCTCAGCCGGATCGGCATCAGCAAGAGCGGCCCCTTGCGAATCGATTATCAGCGGCTCGACCGGCGAATGCGTCAGCTCGCCGCGGACCGGTCGGTGATGGGGGTCGCCATCGTGACGATCGAGAATGGCGATATCAGCTTCGCCAAGGGCTATGGGGTCACCACCGACGGTCCGGGTGGCAAGCCGGTCGATGCCCATACTGTGTTTCGCTGGGCCTCCGTCTCCAAGGGTGTCGCGGCGACGCTGGTTGCAAAGCTCGCCGAGAAGAAGAAGTTGTCGTTGCGCGATCCCGTCGCGCGATGGGCACCTTCTCTCAAACTGCCCCAAGAGGCGCAGCATGTCGCAACGATAGACAACCTCCTGTCGCAGAGTCTCGGTATCTGGAAAAACGCCTACGATCAGGATCTCGAGGACGGCAATGACCCGAAGGAGATCCGCAGTCGATTGAACCAGATCCCGCTGCTGTGCCCGCCCGGCAAATGCTACAGCTACCAGAACATCGCCTATGATGCGGCAAGCGAAGCGGCCGAGAATGCGGGGCGCAAGCCATATGCAGAGCTCGTCAAGGAGGAGTTGTTCGCGCCGCTCGGGATGCAGTCCGCCAGTGTCACGCGTGAAGGTCTCCAATCCTCGCCCAGCTGGGCGCCCCCCCATAACGGGAGGCGCGAACTCGAGGTCAGCGATGCTTATTATCGGGTGCCGGCGGCGGGCGGAATCAACTCGTCGATCATCGATCTCGGCATCTGGATGCGCGCGCAGATGGGCGAGATGCCGCGGGTCCTGTCGCCGAAGCTGCTCCGCACGTTGCACAGTCCGCGGATCCGGACATTTTCGATCCATCGCCAGCGCGCGCTTGATCAGGCGCTCAAGGATGCTTCCTACGGCCTGGGGTGGCGCATCTGGCACTATAACGGACGCGAGCTGATCGGCCATCGCGGTGCGGTTGATGGCTACCGATCGCTGATCCTGTTCGATCCGCTGCTCAAGGCCGGTGTCGGGATGTTGTGGAACTCGCAGGCCGTCGAGCCCACCGGAATCCAGCTCGAAGTGTTCGACATGCTTTACAACCTGCCCTTCAAGGACTGGGTCGAGCTGGAACGTTGATCCGTCGACTCAGCCGGGATTCAAGCGGCGGGCAAGCCGGCTATCGTCCAGCTGCTGCTCGATCGCGACCTTCAGTTCCTTGATTCTGTAGGGTTTGGAGAGGAAACTGGCGCCTACCGGGAGGCGCGATGCCTTTGGATCGAAATAGCCCGACAGAACGACGATGCCGACTGAAGGCCAACGACTTTTGACAGTGAAGGCAAGCTCAGCGCCATCCATGTCACCGGGCATGCGGACGTCGGTCAGCAGCAGGTCAATCGCGGGCTGCCGTTCGAGCAGATGGAGCGCCTCGGCGGCACTCTCCACCTCCACCGTCCGATAGCCCATAGCCCGCAAGGCTTCGACCGCCGAACGGCGCACATCGACCTCATCCTCGACAACGAGGATCAGTCGCGCGCTATCAGGGCCAAGCACTTCCGCCATTTTGACAGCCAGTTCGCAAACCAAGCAAGATTTGGGCTTAAACGTGACAGCTGCAATGGGCAACAGCTGCCATGTTTCGCCAAGGTCATTTGCGATCAGGTGATATTTCCGAGAGCCCAGGTCGGCACCGCTCGGTCGAACCGGTCATGGCTCCGTATCGCAACTGGCGTCCCCGGTACGGTTGGCCGGGATAGTCTGGCTTTCACGCACAATGGCCACGTTCCTTTGACATTATCGCGCGCTTGGCTAGAGCGGCGGGCATGTCTGCCAAACCCCGCACCCTCTATGAAAAAATCTGGGACGCTCATGTCGTGGAGCGTCGCGACGACGGCACGTGCCTGATATATATTGATCGTCACCTGCTCCACGAAGTCACCAGCCCACAGGCGTTCGAGGCGCTTCGCATCGCCGGTCGCAAGCTCCGCCGGCCCGATCTCACACTCGCCGTGGCCGATCATAACCTGCCGACGACGCCGCGCGTCGACGCATCGGGCAAGCGGCTGCCGATCACCGATCCCGATTCGAAGATCCAGCTCGCGGAGCTGGAGAAGAATGTCGCTGAGTTTGGGGTGCCTTATATCGACGCGATCGCGCCGGAGCAGGGCATCGTGCACGTCGTCGGCCCCGAGCAGGGCTATTCGCTTCCGGGTGCCACGATCGTATGCGGCGACAGCCATACCTCCGCACATGGTGGCATGGGCGCGCTGGCCTTCGGGATCGGGACCTCCGAGGTCGAGCACGTCATGGCAACGCAGACGTTGCAGCTGACGCCGTCGAAGACAATGGAGATCCGGGTCGACGGCAAACTTGGCGAGGGCGTCACACCGAAGGACGTCGTGCTGCACATCATCGGCACAATCGGTGCAGCAGGCGGCACTGGCTATGTCATCGAGTATACCGGCAATGTTTTTCGCGAAATGTCGATCGAAGGGCGGCTGACAGTCAGCAACATGTCGATTGAAGGTGGCGCTCGAGCTGGCCTGATCGCTCCCGACGAGGTGACTTTTGCCTATCTCAGCGACAAGCCGATGGCCCCGAAAGGGGAGGCATGGGCGAAAGCCATCGCCTGGTGGAAGACGCTGCCGACCGATCCGGGCGCGCACTACGACAAGGTCGTGGTGATCGACGCCGCCGACATCGCACCCTGCCTGACCTGGGGCACGAGCCCCGAAGATGTCGTTCCGATCGACGGCGTGGTGCCTGATCCGATGAGCTTCGCCGATCCGGCGAAACAGATCGCAGCTCAGAAGTCGCTTGACTATATGGGGCTCACGCCGGGTACGCGGATGGAGGATATTCCGGTCGAGAATATTTTCATCGGCAGCTGCACCAACAGTCGGATCGAAGATTTGCGCGCTGCCGCAGTGGTCGTGAGGGGCCGAAAGCTGGCCCCCAATATCCGACAGGCTCTGATTGTGCCGGGGTCCGGGCTGGTCAAGCGCCAGGCCGAGGCCGAGGGACTCGACAGGGTTTTCCTCGACGCTGGCTTCGAATGGCGCGAGCCGGGCTGCTCGATGTGCCTTGCGATGAACCCCGACAAGGTTCCGCCGGGCGAACGCTGCGCTTCGACATCGAACCGGAATTTCGTCGGTCGACAGGGGCCGCGTTCGCGCACCCACCTAGTCTCGCCGGCGATGGCGGCGGCGGCGGCGGTGACCGGCCGACTCGCTGACGTCCGCAAGCTGGAGCGTATGGCATGAAGCCGATTAACGCGGTCGAAGGCCGCGCCATTCCGCTCGGTCTCAAGAATTGCGATACCGACGTGATCATCCCGGCGCACTTCCTCAAAGTCATTACCCGTGATGGGTTGGGTAAGAACGCGTTCGAAGCGATCCGCGCGCAGCCTGGGAACGTTTTCGACGATCCGGAGTATGCCGGCGCTAACATATTGATCGGCGGCGATAATTTTGGATGCGGTTCAAGCCGCGAGCATGCGGCCTGGGCGCTTAACGATATGGGGATCGACGCAGTCATCGCGCCGAGCTTCTCGGATATTTTTTCGGGCAATGCGTTCAAGAACGGCATCCTGACGGTCGTTCTTCCACAGGAAGCGGTCGACCGGCTGCTCGAAGTGGCGAAGACCCAGCCGATCAGCGTCGAACTCGAAGGCCAGACGGTGACCACGCCGTTTCAGGACCGTTTCCGCTTTGAGATCGATCCGTTCCGCAAATATTGCTTGCTCAACGGGCTCGACGAGGTGGGCATGACGCTTGCGCGAGACAGCGCGATCGGCGCCTTCGAAGAGAAGATGGCGGCGGAGCGGCCCTGGCTTTAATTCCGCTGCGAATCCGTGCGCTGCGCAGTTGCGCCGGGGCAGCTGCGTGCCTATCTGGATTGTAAATAACCGGCGGACAGGGGACGTGATGACCACCTTCGACGATCGCGAAAAAGGCTTCGAGAACAAGTTCGCGCATGACCAGGAAATGGCTTTCCGGATCACGGCCCGGCGCAATCGCCTGGTCGGCCAATGGGCGGCAGACCTGATGAGCCTCACCGCTGCCGAAGCGGATAGCTACGCCAAGTCGGTTGTGCAGGCCGATTTCGAAGAAGCCGGCGACGAAGATGTGATCCGGAAATTGCTGGGCGACCTGACGACAGCTGGCGTCGATATTGATGATGGCCGCATCCGCGCGGCGCTCGACTCGAAGGCGATCGAAGCGCGCCGCCAACTCATGGAAGGCAAGTAAGCGGTGGCGATGGCCGCGTCGGACATCGAGTCGCTGATCAAGGCTGCGTTGCCTGATGCACTGGTTGAGATCACCGATCTCGCTGGCGACGGCGACCATTATGCCGCGCGGGTGGTGAGCGAGAGTTTTCGGGGTATGACCCGGCTCAACCGCACTCGACTCGTCTATGAAGCCCTGGGGGGCCGGATGGGCGGAGAACTCCACGCGCTCCAGCTCACAACAGCCGTACCTGATTGAGGAGCATATCATGAGTGACGACGTTCAGGCCCGCATCGCGACCGCGGTCAATGCAGCCGAAGTGCTGCTGTTCATGAAAGGCACGCCACTGTTTCCGCAGTGCGGCTTCTCGAGCCGCGCGATCGCGATCCTCGAGCACCTCGGGGTCGAATATGCGACGATCGACGTGCTGAAGGATGCCGGCATTCGCCAGGGTATCAAGGAGTTTTCGGACTGGCCGACCATCCCGCAACTTTATGTGAAGGGTGAGTTCATCGGCGGATCCGACATCATGATGGAAATGTATGAGGCTGGTGAGCTGGCCGAGCTGCTCGAGGAAAAGGGCGTCGCCCGCGCCTGAGTCGTTGCCGTGCGTCGCCTGGCGCTCCTGCTTGCGGCGTTGATCATGGACGCTCCAAGCATGGCTCAGCCGATCGTCATTGCGCATCGTGGCGCATCGGGGAGTCGGCCCGAACATACGATCGCGGCCTATAAGCTCGCGATTGAGCAGGGTGCCGACTTCATCGAGCCTGATCTGGTCATGACGAAAGACGATGTCCTCGTCATTCGCCATGAGAACGAGATTTCGGACACCACCGATGTCGCCGATCACCCGGCATTCGCCGATCGCCGTACGACGAAGGCGATCGACGGCAAACTTGTAACGGGCTGGTTTGTCGAGGACTTCACCCTCGCCGAACTGAAAACGCTCCGCGCGCGCGAGCGGCTGCCGCAGCTCCGGCCGCGCAATACCATATGGCGCGACGAGCCGATCGCTACCTTCGAGGAAGCGCTGGCGTTGCTAAAGATGGCGGGCCGTCCCGTCGGTATCTACCCAGAGACCAAACATCCCAGTTATTTCGCCTCGATCGGAAAGCCGATGGAGCGGGCGCTGGTCGATGCCCTTGCACGCGCAGGACTGACGGAGGCGAGTGACCCGGTTTTCATTCAGTCGTTCGAGGTATCAAACCTGAAGGTGCTGCGTGGATTGACGCGACTGCGTCTCGTCCAGCTCATCGAGGGGTCGGGTGCGCCCTATGATCAGGGTGAGGCCGGCACTGGCCTGACATATGCTGGCATGATCACCCCGGAGGGACTGAAAGCGATCGCGGGCTACGCCGATGCGATCGGTCCCTATAAGCTGCTGATCGAACCGCGTGACGCCAGTGGGAAAACATTGTCGCCGACGAGCCTGATTGCGGACGCGCATTCAGCCCGCCTGCTGGTCCATCCCTGGACTTTTCGAAGCGAGAATTTTTTCCTTTCTGCCGGAGATAGGATTGGCACACGCCCGGGCGGCCACGGTGATGCCGCCGCCGAATTCCGTCGCTTCTTCGACTATGGCGTCGATGGTGTCTTCAGTGATTTTCCGGCCGAAGCACTGGCCGCGCGCACCGGCGGGTGATGCCGAAGGATGCAGCCGGGCGTCAGCCCCCCAGGCTTTTTATCATTTCGACGACGAGCATCGGATCGAACCACTCGATATGCTCGACGATCTTGCCGTCGCGGAAGCGCGTCATCAGCACATAGTTATTACTGTAAGCATAGCCGCCGACAGTCATTGTCTCAGACCGCGCGGTGCTGAAGAACAGGTCCGGATCGTCGGTCGCGTGGATCACCACATCGTGCCATTCGAATTTGGCCATGTTGTTCCAGTGCGCCGAGCAGGTCGCGAGCGCCGTATCTAGGCCAACGAGGTCGCGCTGTACCGGCGGCGGCGCATAGGGGAAGCGGATCGCCAGGTCGCTTGAGCAGAGCTCGTGCCATTCCTCGGCTGGGCCCAATGCGCCCACATCGAGCCACCGGCGCACGATTTGCTTCCTGTCGGTCATATCCCCTCCATCGACTCGGCCGTCGCGATTCTTCGCTGCCGATTCTTCCCCTAGCGTGGTTTCGGGCTCAGGTTTTGATTTATCAGGTCCGTTGGTCACATTGGACGACATTGCCGTCCGGATCGTACATGAACACGCTGCGGATGGTGCTGGGCGTCTTCTCGCCATAATAATGGGTCGGCGCCTCGTGCGGCATGATAACCTTGAAGCCTGCAAGCCGCGCCCGTTCCATCACGCCGTCTATGTCGTCGACCCAGAAGGCATAATGGTGCACGCCGAGATCGTAGATGTCGCCACGCTTGTCGGCGGGCTTGGGCTTGGTGAGCTGATCAATCGTCAAGGCGCCGGCGTGCGGGCCGGGCTCGCCCCAGCGTAGCCAGACCTGACGCCTGCTGATGTCGCGGCCTTTGTTGAGTTCATGATCAATGCCGCCTGGGGGCAGATCCTGTATATAGTCGGCATCGACGGTCATCCCCATCACGCCGCAGTAGAAGGTCAGCGCGCGGTCGATGTCGGTGACACCCAGCGCGATATGCGACACGCCCTTGATCGCCATCGTTTCTCTCCTTGTCAGATGAGCCATGTTGGCATGTCCGCATCGGCCTTTCTTGTCTTGTTGGGCCGCAAAGCCTTCACATTGTGGCCGCGCAATGCCACATGGCGGCGATGAGCGAACAGGTTGTCGGCATATCCCAGCAGCAGCTTCCCCTGGTTCGGCGCCTTCTCGCGGCCAATCCAGGGCCCTTTACCTATTCCGGCACGCAGACCTATCTGGTTGGTACCCGCGACCTTGCCGTGATCGATCCGGGTCCCGATCTGCCGGGCCAGGTCGACGCTATCCTGGCGGCGATCGGCGACGCCAAGCTCAAGGCGATTGTCTGCACGCACACGCATCGAGATCACAGCCCGGCTGCCGCCGAGCTCAAGGCGCGCACCGGGGCGCCGATCATCGGCTGCGCTCCGGTCGTCGTCGACGACAGTGGCCCGCGGGCCGACGCGCCTTTCGACCGAAGCTACATGCCCGACCGGGCGCTCCGCGACGGTGAACGGATCGAAGGGGATGGCTGGACGCTCGAGGCAGTGCATACGCCGGGCCATACATCCAACCATGTGTGCTACGCGCTGATAGAGGCGCAGGCGCTCTTTACCGGGGATCATGTGATGGGTTGGGCGACCACGGTGGTGAGCCCGCCCGATGGCGACATGGCTCGCTACATGGAAAGCCTGGACCGGCTGATGAAACGCGATCAGGACACCACCTATTTTTCTGCGCATGGCGACCCGATCGAGCGTCCGCAAAGGTTCGTGCGCGGGCTGATCGGCCATCGCAAGCAGCGCGAAGGGCAGATATTGCGGCTGCTGGAAAAGCAGGTCGGCATGATCCCGGCGATGGTCGAGCAGATGTATGTTGGCGTCGATCGCGCCTTGTATCCGGCGGCTGGTCTGTCGGTTCTGGCCCATCTGATCGACCTGAAGGCGCGCGGTGTTGTCCGTCACGACGAGGAACTATGGAGCTTGGCGGCCTGAGCCGCTTAGGAGGCTGAAGCAATGAATGCGGTTACCGAGAATCTGACGGGCCTCGATCTGCGCGCCGAGATCGATCGGCTGCGCAAGGAGCGCAACGCCGTGATCCTCGCGCATTATTACCAGGCGCCCGAGATTCAGGACCTCGCCGATTTCGTCGGCGACAGTCTTGATCTGTCGCGCAAGGCTGCCGCCACCGATGCCGACGTGATCGCCTTTTGCGGTGTGCGGTTCATGGCGGAGGTTGCGAAGATCTTGTCGCCGCAGAAAACCGTGATCCTGCCCGACATGGATGCCGGGTGCAGTCTTGAGGACAGCTGTCCACCCGAGGAGTTTGCCCGGTTTCGCGCAGCACATCCCGATCATCTCGCACTAACTTACATAAATTGCTCAGCTGCGGTGAAGGCGCACAGCGACATCATTGTCACCTCGTCGTCGGCGGAAATGATCCTCGCGCAGCTTCCGGCCGATCAGAAGATCATCTTCGCCCCCGACCGCCATCTCGGCGGATACTTCGCGCGCAAGACCGGCCGAGACATGCTGCTCTGGGAAGGAAGCTGCATCGTCCACGAGGCGTTCTCGGAAACCGAGTTGCTCAAGCTCAAGGCGAAACATCCGAACGCGCCGGTCGCGGCCCACCCTGAGTGCCCGGTTCACATCCTCGACCATGCCGATTATGTCGGGTCGACCCGCGGCATCCTTGATTATGTGCTGAAGACTGACGCTGAAACATTCATCGTCGCAACCGAGCCGCACATTATCCATCAGATGGAGAAGGCGGCACCGCATAAGGTTTTCATTGGCGCACCCGGCGCGGACGGAAACTGCAACTGCAACATGTGCCCCTATATGGCGCTCAACACGATGGAGAAGCTCTACATCGCGCTGCGCGACCTGGAGCCGCAGATTCAGGTCGACGAGGATGTCCGATTGAAGGCCAAGCGCTCGCTCGACCGGATGCTGGAGATGACCGGTGGTCTGTCCGGGCCGGACGTGGGGCGACCCTCCTTCAAGAAATAGTCCGTTTCCTCGGCGCAGGCCGGGGTCTCAGGAGAGTAGCGCTGGGCTAGATACGCCCGAGACCCCGGCCTCCGCCGGGGTGACGGAAGAGGACAGGGAATGATGACTTTCACTCTCCCCGATTTCGACCTCGACACCTTCGTCCGCTCGACGCTGGCCGAGGATATGGGGAAGGGGGGCGACATCACATCCGCCGCCACCATCCCCTCCGATGCAATGTTCGAAGGCGTGATGGCGAGTCGCGAGGCGATCACCGTTGCCGGCCTGCCACTCGCCGAGGCCTTTTTCCGCGCGCTCGACCCGTCCGTCGAGATTCAAGTGCTGGTCGAAGACAGCGCCCGAATTGTCAGGGGCGGCGAACTGATGCGGATGCGGGGCAAGGCTCGGGCGATGCTTACCGCCGAACGGTCGGCGCTCAACACGGTCCAGCATCTGACGGGAATCGCCACGCTGACCAGCTCCTACGTCGATGCGATCATGGGCACGGGTGCTACGCTGCTCGATACCCGCAAGACGATCCCGGGTTTGCGCGTCCTTGAAAAATATGCCGTGCGGATGGGCGGAGGCACCAACCATCGGATGCGTCTCGATGATGCTGCGATGATCAAGGACAATCACGTCGCAGTGGCCGGTGATATCGCCGAAGCGGTTCGCCGTGCGGCGGCGGCCGGGATCGAACGGATCATCGTCGAGGTCGACCGGGTAGACCAGATCGAACCAGCACTGGCTGCCGGCGCGACCCATTTGCTGCTCGACAATATGGATCCGCCGACCCTGCGTGGTGCGGTGACCCTGATCGGCGGACGGGTGCCGACCGAGGCATCGGGCGGAGTCAGACTCGATACGATCAAGGCGATTGCACAGACCGGGGTGACCTATATCTCGGTCGGCCGGCTGACCCAGTCGGCCCCGGCTGCCGACATCGGCCTAGATTTCCGGTCGATTTGATGGGGAAGAGGCTGCTGCTCGCATTTGCGGTTCTGTTGAGCAGCACTGCCTGCGCAAAGAAGGCCTGCGAGGCCCCCGCTATCCTGCCGCAGCCCATGCTTGAGGGACCGACCGTCAAGGAGCCACGCCGGCTCCTGCCGGTCGGCGGTTATACGCTGACAGTGAGCTGGGCGCCGGAGCACTGCGCAAGCCGAATGACCAATCCGCGTGACCAGATCCAGTGCGATGGAGCGGTCTCGAAATTTGGCTTCGTCCTGCATGGGCTTTGGCCTGACGGCGAAGGCGCGCTCTGGCCGCAATATTGCACGCCGACCAGACTGGTGCCCGAGAAGGTGATCCGGGAACAGCTATGTACCACCCCGTCGGTCCAGCTGATCCAGCATGAATGGGAGAAACACGGTACCTGCATGGCGAAGACGCCCGATGAATATTTCGCCAAGGGTCGTGCGCTATTTGCGGCGCTGCGGTTCCCCGAAATGGAGGGGTTCGCCGGCAAGACGGTCACGGCTGCGGCCTTTGGTAATGCGTTCGCCGCTGCCAATGAAGGGATGCAGCCCGATCAGCTGCGACTGAAGGTCAGCGGTGACGGCTGGCTCGAAGAGGTGATGGTCTGTCTCGACAAGAGATTCGAGCGTGCGACTTGCCCGGCTATCAAGCGCGGGGCTGCGCCCGATCAGATCATCAGGATAAGATGAGATTCCCAATTTTCCGGCATGTCTGAGAAGGCAGGCTCGCGGAAAATGGCAGTGTTCGGCAGCATCATGAGATGCCAGCCCGCGCTGGAGTGACAAGAAGTTGCACGGCTATTCCGTGCGCCCCTTGAACCCCTGCGCGATAACATACCATTCGGACGAGTCTTTGCGGCTCGCCGGAGGTTTGGCGTGCTTGACGTTGGTGAACAGCCGCTTGAGTTCGGCGACGAGGTTGTTGTCGGCGCCGCCGGCGAGCACCTTGGCAACATAGCTGCCGCCGGGCCGCAGGACCTCGCTCGCGAACAGGCAGCCCGCCTCGACCAGCGCCATAGTGCGCAGATGATCGGTCTGCGGATGGCCGACGGTGTTGGCGGCCATGTCCGACAGGATGACATCGGCCGGACCACCGAGTGCCTCGGCGAGCCGGGCGGGGGCCTCCTCGTCCATGAAGTCCATCTCGAGAATCGTCGCGCCGTCGATCGGGTCGGTCGGCAGCAGATCGATCCCGACGATAGTGGCCTGCGGGCACACCCTGCGGACCACCTGGGTCCAGCCGCCCGGCGCGATTCCGAGATCGATCACCCGCTTTGCGCCGCGCAGGAAATGGAAACGCTCGTCGAGTTCGATCAGCTTGTAGGCCGCGCGCGAGCGATAGCCTTCGGCCTGGGCTTTGCGAACATAAGGATCGTTGAGCTGGCGCTGAATCCATTTGATCGACGAAGAGCTGCGGCCCTTGGCAGTCTTGATGCGCTGGCGACCTGGCCCCATTCCCCGGGTCATTGCGCGTTCCTGGCCAGGTCGCGGGCCATCAGCGAACGCAGAATGCCTTCGCGGATGCCACGGTCGGCAACGCCCAGCCTGTCGGCCGGCCAGATATCGAGGATCGCATCGAGGATCGCGCAGCCGGCGACGACCAGATCGGCGCGCTCATGGCCGATGCAGGCCAGCTCGGCGCGCTCGGCGACGGTCATGCCGGCCAGCCGGGCGCTGATCTCGCGCATCGCAGTGACGGGCACGATGAGGCCGTCGATCTGGCGCCGGTCGTAGCTGGGCAGATCAAGATGGACGCTGGCCAGGGTGGTGACGGTGCCGCTCGTGCCGAGCAACCGGGCGGGCTGTCTGGCGGGATCGAGCTTGGCGGCGAATTGAGCGAAGCTCTCGGTGACGCGATCACGCATCCGGGCATAGCTGGTGAGCAGGCTTTCGCGATCGTCGCCGATATGCGGCTCGGTCTCGGAGAGCGAGACTACGCCCCAGGGGGCCGAGAACCAGTCGATCACGCGCGGCGGGCTGCCGTCGGTGTCGATCAGGATGAGTTCGGTCGATCCGCCGCCGATATCGAAGACGAGGGCACTGCCTTCGCCAGGTTCGAGCAGCGCATGGCAGCCGAGCACCGCGAGCCGTGCCTCCTGCTCGGGCGAGATGATCTCGAGGGCGATGCCGGTTTCGCGGTAGACGCGCTGGACGAACTCGCGGCCATTGCTGGCGCGGCGGCAAGCCTCGGTTGCGACCGAGCGGACCAGCGAGACGCGGCGTCGGCGCAGCTTGTCCGCGCAGACCGAAAGGGCGCTGACCGCCCGGTCCATCGCGGTGTCCGAGAGCTTGCCCGTCGCGGCCAGCCCCTCGCCAAGCCGTACAATCCGCGAGAAGGCGTCGACTACGACGAAGCCCTCATCGTGCGGCCGGGCGATCAGCAGCCGGCAATTGTTGGTGCCGAGATCGAGCGCGGCATAGCTGGCGCGGGCGTTATGCTGGGTAGCAGGAGAGTGCGCCCGACGACCCCCTTCCCGAGGAGGACGCGGCGCGGCCAGATCGGGGCCATGCACCATAGTTTTATTCTCTTTTCTCACCGAACGGCGGAGAGCCGTAGGGAACTTGGCGCCGAGACTAATCGGTGACGCCGCAATGGGCAAGGGCGAGCGCCAGCCCGTTGACAGTCCCGGCAGGCCTGCCTATGTCGCCGCTCTGCCTTGGTGCCCTGTCGTCTAAAGGTAAGACTACGGACTCTGACTCCGTTAATTGAGGTTCGAATCCTCACGGGGCATCCA
>CANJRZ010000062.1 GCA_947476735.1 Sphingomonadaceae bacterium
GCTCGCCGCGAACTGGGAAAGCCAGAAGGGCAGACTGCTCGACGACAGCGCGCTGCCGATTTCGAGATGGTTGAGCTGGATGTTGCGCGCGAGCAGCACCGAGCAGATCGCGATCATGACCGAGGTCGCGACGTTGCGGATCAGCGTATAGACCGCTGCACCTTCGGTGCGGAGACTGGACGGCGTGCTCGCAATCGCGACGAAGTTGATGACGATCATCGACAGGCCCAGGCCGAAGCCCTGCAATACGCCAGACCAGATGATCAGTTGCTGGCCCATTTCGATGGTGAACCGGGTCTGCAGTTCGAGCGACCAGGCGATCATCAGTACGCCGGCGATGATCTGGAATCGGCTGTCGATCCGCTTCATCAGCGGTCCGCCGATCATGATCCCGACCATGACCGCGATCGCGCGCGGGATCAGGACGATCGCGGTGGTCTCGATCGGATAGCCGAGCAGGATCTGAAGCACGGGCGGCAGCAGTGCCGAAGCCGCGGTGACCACGGGCAGCACCACACAGGAGATGACCACCGCAGCGTTGAACTCGGGAATGCGGAACAGCGCCATTGGCACCAGCGGATCGCGGGCATGGCGCAGATAGAAGAACAGCATCCAGAAGGCACCGACACTGAGGCTCATCTCGATCAATATCTCGGTCGATTCGAACCAGTCCTGCTGGGTACCGCGATCGAGCGCGAGCTGCAGGCCGCACACCGCGACAAGGATCAGAACGAAACCGATATGATCGAAGGCACGTCGGGTCGCCGGGGCGTTCGGCAGGATCAGCAGGATACCGATCGCGGTGACGACGCCGATCGGCACGTTGATGAAGAACACCCATCGCCAGTTGAGCGCGTCGGCAAGATAGGCGCCGAGTACCGGCCCGACGATCGGCGACGCATTGACCGCGATACCCCAGATGGTGATTGCGCGAACCTGCGTGCTCGGCGGGTTCATATCGTAGAGAAAAGTTTGCGACATCGGTACCAGGAAGGCTCCGAAAAAGCCCTGTGAGATCCGGGCCGCGACCATGATCGGCAATGTGGCGGCGAAACCGCACAGCGCCGAGCTGATCGTGAAACCGAGCACGGCCACTGCGAAGAACTGGGTCCGGCCGAAACGCCCGGTCAGCCAGCCGGTGATCGGCGTACCGATCGCGCTGGCGAGCACATAGGAGGTGAGCACCCAAGTGATTGTCTCCGGAGTGGCTCCCAGTGCAGCCTGCATGTGCGGCAGCACGACATTGGCGATCGTCGCATCGATCACCACCAGCACCGTCGCCGCCATGATCAGGGCGGTCGCCACCGCCTTTCGGCCGGGCGGCACGGGGATGAGCGCAGCCTCCCGCAGATCGTCGCCCTTCATCGTCCCTACTCGCCGATGACGACGGGTTCGGCGGCAACGCCGCGCGGCACCCGCACTGGTGAGAGAATCAGAACGACCGGCAGCATCAGGATGAGCGCCCACATCATCAGCCAGAAATCGTCGACATAAGCGATCATCATCGCCTGGCGGGTCAGCTCGGCATTCGCGATCGTCGCGATCCGTGCGCCCATTTCGGCATGTCCGATCAGCGCGGGCATGCGCAAACTATTATCACCCAGGGCTGCGCCCAGCTCCTCATGATTGACCTGGGTATTGTAGACCAGCAGCGCCGAGAAAACCGCGATGGCGGCCGACAGACCTGTGTTGCGGACCAGCGTGAACATCGCCGACGCTTCGGTGCGGAGATGGATCGGTGCGCTGGACACCGAAAGATAGCCCAGCACGGTCATGACAAGTCCGCTGCCCGCGCCTTCGATCAGGCCGGTCATGATGATCCGGTCATTGCCCATCTGGAGGTTGAAGCCGGTATTGAGCCACAGCGCAAAGATGACCATCAACAGCCCGACGAACATCAGGACCCGGCCGTCGATATATTTGAGCAGGCGCCCGCCAAGGAACAGCGCGATTGTCATCGAAATGCCGCGCGGCACCATCATCAATCCAGCCTGGATGACCGGATAGCCGAACAGGTTGACGTACAGGCCCGGCACCAGCGCCACCGACGACAGCACCACTCCGACCAGGAAGAAGCCGATCACCATCGCGCCCGCGAAATTGCGGTTGGCGAACAGGCTAATCGCGATGATTGGATGGGGCGAACGGCGCATGTGGAAGAAGGCCATCCAGAAGAAGCCGAGCGCCATGCACAGCTCGAAGACGATCTCGGTCGAATCGAACCAGTCCTCCTGGGTCCCGCGGTCGAGCGCCAGCTGGAGACTGCACAGCGCGACCGCGATCAGGATGAAGCCGAGCCCGTCGAACGATCGCCGCATCGCCGGGAACTTCGGCATCACCGCGAAATAGCCAATCGCAGTGACGATCCCGATCGGCAGGTTGATGAAGAACACCCAGCGCCAGCCAAAATTGCTGGTGATGTAACCGCCGAGAATCGGCCCGAGCATCGGCGCGATCATCGCGCCGGTCGCCCAGAGCGACACCGCCTTCACCTGCTGCGAGGGCGGGTTCATGTCGTAAAGGAAGGCCTGGCTCATCGGCATCAGGAAGGCGCCCGCGAAACCCTGGACAACGCGTGCCGCGACCATCATCGGCAGCGAGACCGCCAGGCCGCAGACCGTCGAGCTGATCGTGAAGATGACGATGCATACGCCGAACAGCCGGGTCCGTCCGAACCGTCCGGTGAGATAGCCGGTCAGCGGCATCGCGACTGCGCCGGCCATGATATAGGAGGTCAGCACCCAGCTGATCGTGTCGGGCGTCGCGCCGAGCGTCGCCTGCATCTGCGGGATCGCGACCGTGGCGATCGTCTGGTCGAGCACGACGATGATCGTCGCCAGCATCAGCAGGGTCGTCGCCAGCGCCTTGGGCACCGGCGCCAGCGCGACGAGCGGCTTGTCCTCCGCCGGATTGATGACAGGCCGAGACATGCTCAGTCCGCCACTGCCGCGGCAGCCGCGCCTGTCTTGCCCCCGCGGATCGGTTCAACCAGCAAAGCGAGCGGAATCAGCAGGATCATCAGCCACATCAGCATCCAGAAATCGTCGATATAGGCGATCATCATCGCCTGCCGCGTCACTTCCGCATTGGCAAGAGTGGCGAAGCGTTCGCTGAGCCAGGCGCCGCCCAGCGCCTCCGACAGCATGAAGGGCTTGTTGGCCAGGCTCATCACCGCGCCCAGTTCCTCATGGTTGATCTGGATGTTGTGGGCCAGCACCGCGGTCGAGACCGAGATCATCAACGCCCCCCCGACGCTGCGGAACAGGCCAAAGAGCGCGGCGGCTTCGGTGCGGAGCGCGGCGGGCGCCCCGGCGACTGCGGCCAGATTGACGATCGTCATGGTCAACCCCGCGCCGAGCCCCTGGATCAGACCGGCGACGATCACGCGCCTTTCGTCCATCACCAGATCGAAACCGCATTGCATCCACAAGGACAGGGCGACGAGCATCAGGCCGAAGATGATCTGGAGCCGGGGATCGATGACCTTCATCAGCCGCCCGCCGATCACGATCCCCAGGGTCAGCGTGATGCTGCGCGGGATCAGCAGCAGCCCGGCGGTGACGACCGGATAGCCGAGCAGCACCTGGAGCAGCGACGGCATGAGCGCAGTGGCAGCGATCACCGAGGGCATCACGGTCAGCGCCAGGATCATTGCCACCGCGAAAGTCCGCCGGGTGAACAGGCTGATCGATATGATCGGGCTTGGGGCGCTGCGCAGGTGGAAGAACAGCATCCAAAAGGCGGCGACGCAGATGCCGAGTTCTATGATGATCTCGGTCGAATCGAACCAGTCCTCCTGCGTGCCGCGATCGAGCGCAAGCTGCAGTGCGCACAGCGCGATGGCGATCATGATGAAACCGGCGTGGTCGAACGCCCGGCGGGCAGACGGAAATCTGGGCAGGGTTGCGAAAATTCCGATCGCCGCGACCAGCCCGATCGGCACATTGATGAAGAACACCCAGCGCCAGTTGAGTGCATCGGTGAGATAGCCGCCGAGCACCGGGCCAAGCAGCGGCCCGGCCATCGATCCGACACCCCACAGCGTGATCGCGCGCACCTGGAGCGAGGGCGGGTTCATGTCGTAGAGGAAGGCCTGGCTCATCGGCATCAGAAAGGCCCCGAAAGTGCCCTGCGCCAACCGGGCGGCGACCATCATCGGCAAGGTCACCGCCATCCCGCACAGCGCCGAGCTGAATGTGAAGCCGAGCACGCAGACCCCAAACATCCGCGAACGGTCGAACCGGCCGGTCAGCCAGCCGGTCAGCGGCGTCGCCACCGCGGTGGCCATGATATAGGCGGTCAGCACCCAACTGGCGGTATCCGGAGTCGCGCCGAGCGCCGCCTGCATGTGCGGCAGCGCGACGGTAGCGATCGTCTGGTCGAGCACGACAAGGATCGTCGCTGCCATCATCAGCGTGGTGGCGACAGCCTTGGGCAACGGCGCCAACGGCACGAGCGCCCTGTCGTCGTGCGCCGTGCTATTCACTGACCACCAGCGGCGCGCCTCCCGGGGCACGCGACGATCGCATCAGCAGTGCGAAGGGCATCAATATGATCAACGCCCATTTCATCAGCCAGAAATCGTTGAGATAGGCGATCATCAACGCCTGACGGTTGATTTCGACATCGGCGATACGCGCAACCACCTCCCCTGATGGAGCGCCGACCATCAATTGCGAAGGCACAAAAGCCCCATTTCCGATTCGGAGCGCACTACCGAGCTCGGCATGACCGACCTGCAGGTTGTGCGCGAGCAGCGCGGTGGCGATGGCGATCACCACCGCCTGGCCGATACTGCGGAAAAGGCCGTAGAGCGCTGCGGCATCGGTCCTCAATTCGACTGTCGTGCTCGAGATCGCCATGAAGTTGACCGATCCCATGGCCAGCCCTGAGCCGATTCCCATCACCACCCCCGACCAGATGACGAGATCGCGGTCCATCTGGAGGGTGAACTGGCTGTGCAGTTCGAGCGACCAGGCAAGGATGCCGAGGCCGGCGAAGATCAGCAGCCGATTATCGACCGTCTTCATGAGCCGTGCTCCGACGAGCATCGCCAGCGCGAGCGCAACACCTCGCGGGATGAGGACGATGCCGGCGGTGCTGACCGGATAGCCCATCAGATTCTGCAGCAGCGACGGCACCAGCGCCGAGGACGCCGTGGAGATCGCCAGGATGAAGAACACCATCATGCTGGCGGTCAGGAAGGTGGGGTTACGGAACAGGCTGGTGGCGAGGATCGGATGGCGGGCCATGGGCAGATAGAAAGCGAGCATCCAGAAGGCGGCCGCGCTCAACCCGAGTTCGACGATGATCTCGGGCGAGGCAAGCCAATCCTCCTGGGTACCGCGATCGAGCGCGAGCTGGAGGCCGCACAGCGCGACGGCGATGATCAGGAAGCCGATCAGATCGAATCCACGCCGCGCGTCCGGGAAGCGCGGCAGCACGAGGAACACGCCGAGGGCGCACAGAAGACCAACGGGAACATTGACGAAGAATACCCAGCGCCAGTTGAAGACATCGGCCAGATAGCCGCCGATCATCGGGGCGATGATCGGCCCGGCCATCACACCGGCTCCCCAGATCGCGAGCGCCCTGGCCTGCTGCGAGGGCGCGTTGATGTCATAGACGATGGATTGCGACAGCGGGATCAGAAAGGCGCCAAACGCTCCCTGGATGACGCGGGCGGCGACCATCATCGGCAAGGTCACCGCCATGCCGCACAGCGCCGAGGCGGCGGTAAAGCCCAGGATCGATATCCAGAACAGCCTTCCTCGTCCGAACCGGCCAGCCAGCCAGCCCGTGATCGGCGTGCCGACCGCTGTCGCAGTTATATAGGATGTCAGCACCCATGCGACCGTATCGGGCGTCGCTCCGAGCGCCGCCTGCATATGCGGTATCGCGACATTGGCGATGGTCGAATCGAGCACGACCAGCATTGTCGCCCCCATCACGAGCAGGGTGGCCATCGCCTTCTGGGCGGGCGGCAGATGGACGGCCGGCTGATCAGGCGATGTAGCGCTCATCGGCCGGGTTCATGAAGCAGCCGGGCGGCGTAAGCAAACATTGCTCGCCTCTGAGCA
Organism: Sphingomonadaceae bacterium; assembly: GCA_947476735.1. Lineage (GTDB taxonomy): Bacteria > Pseudomonadota > Alphaproteobacteria > Sphingomonadales > Sphingomonadaceae > Rhizorhabdus. The sequence goes on from CANJRZ010000062.1 coordinate 6,081, forward strand.
CATCTCCCGATAGGGACGGCCGCAGATTCGAATTGCCGGAAGGAGAAGACCATGGCCGCCGACCCCGAAAATACGCTGATCATGACGCTGGAGGGCGGCGATGTCGTCATCAACCTGCGCCCCGATCTCGCACCCCAGCATGTCGAGCAGATCAAGGGGCTCGCACGCGAGGGCTTTTACGATGGCGTGGTATTCCACCGCGTCATACCCGGCTTCATGGCGCAGGGCGGCGACCCCACCGGCACCGGCATGGGCGGCTCGAAGCGGCCGAACCTGCCCGCCGAGTTCAACAGCGAACGACATGTCCGTGGCGTTTGCTCGATGGCCCGCAGCCAGAACCCGAACAGCGCCAACAGCCAGTTCTTCATCTGTTTCGATGACGCCACCTTCCTCGATCGCCAGTATACTGTCTGGGGCATCGTCGAGTCCGGCATGGAGCATGTCGACGCGCTGCCCAAGGGCGAGCCGCCGCGCACGCCTGGCAAGATCGTCAAGATGCGGATTGGCGCCGACGACTGATATCAAGGTCCTCTCCCATTCGGGGAGGAGCCAGTTCAGACCGTTGACAGCGTACTGAACAACCAGTCGTGAAAGATTCGTACCGCCCGGCTCGTCAGCGCCGGGCGGCGACAGGCGAACCAATAACCATAGGGACTGTCGACAGTCTCCTCGAACAGGTTCGTCAGCCGCTCATCATGCGCGTCCTCGAGATGGCTGTGGAGCATGAAGGCGACGCCCAATCCCTGGGCTGCTGCATCCAGCATCAGCTGACCCGAATCGAACACGTCGACAGCGGCCGGTTCGAGATCCGGACGGCCCATCGCCTCGCGCCAGACGTTGAACAATTCGGGCATGTCCCGGTGCAGGAATATGGTGAGCCGTCCGATATCGTCGATTTGCCGCACCGGGAAGCGTCCGTTCAGCAATGAGCGGTTGACGATGGCGACCGCGGTGTCGCGGTCGATCCGCCGCGAATACAGGCTCGAATCGACGTCGCGTGCCAGCACGATCGCCGCATCCACGCCTTCACCCAGCCGGGTCAATGCGTGCCCACCAGTCTCGATATCGATATGCAGTTCGGGATGCTTTTGCCGCAACTCGGGCAGGCGCCCCATGAGTCGCTGCGATGCGAAGAGGGGCATTACACCGAGTCGAAGGCGAACCAGTTCGGTTTCGCCTGAGGTCTCATCGATCGCGAGCGTGAGCGCGTCGAGCGCGGGCGCGATGCGCGACAGCAACATTTCACCATCGGTCGACAGAACCATCGCCTGGTGACGCCGCTCGAAAAGTGTGCGGCCCATGAATCGCTCAAGCGCCTGGACCCGGCGGCTCAGTGCTGGCGATGACAGCGCCAGCTCCTCCGCGGCAGCTTTCACCGATCCCAGCCGGGCCACCTGGACAAAGGCCTCGATAGCGGTAAGGGGCGGCAATCTACGCATGTCGGCATTCCATCAGAACGGCAAGTATCGTTGCAACGCACAAAAACTTCGAAACGCGACTGCACTGGCAGCAACCTTCACCTAACTGACGTGATCGCGTGTTATTGAGATTGCACATACTGCAATCTTCTCGTCAATCTGTGCATTTGCAAAACCTTTTTTTGCAGCGCAGTAAGATCGGGCCTTTCAGGCATCCTCTCCTAAAACTTCAGGCCGGCTCCTCTGGGGGTCGGCCCTTTTTTTGCACGTAACGCAACCCTTCCGCCGTCCGGGCGGTTTGAGTCTTCGTCCTGCCGCATACGAAACGGCTGGCGCTTGCCTTTGCAGGAGCCATTTGCGAACGGGGGGACGAGAACACATGCCCGACAGGTAAAATATGGGTCAATTTTCTGCCGAACAGGCACTGCGCGGCGCGGCGAAGGCCAGAATCCGGGCATCGAGCAGCGTCAATCCACTGGCGCTTTTCTTCCGGGAATTCCTGCGCCACCCGGCGATGATCGGCTCGATCATTCCTTCGTCGCGGCGAACCATCGAAGCAATGCTGTCGCGAGTCGATTGGTCGCGGACGAAGCTGTTCGTCGAATATGGCCCGGGCGTCGGCACGTTCTGCGGAACGATCCTCGAGCATCTCGCCGCCGATGCGACCTTGCTGGTGGTCGATACCAATCCGGCCTTCATCGACTATCTGCGCCGCAAATTTGCCGATACTCGCTTCGTCGCCGTCCACGGCTCAGCTGCCGACGTCAATGACATCATTGCTGCTCATGGCTTCGAGAAAGCCGACTATGTGCTTTCGGGGCTGCCATTTTCGACCTTGCCCAGCGGGGTCGGGGCCGCAATCGCCCAGGCAACATACAAGGTACTCGCATCTTCCGGCGCCTTCCTGATCTATCAATATTCGCCCTATGTGCTCCGCTTCATCGAGCCCCTGTTCGATCGCGTCGAGCGCGATCTTGAATGGTGGAATATCCCGCCCTGTAGCCTGTTCTGGGCACATAAGGACGACGAAGCCGAATAAGTCGGCACGGAGCCTCGGGCCCATTGTCCTTTACATTCGGGCGTTCGCCTGTTAGCCGCGCCCTCTTTCCGAACAACGATTCACATCGGAGCGTTTCATGGCGCGCGTTACCGTCGAAGATTGTGTCGACAAGATTTCCAACCGGTTTGATCTGGTGCTGATGGCCGCGCAGCGGGCGCGCCAAATCTCAGGTGGCGCCGAGCTCACCATCGATCGCGATCGCGACAAGAATCCGGTCGTGGCCCTGCGCGAGATCGCCGAAGAGACCGTCACACCAGACGATCTGCATGAGTCCCTGGTTTCGACTTTGCAGCGCGTCCGCGTTGACGATGACGATGCGCCTGACGAGATCGGTTCGCTCGCCGCTTCGGCCGAGGCACTCCGTCTCACCGCCGCCGCGCCGCCGCGCAACCAGAATATTGGTGGCGATTACGAATAATTTGCTTCGTTGAAGCTTGAAAACGGCGACGGCCCGCTTCCCATGAGGAGGCGGGCCGTTTCCTTTGTGTAACACCTGTCCATCTTTTGTGACCCAAATGCCACGCAGACCGGCTTTGCCTGTTGCATCCCTCCGGGTGCCACCCCCATCATAGGGGTGTGCTGAGACAGTATGAACTTGTCGATCGGGTGCTGGCCTACGATCCGGATGCTGATGAGGCGCTCCTCAACCGCGCCTATGTGTTCTCAATGCAGGCGCACGGCAGCCAGAAACGCGCGAGTGGCGATCCCTATTTCAGCCATCCGATCGAAGTCGCCGGCATCCTCACCGACCTCCAGCTCGACGACGAGACGATTGCCACCGCGATTCTCCACGACACGATAGAGGATACGCTCGCCACCCCCGAGCAGATCGAGAGGAGTTTCGGCGCCTCGGTCGCACGACTGGTCGATGGGGTCACCAAGCTCTCGAAGATCGAAGCACAAACCGAAAATGAACGCGCCGCCGAAAATCTGCGCAAGTTCCTGCTCGCCATGTCGACAGACATCCGTGTTCTGCTGGTCAAGCTCGCCGACCGGCTGCACAATATGCGGACGCTTCATCATATCAAATCCGAGGAAAAGCGGCTTCGCATCGCTCGCGAGACGATGGATATCTATGCCCCGCTCGCTGAGCGGATCGGCATGTACGAGTTCATGCGTGAGATGCAGACCCTCGCCTTCCAGCAGCTTGAGCCCGATGCCTACACATCAATTACCAAACGACTTAACCAGCTTCACGAAGGCGGCGGCGATATCATTTCGCGGATCAGCTCTGGCCTCCGCCTGCAGCTCAGCCGCGCCGGCATCCAGGCCGAAATCCAGGGCCGCGAAAAACACCCCTTCTCGATCTGGCGCAAGATGGCGGAGCGGCACATCAGCTTCGAGCAGCTTTCAGACGTGATGGCCTTCCGGGTGGTCGTGACGAACATCGACGACTGCTACAAGGCGCTCGGCGTCCTGCATCGCCGCTGGCCGATGGTCCCGGGCCGCTTCAAGGACTATATCTCGACCCCGAAACGCAACGGCTACCGATCGCTCCACACCTCGATCATCCATTCCGAAAAGATGCGTATCGAGGTGCAGATTCGTACCGAGGAAATGCATGCCCAGGCCGAATATGGCCTCGCCGCACACTGGGCTTACAAGCAAGGCAAGCCGCAGGGTGAGAACAGTACGAGCTGGATCCGCGACCTGATCGATATTCTCGAGCATGCCGGCAATCCGGAGGAACTGCTCGAACATACCAAGATGGCGATGTATCAGGATCGCATATTCGCCTTCAGCCCGACCGGCGAACTGATCCAGCTGCCCAAGGGCTCGACCGCAATCGACTTCGCCTATGCGGTCCATACCAATGTCGGCGACCAGACGGTGGGTGCCAAAATCAATGGCCGTGTCGTGCCGTTGCGAACCCCGATCGAGAATGGCGACCAGGTGCAGATCCTTCGCTCCAAGGCCCAGGAACCCCAGGTCGAGTGGCTCAACTTCGCCTTTACCGGCAAGGCGCGTTCCACCATCCGCCGCTTCGTCCGCCAGAAGGAGCGCGAGGAGATGGTCGCGCTTGGGCGCAAATTCTACGAGGAAATTGTCAGGAGATTACCCGCCGAGCTGGGCCGAGAAGCGCTGCCCGAGGCGCTCAAGCGGTTGAAGCTGCCCGACGAGGAAGCGTTGATGGAAGCAATCGCGCGCAAGGTCGTCGATGACGCGACGGTCATGGACGCGCTCATGCCGGGTAGCGCCGAGGAAACCGGGACAAAGCGGCAAAATGGACGCCAGCGCGACGCAATCTCGATGAAGGGACTGACTCCGGGTGTCGCATTCCAGTTGGCGAGCTGCTGCTCTCCCGTCCCGGGAGACCGGATCATCGGCCTCCGCCGCCCGGACGAGCCGGTCGAGATACACGCCATCGACTGCCGCAAGCTCGCCGAGAGCCAGGACGCCGACTGGGTTGACCTCGCCTGGGGTGACGGTTCGGACGGCGGCACCGCGAAGCTGACCGTAATTGTCAAGAACGAGCCCGGGGCGCTGGGCATCATGTCAGGCATATTGGGGGCGCATCGCGCCAATATCTTCAACCTGTCGCTGTCGCACCGCGACACCGCCTTCCACACCTATGAGGTGACCATCGAAGTCCACGACCTCCAGCATCTGATGAAGGTCATCGCCGCCTTGCGGGCGGCGAGTGCGGTGTCATCTGCGGAAAGAACGCCGACAGGCTGATCAGCCCGCAAACACCCCGTGGACGAACAGGCCGACCCTGTAGCGGGTCAACCGCTCGATCTCTGTTTCATCGAGTTCCATCCCCCAGGCGGCAGTCCGCGCCGGACTGCCGAGCAGGTTGAGGAAGGCTTCCGCCGCGTCCTGGGCTTCGGCTTCGGACATCGCCTTGCCCTCCGCGCGCTTCAGCCGGCCGAACAGGTCGCCGAGATAGGCGATCGTGATCCGTGTGCCGCGGTCATAGGTGTAGGCGCCGATCTCCGGCATCCGATAGGATTCGCTGTTGGTGATCCGCATCAGCCGAAGCCCTTCGCGGCTCATCAGATTGGCTACAAGGATCCGGGCGATCGCGAGCAGACACGCTTCGACGCCGTCACGCTCGGCAGCATGCAACTCCTCGACCGGAACGACCATATTGTCGATCGCGCGTTGCAGCGCCGCCTTGAACAGCGCGGACTTGTCGCCGTACCGCGCATAGACGGTGCGCTTGGCCATCCCGACCGAGGCGGCGATTGCGTCGATCGTCGTCCGCTCGAAACCGCGTTCGAGAAACAGATCGAGCGCATGATCGAGGAGTTCGGCGTTACGCCGTTCCACCTGATCGCGTCGCGGGCGCCCCGGGCCCGGCCGAACCGCAACAGGCGGCTGTTCGCCGTCATCCGACCTCGCATCCGTCGGGCTGTTCAGTGTCATCGGGCGGTCCGCAAAATCGTTGACGGGCAATGGTATCGAGATGTCACTTAGGCACAATTCTGGGCGACAACAAATCAATTGAGCTCGACGATCGGCCCGGTAGGCCTATGGGAAAAATGCGGGCAGAGCCATGGGCAAGGGGGGGACGAAATGCGAAGCTTGTCGAGAGTCGGCGCGATCGCGATCGGAGCATTGCTCAGCACAGGGCTCATGGCGGGCGATCCGGGGACCCTCGACAGTGCGGCCCGGCTGGCCGATGGCGGCAGCGGGCAGGACTGGGCCGGACCCGGTGGCACCTTCGGCGAGCAGCATTTCAGTCCGCTCGTCCAGATCGACAGCGCAAACATCGGCAAACTCGGCCTCGCCTGGAAGGTCGACCTGCCACCGACCAACACGACCACAGCGCCGCTGGCCGTCAACGGCAAGCTCTACTTCGTCTCCGGGCTCGGCCTCGTCCACGCCGTCGATGCACGGACCGGCCGCAAGCTGTGGGACTATGACGCGAAGGTCCATGAAGCGAAGGGCCAGCAGAAAGTTTTCCAGGCCTGGGGCCCCCGCGGCATCGCCTGGTGGAACGACAAGGTCTACCTCGGCACGATGGACGGCCGGCTGATCGCGATCGATGCGCGCAACGGCCGGCAGGTCTGGAGCCGACAGACCGTGCCGGTCGAAGATTTCAACTATATCACCGGTGCGCCGCGCGTGTTCGACGGCAAGGTGATCATCGGCTTCGGCGGCGCCGACATCAATTTCACCCGCGGCTATGTCACCACCTATGATGCCGATACCGGCAAACAGCTGTGGCGCTTCTACACCGTGCCCGGAAACCCGGCAGTCGATACCGACGAGACCACCCGGCTCGCGGCGAAGAGCTGGTCGGGCGACTATTGGAAGTTCGGCGGCGGCGGCACCGTCTGGAACGCGATGACCTATGACGCCGAGACAGACACCGTCTTCCTCGGCACGGGCAATGGCGGCCCGTGGAATCACAAGGCGCGTAGCGAGGGCAAGGGCGACAATCTGTTCCTATGCTCGATCGTCGCGGTCGACGGGAAGACCGGCAGGTACAAGTGGCACTATCAGTTCAATCCCGGCGAGACCTGGGACTATAATTCGGTGATGGACATGCCGCTGGCGACCCTGCGGATCGACGGCAAGCCCCGCAAGGTGATCATGCAGGCGCCGAAGAACGGCTTCTTCTATGTAATCGACCGGCTGACCGGGAAGCTGATCTCGGCCGAACCCTATGTGAAGGTTAACTGGGCCTCAAAGATCGATCTCGAGACCGGCCGGCCGGTCGAGAATCCTGCCGCCCGTTACGAGAACGGCAGCACCTTCCAGATCTGGCCGAGCGGCCGCGGCGGGCACAACTGGCCGCCGATGGCGTTCAGCCCCAAGACCGGCCTCGTCTACACGCCCGTCATGGAGAAGACGATGACCTGGGCCGATTACAAGGTCGCGGGCAATGAGTGGATGAAGGACCAGCCGATGGGCACGCCGCAGACGGCGACCGCCAACGGGCTGCCGGCGAAAACCGACCCGATCAACGACACCAGCCGGCTCGACGCCTGGGACCCGATCGCGCAGAAGCGCGTCTGGTCACAACCCACACCGAGCCTGGAGAGCGGCGGAGTGATGGCGACAGCCGGCAATCTCGTCTTCCAGGGCCGGCTCGACGGTGTCTTTGCGGCCTATGAGGCGAGGACCGGCAAGATGCTCTGGTCCTACGATGCCAAGGCGGCGATCATCGCGCCGCCGATCAGCTATTCGGTCGCCGGACGCCAATATGTCTCGGTGCTCACGGGGGTAACCGGATCGCGGGTCATGTTCGGCGAGCAACTCTCGAAGCTCGGCATCGAATATCGCACCCAGCAGCGCCGGATGCTGACCTTTGCGCTCGGTGGCAAGGCCAAGCTGCCGGCTAAGCTCATCGTCTCGCAGAAGCCCGTCGACGACCCCGACTACCAGCCCGATGCGGCCGCAACCGGACGCGGCGGCGTCGCCTATCATTATCACTGCTACCTGTGCCACGGCATGGGAGCGATCGCCGGCGGCGGCGCGCCCGATCTAAGGACCTCAGCCATCCCGCTCTCGGCGGAAGCGTTTCATAGCATCGTCAAGGGAGGCGCCCTGCTGCCCAACGCTATGCCGCGCTTCGACTTCCTGAGCGACACGGACGTGGAGAATATCCGCCAATATGTCCGCTCCCGCGCCGCCGAATGGCGTGCGGGGAACTCGGCCGCGGTTGTGCCGGCGGGGATAGGTGCCGGGCATTAAGGCAAACCTCTCCCTGAGGGAGAGGGGGACGTGGTTCGCTAGGCCAGCGCTGTCGGCACCAGTTTCGCGGCAAACGCGTCCTCGGTCCCCGGCTGCCGCTCGGGCCAGAGGAAGAAGCAGCGGTGGTGTTTGATCTTCCAGTCGCCGTCGATCTTAACCCAATCCTCTTCGTAAATGCCATATTCGACGACCGGGTGGACGTTCGGCTTCAGCGCCATCGAAATGTCCTGGAGATAAGAGCGGCCGGTGGCGGTGTCGTCGCCGGTCAGCTCGATCCAGTAATTGGTGGTCATGTGGAAGCCGTGGAACTGCGGCTGGTCGAGCTTGTACTGCAGCTTCTGGCGGATCTCCTCGCGGCCGCGCGGATTGCCATATTTGCCCCAGTCGCCGATCGCATCCTCGGTGAACAATTCCGACCATGCATCCGGATCGCGGCCGTCCATCAGGTGCGAATAGAGTATCTCCTTCTTCTTCCGGATCTTCTGCACTTCGATGTAGCGGCGGACCTCTCTGATCTCTTCGGCAGAAAGCTCGATGGCGGACATGGGCGCTCTCCTCAAGCCAGCGGCGTCGGGACCATCTTGGTGGCGAACGCGTCGGTCGCCTCCTTCTCGCGGATCGGCCAGAGGAAGAAGATCCGGTGGTTCTTGATCTTCCAGTCGCCGTCGATCTTGACCCAATCCTCCTCATAGACGCCGTAGCGCCAGGTCGGGCTGACATTGGGGACTGGTTCGGTGCAGATATCGTGGAGGTAGCAACGGCTGGTCGCCGTGTCGTCTCCGGTCAGCTCGACCCAGAGGTTCGCTGTCATGTGCATCCAGTTAAACTGCGGCTTGTCGACCGTGTACTGGCTGACCGCGCGGATCGAGTCGCGGCCCTCATGGACGCCCCACGGGCCCCAGTCGCAATAACAATCCTCGGTATAGAGATTGACGAAGCCCTCGGGATCGCGGCCGTCCATCAGCTGCGAATAAAGCATCTTCTTCTTCTTGATCTTCTCGACCTCGAAGAACCGGCGAAGCTGGCCGATCTCCTCCGGCGTAAGCGGTCCCTCATCCATGGCGCCTCTCCTTTTCTATCGTTCGGAGAGGCGAGGCTAATCTAATTCAGCCCGTAAAGCTTGATCGCATTTTCCCCGAGGATCTTGCGCGCATCAGCTTCGGAGGTGAGGTCGAGTATCTCCTGGATGGCGTTGGCGGTGTAGCCGAAGGTGCCTTCCGAATGCGGATAGTCCTGCGCCCACATCACCCGGTCGGCGCCGAGATAGTCGAGCAGCTTCAGCCCGATCGTGTCGGTCTGGAAGGTCGCGAACATATGGTTGTGCCAATAATGGCTCGGCCGGTGCTTGAGCTGCACGTCATAGATGTCGCGATGCGAGCCATAGGTCAGCTCGGCATCCTGGAGCGCGCCCGCGACCCAGTTTATCCCGCCCTCGGCGAACACGACCTGGAGCTTCGGATGGCGATCGAGGATGCCGCCGAAGATCAGGTTGCCGAACACGCGGCGAAACGGCGCTGCCTGGACGAGGAAGAAGGTACCGAAGGCTCCGCGTCCGCCGCTCGCCGGCACTTCGCCGATGTGGAAACCGATCGGCAGCCCTGCCTCCTCGGCCACCGCCCAGAACCGGTCCATCTCCTTGCCGGCATAGTCGATCGGCTTGCCGTCGATATCCTTGCCCGGGCTGTGCGGAATCATGAAGCTCTTGAGGCCGAGATCGACGATCTGGCGGATCGCACCTTCCGCCTTGGCCGGGTCCCACCAGTTGCTGCACACGCCGACGCCGTAGAAGCGGCCCGGATTGCGGGCATCGAGTTCGGCCAGCCATTCATTATAGGTGCGGTAGAGCTGCTCCTGCATCTCCTGATCAGGATA
>CANJRZ010000063.1 GCA_947476735.1 Sphingomonadaceae bacterium
GTCGGGCCGTTGCCGCGCGCGTCGACGGGGCTTGGCGTGCGCTGGAAGACGTAGAGATGTCCGGCCGACTGCTGGAGCCGGGGGACGAGCTGAACCGCGGTCGCTCCGGTGCCGATCAGGCCAACCTTCTTGTCGGCGAGGTTGGTCATTCCGTCATCCTCGTTGCCGCCGGTATAGGCGAAGTCCCAGCGGCTGGTGTGGAAGCTGTGCCCCTCGAAGCTTTCGATGCCGGGGATGCGCGGCAGCTTCGGATTGACGATGAATCCGGTTGCGCTGATCAGGAAGCGCGCCGCGATCTCGTCGCCGCGATCGGTTTTGACGATCCACCTCCGGCGCGCCTCGTTCCAGCGAGCGTCGTTGACCATCGTCTGGAACAAGGCGCCCTGGTAAAGATCGTAATGTCGGGCGATCCGCTGGCAATGTTCGCGAATTTCGTGGCCTGGCGAATATTTCTTTGAAGGCATGATGCCGAGTTCTTCCACCATCGGCATGTAGATGTAGGATTCGACATCACAATGCAGGCCTGGATAGCGGTTCCAGTACCAGGTGCCGCCAAAGTCGCCGCCTTTTTCAACCACCCGCAGGTTCTTGATGCCCTGTTCGCGCAGTCGGCCGCCGGCGAGCAGGCCTGACACGCCCGCGCCGATGATCAGGACATCCACATCCTCGACGATCGCGTCGCGCGCGAAATTCGGATCGGCATTGTAGTCGACGTCGAACTGGGTCGCCTCGGTCTTCAACTCCATCCACTGATCGATCCCGTCGGCGCGCAGGCGCTTGGCGCGCTCTTCCTCATATTTCCGGTTGATCGCGTCATAATCGATCGTCGTGGTGTCGTTATCGGCCATCGGTCTCGCCTCTTGTCCTTTCCATCGATCGCTCTTCGTGGGAACGATTCCCGACAGGATTATATCGAGTTACAAATTACCGCCTTGATCCTGCGGCTCATGTCCGCTTGCGAGATGCCGCTCCTCGCGCGCGCAGATATTGCCGGATGGCAGCGCGATCGGATTCGTTGATTTCGCCGAAGATCGGCATGCCGCTGTGCACCAGCGCACCCTGCTTGAGTACGCTTGCGAAAGCTTCCGCCGAGACCGGGATCGGCGAACGGCGCAGATCGGGGGCGACACCTGCCGAAACAGCGAAGCCGCCATGGCAGCCCGAGCAGTTGAGCGCATATTGGAGCGCGCCGCGTTCCTCGATCGCCCTGTCGGGCTTGAAATCGGGATCCTCGACCGACGAGGCGGGCGAAGGCGCGAAGGCCGGCAGCTTCGCCTTTCCACCAAGCGCGAAGGTCAGCACGCGCCGTGGCTGGTTATGATAGTCCGGGGCATATTTCCCCAGCACCGTGCCTAGCGCCGCGACACTGGTGCCAAAGCCGGTGATCACCGTGACATATTGGCGTCCCTTGACTGTATAGCTGATCGGCGGTGCGAGGATCGGCGCCTGGGCAGGGAACGACCACAGCACCTTGCCGCTGTCAGCTGCATGAGCGCGGAAAGCGCCATCGAGCGCTCCCTGGAAGACGAGGTTGCCCGCCGTCGCCATGATCCCGCCGGGGGCCACCGAAGGGGTCGGCCAGCGCCATACCTCTTTTTGCTTCACCGGGTCCCAGGCGACGAGAGCGCTGGTACCGTCGAGCGGATCCCTGGTGTCGGGGAACATGTTGAGGTTCAGTGCGACATAGGCGCCGATCGGAGTCTTCACGTCCCTTTGCCATGTTCCGTCGGCAATGCCGGGGATGTTGCTCCACTCGACCGACTTGTTGATCGAAGGAATATAGGCGAGCTTCGTCTGCGGGCTGAACGCCATCGGCAGCCAGCTATGCGCGCCGAGCGGGCTCGGCCACATCACGAATTTCTCCTCGCCCTGGAAGCGTGCCATCGGATTTTCGATCGGCCGGCCGGTGTCGAGGTCGATCTTGTAAGCCCAGTTCACCTTGGCGTGCGGCTCGGCCGAGATCAGCTTTCCGTTGGTTCGGTCGATGACGTAGAAGAAGCCGTTCTTGGGTGCGCTCATCACGACTTTGCGCAGAGTACCGCCGATTTCGAGGTCGGCTATCTGGATGTCCATCGCGGCATTGAAGTCCCAGGTGTCGCCAGGATTGATCTGATAATGCCATTTATACTTGCCGGTCTTCGCATCGAGCGCGACGATCGAGCAGAGAAACAGATTGTCGCCGCCGCCGGGGCTTCGCGCTTTCTGGTTCCAGGGTGAGCCATTGCCGGTGCCCAGGAAAACGGTGTCGCTTTCCTCGTCATAGGCCATCGCATTCCAGACGGTGCCGCCGCCACCCTTCTTCCATAATTCGCCGGTCCAGGTGGCTGCGGCCATCTTCGTCGTTTCGTCGGTATCGACTGCCGGGTCGCCCGGCACCGTATAGAAACGCCAGAGCTGCTGGCCGGTTGTTGCGTCATAGGCGGTGACATAGCCGCGGGTCGGCCCGGAATCGCCGCCGCCATGGCCGATCAGGACCATGTTACGAAAGACGCGCGGTGCCCCGGTTATGTAACGGCTGTCGTTGGGTTCATTGGTGACGACGCTCCAGGCGCGCTTGCCGGTCTTTGCGTCGAGCGCGATCAACCGGCCGTCGACCGTACCGAAGTAGATGCGGTTGTTGTACCAGGTGATGCCACGCATGCCCCAGCTCACCCGCATCTTCGGGCCGGCGACGTCGTTGACCTTGGCGTCGTAGATCCAGACGCGTTTGCCGGACGCGGCATCAACCGCGATGACCTCGCCATAGCCATGTGCAAAGAAAACCCTGCCACCGACCGCTATTGGCTGGGTGACGCTGGCGCCGGTGCCCAGATCATAAGCCCAGGCCAGGCCGAGCTTGCCGACTGACTGAGCATCGATCTGCGTCAGCGGGCTGAAATGCTGCTCGCCGAACGTGCGGCCATAACCGGGCCAGTCGTCGCCGCCGCTCTTGTCGCTCAGCTTCGCATCACTGTCCGCGGGTGAAGACGCGGCAGTGATTCGGCCTGCACCCGTGACGATCAGGGCGGCCATGCCGATACCCCAGCCGATGTTACGCCATCTCATGCCCGTTCCTCCCCGCTTTTCTTGGACCCTAGATGGCAAGCTTAGCGGGCGATTAGCAAGAGTCGCTTTTGTCCTACAATCGCTTTATCGATGACGATATAGTGGCCGGGGTCTTGAAGCCGTGGCCGGTGGTCCGGCTTCGCAGGAGGGATGCGATGTACAATCCGACGATGAATGATACTTCGACCCAGATTTCGGGCGAGGGCGCCGAGAAGCTGGAGATGAAGCTGGTCTCCGCGGATTCGCACATCGTGGAACCGCCGAACTGCTACAGCGATTATATCGATCCGGCCTGGCGTGATCGCGCGCCGCGCATCCAGCGCAACGACAGCGGCGCCGATTATTTCGAAGTGCCCGGCATGCCCAAGAAGATCACCCTTGGGCTGACCGCAGCTGCCGGCATTCGTCCGGATGCGCTCTCGTTCGACCAGGTGACGTTCGATCAGCTTCATCGCGGCGGCTGGGACGCCAAGGCGCGGATGGCCGATCAGGATCGCGACGGAATTGTGGCCGAGATCATTTATCCCTCGGTCGGCATGGTGCTCTGCAACCATCCCGATGCCGCCTACAAGGCGGCCTGCTTCAAGGCCTATAACCGCTGGCTGCAGGAATTCGTCGGTGGCGCCCCCGGTCGCCTGTTCGGCCTTGGCCAGACCGCGGCAACGTCGGTCGAGGAGACGATCAAAGACCTTCAGCTAATCCGGGAGATGGGGTTCGTCGGGGTCATGCTTCCCGGCATGCCTGCCACCGAGTTCGACTATGACGATCCTCGCTATGACCCGGTCTGGCAGGCTTGCGTCGATCTGAAGCTGCCGATCTGCTTCCATGTGCTTACCGGAGGCAGCAACCCGGCTGCGAAGTTCGGGGTCGATACGCGCGGCACCAAGGTCGCGCACAGCCAGCATGTCACGATCCGCCTCAACCAGGATCTGGTCGCGCTGTTCATCTGGGGACGCATTTTCGAACGATTCCCTGATCTCAAGATGGTCTGCACCGAGGCGGATGCCGGCTGGGCGCCGCACTTCATGTACCGGATGGACCATTTCTACAGCCGGCACCGCTATTGGTCGAAGACTGAGGAAATGGCGCAGGTGCCGAGCGCATATTTCCTCAACAATATCTATCTGACTTTCCAGGACGACTGGTCGGCGTTCCGCCAGGTGCGCGATCTGAACCCGCGCCGGCTGCTCTGGGCCAATGATTTTCCGCACTCGGATTCGACCTGGCCGATCAGCCGCGAGATGCTGAAGGTTCACACCGCCGAGCTCACCGACCAGCAGAAGCAGTGGATTCTGCATGATAACACGGTGGAATTGTTCGGGCTGGAGATCGCCTAATGGATTATGATCTCATCATCCGCGGCGGTACGATCGTCGATGGTATGGGCGGTGAACCCTTTGCCGGAGACGTCGCCGTCAAGGGCGGAAGGATCGCCGCGATCGGAAGAATCGAGGGTTCGGCGCGCGACGAGATCGACGCCAATGGCATGCTCGTCACTCCGGGCTTCGTCGACGTCCACACGCATTATGACGGCCAGGCCTTATGGTCTGAGCGGCTTGCACCGTCGTCGCAACATGGCGTGACAACCGCCGTGATGGGCAATTGCGGAGTCGGCTTTGCTCCCGTCCGCGCGGGTGATCAGGATCTGCTGATCCTGGCGATGGAGGGCGTCGAGGATATTCCTGGCGCGGTCATGAATGCAGGCCTCTCGTGGGACTGGGAGACCTTTCCGCAATTCCTCGATGCGCTCGACAGCCGTCCGCGCGACATCGATGTGGCCGCCTACCTGCCGCATTCGGCGCTACGTCTCTATGTGATGGGCGAACGTGGCGCCAATCGTGAGCCGGCAACGCCCGACGACATCGAAGCGATGAAGGAGCAGGCGCGCGAGGCGATGGCCGCAGGTGCGATCGGCTTCTCGACGTCGCGCATCCAGACCCATCGGCGCAGCGATGGTGAGTTCATCCCGAGCTATGGCGCAGCGGTGTCGGAATTGAAGGCCATCGCCGGCGAGGCGGCGCGGGGTGGCGGCATCTTCCAGATTGTCCCCGATCTGGTCGAAACCGGCGAGAAGGACGAGGCGCGCAAGCGCTTCGATCTGCTGTGCGATATTGCCCGCGAAACCGGCGCACACCTGACCTTCTCGGTTGCGCAGATGCCGCAGGCTCCGGGCCTGCTTCACGACATCCTCAGCTGGTTGACCGACGCAAATAAAGAACAGGGCGTCAGCATCAGTTGCCAGACCTTCCCGCGTCCCGTTGGCCTCGTTGTCGGCCTCGAGCTGAGCGCGCATCCCTTCCTGCTCTGCCCGACCTATGTCGCGATGGCGGAGCGGCCGTTGGCCGAACGGGTTGCCGAGATGCGCAAACCCGAAGTTCGGTCCAGGCTCCTTGCAGAGCATCCCGACCAGCCGGTCAACGTTCTCACGAAGATGTCCGCGCTGTTCGGCCAGATGTACGCATTCGGCAAGACTCCCGATTACGAGCCGCCGGTTGAACACAGCATCGCCAATATCGCCGAGCACAGCGGTATCCTGCCGGCCGAGGTCATCTATGACGTGCTGCTGGAAGACGAGGGGCATGGAAAGGCGATGGTCGCCATTTCCAATTATGTGCTCGGCTCGCTTGATTTCCTGCGTGATGTGCTTCGGCAGCCCGGGGTCGTCGTCGGCCTGGGTGATGGCGGAGCGCATTACGGACTGGTCTGCGATGCGAGCTATCCCACCTTCATGCTGACCCACTGGGGCCGCGATCGCGCGGCAGGCAGTATCCCTTTGCCGGAGGTAGTCCGGATGCTCACTTCGATCCCGGCGACGATGGTGGGCTTTGGCGACCGTGGCCGGCTGGCGGTGGGCATGAAGGCCGACATCAACGTTATCGATCACGGGGCGCTCACGCTGGAAAGTCCCACTGTCAGTTTCGACCTGCCCGGCGGCGGTCGTCGCTTGATGCAGGGCGCGAGGGGCTTCAAGGCGACGATCGTCAGCGGTACGGCCATATTGCGCAACGATCAGCCGACCGGCGCCCTGCCGGGTAAGCTTGTGCGCGGGCGCCAGACCGAACCCGTTCGCGCATGAACGACGAGCGCATGTTTACCGAGGTCAAAAAGCTCCAGACGTTCGTCGCGATTGTCGAGGAGGGCAGCTTCACCGGTGCGGCTGAGCGGCTCAAGGTCGCTCAACCCTGGGTTTCGGTCCAGCTCAAGCAACTCGAGGACATGCTCGACCTGACGCTGATGGAGCGGCAGAAAGGCAAGCTCGTCAAGCTCACCGCCCATGGTCGGGAATTTCTTCACATCGCGCAAAAACTTCTGGCCGCCTGCCACGAGGCGAGCGGTGAGTTCGGCGCGCTAAGCAATCGCGATCGCAAAAATCTGGTCCTCGGCGTAGATCCGATCACACTCTACATGCCCGGCCGTAATGAGCTGATTACCCGGTTCATGCGGCGCCGGAACGATATCGATCTCCAGATCGTCAGCCGCAGCCCGAGCGAATTGTTTGCGGGGCTCCGCAATCTCGAGTTCGACCTGATACTGGCCAGCCATCCGGCTCCGGAGGAGGATGTCGAGATGCTGCCGCTGTACGAATATGACCTCCGCCTGCTGGTGCCGAAGGCGAGCGCCCATCTCTATGACAGCTCCAGCCGGGGAAGTTTAGCCGGGGCCCAGATATTGACACTGCCCGACAGCTATCATCCGGCGCTCTACGACTGGTTGAGAACACGCCTTGGCCCGCTCGGCGTCAAATGGATGCAATGCCCTGAGGACAGCTTTTCGGCGCTGCTACGATATGCGGCGATGCTTGGGATTGCGGTGCTCGCTCCCGATTTCGGAGACCGCAGCCCGGTGGTGAACAGCGAGCTTGAGGTGCGGCCGATTGCCGAGGCGCCGCTTGGCGTGCGCTGGGGGCTGATGCGCCGCAACGGCTTTTGCCGGACGGCTGCCGAGGCGTTCTGGCGCATGGCGCAGAGTCCTTCGATCACGTTGGCTGATGTCGGCTGCGAGGTTGAACAGCCGGAAATCGTAGCGGCCTGAGCATCCTCGTTCTTCGATATCTCAGACATCGATGGCCAGGATTCGGAGGTCGAACATGTAAAACCTCCAGCGATAATAAATTTTTCAGGGAATTCGTGATCTGTTAGGCTGCCCGTAACGGGGCCAGCAGGTCGGGCGCAGGGGCTCCGACGGGCGCGGGGACTCTTTTTTGGTCGACGACAATTCGAAGGGGCCCCCGCCAAATCGCGGGAAGATCGCCGCCTTCCATCACCATGGTCTTCCGCCACCCGGATTCCGCGAGCTGTTCCTTGCCGGGATGGCAAAACCGGCCAAGTCGATCGCTGACGCGGCTTTGTTCGATCGTCGCTCGGCTAATTTCCGGAGGCTCTGCTCTCTCCCCGAATATTATATCGAGCGCTGTGAGCTTGAGATTTTGCGCGATAGAGCGGTCGAAATTGCCCGAGCGCTTGGTCCGGCCGTTCAGCTCATCGACATGGGACAATGCTTCAGCCCCCAAGTGTCCCAACTTCTCCCCACACTCGATCGTCCGTGGGGGTATGTGGTGATCGATCGGGATACAGACGCGGTCCTCGAGGATGCACGCCGCGTTCAGGAGCGATACCCGTGGCTCTGGGTCGAAGCCGTGCTCGCCGACATGCGTACCGGTTTCGATTTGCCTCCCAATCCCGGCGGGGGGCATCGTGTCGCCTATCTTCCCGGCAATGCGATTGGCAACGTCACTCCCGCCGATGCGTTGACGCAGCTCTCGTTATGGGCCGGAGAATTGAGAGCGGGCGGCCTGATGCTGGTGGGTGTCGACCTGCGCAAGAGCGTGCTGATCATAGAGGCTGCGTATGACGATCCGCACGGCATCAATGCAGCGTTGATGCATGAGCTACTTCGCCGCGCCAATCGCGAGCTCGACGCAAATTTCGACATCCGGCTGTTCGAGCATCGCGTCCATTTCGATGCCGATCGCGGCCGGATCGGTGCCGATCTGGTCAGCGTCGCGCAGCAGGATGTGCGGATTGGCAATCAGACCATCCACTTCGCGGAAGGCGAGGCGATCCATGTGGGGGACAGCTGGAAATATTCGGTAGAGGACTTCCAGGCAATCGCACGTGGCGCCGGCTTCCGCCCGGTGTCGGTCTGGCTCGATTCCCACGAGCTGTTCAGTCTTCATCTGCTGGCAGTAAGCTGAACTCACTTCCCTTGGCAGTGGCACGGGAAGTGATTACGACGCCAGCATGAAAGGCCCGAGTTTCAGGCTGGAAAATGCGCATCCGATGCCGCTCGCCGGTGTTGACGAGGCGGGAAGGGGGCCGCTTGCCGGCCCTGTCGTGGCAGCGGCGGTGATCCTTGACCGGCAAAGGGTCCCGATGGGTATCGACGACAGCAAGAAGCTCTCCGCGGGCGCGCGTGCCGCACTGTGCGGGAAGATAAGAGCAGTCGCCCATGTCGGCGTCGGCATCGCGACCGTCGAGGAGATCGACGAGATCAATATATTGTGGGCTTCGATGCTGGCGATGGAACGTGCCGTAGCGGCGCTTGGTGTCGAGCCGGCGATGGTACTGGTCGATGGCAATCGCTGCCCGCGCTGGGAGCGGCCGTCGCAATGGGTGATTGGCGGCGACGCGCTCTGCCTGTCGATCGCAGCCGCTTCGATCATTGCCAAGGAGGAGCGCGACCGGATGATGGTCGACTATGATGAACTTCATCCAGGCTATGGCTGGTCGCAGAACAAGGGCTATGGAACCCCCGCCCATCTGGCCGCGCTCACGCGGCTCGGCCCATCGCCGCTCCACCGCAAGAGTTTCGCGCCGATCGCGCAATATTCGCTGTTTACACCAGCACCGGTGCAGGTCGGCTAAAGGCCGCCGGTATAATCGAGACAACCGCGCCGCAGACCCCAGCTGTCATGCGGACATTGCTCGGGGAAGCGCACCTCCTTCATCGCTGCCCAGCGATAGCCCAGATCGCGTTCCGAACATCCATCGCAACCAGCCGCCGCGTCTGCGTCATATTCATCAGTGCTCGCATAATAGGCAGGCGCCGAGCCTGCATGAGCCCGGCCGATGAGCGCGGGCGGGGCTTGCGGCCCATAGCGGTTTTGCTTCAGACCGAGCACGGCCGTTCCGCCGCCGATCAGGCCACCTGCGGCGGCGATCAGCACGAACATTGCGACCGGTGAAAGCGTTTCGAAGCGCGCAAACATGTCGATGAAACGAAGCCGGTTGCTGGCCGTTCCGGGTTCTCCGGAAGAAATGCGACAGGTGAGTCCTCCGTGCCACACCACAAGGGGTTGAGTCCCACAGGTCCCTTAAGACTCCATATGAAGTGGCGGACTCCTTTCGTTCACCCGACCTTGAAAATTTCTCAGCTTGTTGAGCCAACTGTTTGTTCTTGACCGAGGAGTCCCGATGACTCAGGCTTTTGAGAAACAGGCAGGGGGTTCATCAGTTATGGGTGTTCTGGAGAAGATTCCGGCCGCGCGGAAGGCGCGGCGCGGAGCCGTGTTGGAGGCGCGGCTGCCGCTGAACGAAATCATCCAGGGGGATTGTATTGCCGCGATGGCGGCACTTCCCGATCGGTGTGTCGACATGATCTTCGCCGATCCGCCCTACAATCTTCAGCTCGGCGGCGATCTGCATCGCCCCGACGGAAGTCAGGTCGATGCGGTCGACGATGATTGGGACAAGTTCGACAGCCTCGCCGTTTATGACCGGTTCACGCGTGACTGGCTGCGTGAGGCGCGGCGCATCCTCAAGGATGACGGCACGATCTGGGTGATCGGCAGCTATCACAATATCTTCCGGGTCGGCACCGCGCTCCAGGACGAAGGATTCTGGATCCTCAACGACATCGTATGGCGCAAGGCCAATCCGATGCCCAATTTCAAGGGCACTCGCTTCACCAATGCGCATGAGACCCTGATCTGGTGTTCGAAGGCCGAGAAGGCGAAATACACCTTCAATTATCGCACGATGAAGGCGCTCAACGACGATATCCAGATGCGGTCGGACTGGACCCTGCCGATCTGTTCGGGCGGCGAGCGCCTCAAGGATGATGACGGCCACAAGGCGCATCCGACCCAGAAGCCGGAAAGCCTGCTCTATCGGGTGATGCTGGCCTGCACCGAGCCAGGCGATCTCGTGCTCGATCCCTTCTTCGGCACGGGCACCACCGGCGCGGTTGCGCGCCGCCTCGGCCGCCGGTGGATCGGCATCGAGCGCGAGGACAAATATATCAAGGTCGCGACCGCGCGGATCGAGGCGACATTGCCGCTGGACGAAAGTGCGATGATGTCGATTCCCGAGAAGAAGGCGACCCCGCGGATCGCGTTCGGCGTACTCGTCGAAAGCGGACTGATCACCCCGGGAGCGACCCTCTACGACCACAAGCGCCGCTGGACTGCAAGGGTTCGCGCCGATGGCGTGCTCGCCAGCAGCTGTGGCAAGACCGGCTCGATCCACGGTCTCGGTGCCCAACTCCAGGGCGCTCCTTCGTGCAACGGCTGGAGCTTCTGGCATATCGAGACCGCCAAGGGCCTTGAACCGATCGACGCGGTGCGTCAGCGCCATCTTGCGGAGCTGGGGGAGTAGGCTCTAGTCGGCCAATGCTTCTCTCCCGCAATGCCCGTCTCTATTTCCTCCCGACCGCTTTCGTAGCCTCGCCGTTCGGTGGGGCGGACGGGCAAGTCGCGCGGCTGGCCGGTGGGCTGGTCTGGTTCTCGGCCTATGAGGTGATCGCGGTCGATGGCGGCGAACGGGTGGCGACGCAATTTGTGCCAATAACGGACATCGATGACTTCATCGCCGGTCTTGCCGAAGAGCAGGCGGGCGAGGCCCGGCGGACAATCGCGCGGATTGTCGCCGCCCGTCCGCCCATGCAACTCGGCGAGCGCACGCTGCGTTTCGATCAGCCGCAGGTCATGGCGATTCTCAACATGACCCCGGACAGCTTTTCCGACGGCGGTGTCCATCTCGACGATCCTGAGGCGGCGGTGGCCAGCGCTTTCGAGATGCTGGAGACTGGAGCGGCACTGGTTGATGTCGGTGGTGAGTCGACTCGTCCCGGCGCCAAACCCGTCTGGGAAGGAGACGAGCTCGCGAGGGTCGAACCGGTCGTCCGCGCGCTCGCCCAAGGCGGCGCGGTTGTCTCGATCGACACGCGCAAGGCGGCAGTGATGAAGGCGGCGCTCGATGCGGGGGCGGTTATTGTCAATGATGTGTCGGCGCTGTCCCATGATCCTCAGGCGGCGGCTCTGCTCTCCCGGGTCGATTGCCCCGTCGTGCTGATGCACCACCAGGGCAGTCCAGACACGATGCAGAAGGGCCCGCATTATCAGGATGTACTGATTGAGATTTACGACTGGCTCGCCGAACGGATCGCCTTCGCTGAGGCTGCCGGCATCGCGCGCAGCCGGATCATCGTCGATCCTGGCATCGGCTTCGGAAAGAAGCTGCGCCACAACCTTCAGATATTGAACGGCCTTGCACTGTTCCATGGCCTTGGTTGCCCGATCCTGCTCGGCGCGAGCCGCAAACGGATTATCGGCGCGCTGTCGAACGAGGCGCCGGTTGACCAGCGGCTCGGCGGTTCGGTCGCCCTCGCGTTGCACGGCGCGCAGATGGGCGTGCAGCTGTTGCGGGTGCACGATGTGCCGGAGACGCTCCAGGCATTGCGGATCTGGCGGGGCCTGCGCGACGAGGCGCTGACGCCGCCTGTCACGCGAAGTTAAGGGAATCGGTCGCGTCTCTGCTATGCTGCCTTCAACCTTGCGTGTTTGACAGCCTGTCCGGGCGCTGACAGGCACAAGAGTATTAGGAGACCGAGCATGAGCCTGACCGACCTGCTGACGCCGATTTCGTCCGATTCCCACATCGCAGAACCGACCAACTGCTATCGCGACAATATCGAGGCGAAGTACAAGGATGCCGCCCCCTATATCGGCCGGGTCGATCGCGACGGCAAACCGGTCGACGTCTATATCGTCGACGGTATCCCCGATCAGATCCCGGTGATGGGCATCATCAGCGCCGGCCGGTCGTCAAAGGAACAGTTCAACACCGGCACGCTCGACCTGTGTGAGCATCAGGGCGGATGGGATCCGAAGGCGCGCCTTGCCGATCAGGATCGCGACGGAATCGGCGGCGAGATCATCTACCCGAGCCTTGGCATGGTGCTCTGCGGTCATCCCGACGGCGACTATAAAAACGCCTGCTTCAACGCCTATGACCGCTGGCTGCAGGAATATTGCAGCACCGCGCCCGACCGGCTGTTCGGCCTCGGCCAGACTGCGATACGGTCGGTCAAGGAAGCGATCGCCGATATGGAGCGCCACAAGGCGATGGGCTTCAAGGGCATGATGCTCCCGGCTTTCCCGGCGATGGAAGGCGATTATTCGGATGCCGAGTTCGATCCGCTGTGGGAGGCTTCGATCGCCCTGAAGATGCCGCTCAGCTTCCATGTTCTGACAGGCAAGCGCGACGAGATCATGGGCGGCGCTTCGGGCCGCGGCAAATCGAAGCTCTCGGGCTTCGTCAACCTCGTCCGCGCGATCCAGGACATTTTCGCGATGTTCGTGTTCGACGGCGTATTCGACCGCCACCCCGACCTTCGCCTCGTTTGCACCGAGGCCGATGCCGGCTGGCTGCCACACTTCGCGGCGCGGGCCGACCATGCCTACAAGCGCTTCGAAGGCACAATCAAGCAGCCGCGCATGTCGAAGCTGCCGAGCGAGTTCTTCCGCGAGAATATCTACGTCACCTTCCAGGATGACGTCTCGGCATTCCAGCTCGCCGGCATGGGCCTGCTCAACACCGATCGGCTGATGTGGGCGAACGACTTCCCGCATAGCGATTCGACCTGGCCGACCAGTATTCCGCAACTCGAGGAGTTCACTCGGGACCTGACCGATCACCAGAAGCGCCGTATTCTGCGCGACAACGTGGTCGAGCTCTACAATCTGCCGGTGGCGGCGTAGCACAGCTTAATTCCCCTCCCGCACGCGGGAGGGGAGAAGTCAGCACCCCATCCGATCCGCCAGTTCAGTAAAGCTCGTCGCGCGATATTCCCAATCCTGGGGCGTCGTGGTGTCGGGCGAGGGCGCGCCGCCAAACTCCATCGCGCGATAGACATAGGCGGTCTGCAGCCCGCATTTCCGCGCGGCCGCCAGATCGCCATGGTGCGCGGCGACGAGGCAGACCTCGCCCGGCTCCAGCATCAGCGCGCGGACCGTCCCCAGATAGGTTTCGGGAGAGGGCTTGTAGCTCTTGCTGATTTCGGCGCCGAGGATGGCGTCCCAGGGAAGGCCGCCATGGCGCGCCATGTCGAGCATCAACCGGATATTGCCGTTCGAGCAGGTGGCGAGCGGGAATTTCTTCCTGAGCCGATGCATCCCCTCGACCGTATCGGGCCAGGGATCGAGCCGATGCCAGGCCATATTCCATTCGTTGAGTCCCTCCTCGCCGATTGACGAAGGATCGATGTTGAGCTCGCCCAGCCAGTCATCGAGCATCTCGCGATGGAGGACATCGAGCACCACGAATTCGCGGCCCGTTTTGTGGAAGTCTGTCATGATCTTGATGTAGCGGGACCGCCAGCCATCGGCGAAGGCGTGGGGGTCGAGATCGCTGCGACCGAGCTTCTGCAGCCATGGGACAGATTCGCGCGCAACACTGGCGCGCCAGTCGACTACCGTTCCGAACACGTCGAATATGAGCGCCTTGGGTTCGGGCATAGGATCCTCTCCACCTTTTGATCACGCTACTCTTAGCCTTCTCCCGTGAGGGGGGAGAGGGGAAATCACGCGTCGATCACCTCTTCATCCACCGCCGCCGCATTGGCCTGGATGAAGGCGAAACGGTGCTCTGGATTCTTGCCCATCAGCCGGTCGACGAGGTCGCGGACGCTGGCCCGTTCCTCATATTCCTGGGGCAGGGTGATGCGCAGCATCGTCCGCGTCTTGGGATCCATCGTCGTTTCCCGGAGCTGTTGCGGATTCATCTCGCCCAGCCCTTTGAAGCGCGCAACGTCGACCTTTTTGCCCTTGAACTCGTTGGCCTCGATCTCGGCGCGATGGACATCGTCCATCGCATAGAGGCTCTTGCTGCCGACGGTCAGGCGATACAGTGGCGGCTGGGCCAGGTAGAGTCGTCCTTCCCGGACCAGATCGGGCATTTCCTGGAAAAAGAAGGTCATCAACAGGGTCGCGATATGCGCGCCGTCGACATCGGCGTCGGTCATGATCACGACTCGCTCGTAGCGGAGCAGATCGGCATTGCAGCGGTCGCGCGTGCCGCAGCCGAGCGCCTGAATCAGATCCGCGATTTCCTGGTTGGCGCCAATCTTGGCGCTATTTGCCGAGGCGACGTTGAGAATCTTGCCCCGGATCGGAAGGATTGCCTGGGTCTTGCGATCGCGGGCCTGCTTGGCTGAGCCTCCGGCGCTGTCGCCCTCGACGATGAATATCTCGGTGCCGTCGGGGTCGTCGTTGGCGCAATCGGTGAGCTTGCCGGGCAGGCGTAGCTTCCGGCTCGACGTTGCCGTCTTGCGCTTGACCTCGCGCTCGGCCTTGCGGCGAAGCCGGTCCTCCATCCGATCGAGTACGAAGGCGAGCAGGGCCTTGCCGCGCTCCATATTGTCGGCGAGGAAATGATCGAAATGGTCGCGGACCGCGTTCTCGACGAGCCGGGCGGCGTCGGGTGATGTTAGCCTGTCCTTGGTCTGGCTCTGGAACTGCGGGTCGCGGATGAACACCGAAAGCATCTGCTCGGAACCGGTAACGATATCGTCGGCCGCAAGATCCTTCGCCCGCTTGTTGCCGACCAGATCGGCGAAGGTGCGGATGCCTTTGACCAATGCAGTGCGCAGCCCCGCCTCGTGGGTACCGCCATCTGGCGTCGGGATGGTATTGCAATAATAGCTGTACGAGCCTTCCGACCAGAGCGGCCAGGCGACCGCCCATTCGACCAGGCCCTGACTGTCCGGGAAATCCTGTTTGCCCGTAAAAAAATGACTGGTCGCACATTCGCGCTCACCAATCTGTTCCTTGAGATGATCGGAAAGACCACCGGGAAACTGGAAGATCGCTTCGGGAAGCGTGTCGTCGCCGATCAGTGAGGGGTCGCACTTCCAGCGGATCTCGACGCCTGCGTAGAGATAGGCCTTGGAACGGGCGAGGCGCATCAGCCGGCCGGGTTTGAAATGCGCGGTGGCACCGAAAATCTCGGTATCGGGGGTAAAGGAAACGCTTGTCCCGCGCCGGTTGGGAGCGCCGCCCAGTTTCTCGAGCGCGGTGATGGCATGTCCCCGGGAAAAGCGCTGGCGGAACAGCTCCTTGTTGCGCGCCACCTCGATCACCGTGTCGCTCGACAGTGCGTTGACCACCGAAACGCCGACGCCGTGCAGGCCGCCCGATGTGGCATAGGCCTTGCCGTCGAACTTGCCTCCTGAATGGAGGGTGGTCAGGATGACTTCGAGCGCCGACTTGTCGGGGAATTTGGGGTGCGGATCGACCGGGATGCCGCGGCCGTTGTCCACGATCGTCAGCCGGTTGCCAGCCTGTAGCGAGACCTCGATCCGGGTGGCATGTCCAGCGACGGCCTCATCCATCGCGTTGTCGAGGACCTCGGCGGCGAGATGATGATAGGCGCGCTCGTCGACCCCGCCGATATACATGCCGGGCCTGCGGCGAACAGGCTCAAGCCCCTCGAGCACCTCAATCTGCGAGGCGTCATAATTGCCGGAACTGGTTGACGGTGCTGAGGCGAAAAGATCGTCGGACATTGGCCGCGAGTATAGGCGCGAGGGGCGCTAATGGAAGGGCGGAGGGCTAGAAAACAGTGGATAACGGGCTTAATTAGCCCCTCCCGGAAAGGGAAGGGGAGGGGGCGGATTGCGAGCGCAGCGAGCTTGCTCGGTCGACACGCGGAA
>CANJRZ010000064.1 GCA_947476735.1 Sphingomonadaceae bacterium
GCCATCGGGGCGCAGGTCATAGGCATAGGAGCCAAGCCAGCTTTCGTTGACATAGAGTCGTCGACCGTCGGGGCTGATCCCGATGCCGTTGGCAACTTTCAGGCCCTCCCAGAGCAGCGTGGTCCGCCCATCCGTGTTGAGACGATAGAGCTTCGTCATGGGCGGCGGACCCTTTGGGCCCGACAACGTGGTTTGCGACGTCCCGAAATACAGGCCACCCTTGCCATCGGGGAAGATGTCGTTGATGCCCGCGATCGATTGGCCGTCGATCTCCTCCAGCAGCGTTCCCGACGCACCCGAAGCCGGCTCCAGCCAGACCAGTCCGCCCGGGCCGCTGGCGATGATTGCGCCGTCCCGGTTGATCGCTATGCCGCCGATTGCGGCGCGCTCGGCTAGAAAGGCATTGATCTCGCCATTGCGATGCAGCCGGAAGAGGCCGCCGACGGCATCACTGAACCAGAGGGAACGCCCATCGTCGCGCGGGGCTTCGAGGAAGGTGAAACCGCTAGCAACGGATAGGAATAACATATTGGCGCCGTCTCCCATTGTCTTGCAACCCTAGGGGCTGGATAGTGCGACGGCAATTTGCGGTTAGCTTCGGGAGAGGCAATGGGACTGAGTGCGGCAATCGTTGGTTTCGGCGTGGCGAGCCAACAGGGGCAGCCCGGCTGGCGTTCGGAGGATTATGCCGCCGAGGCCGCGCGGCATGCGCTGGCCGATGCCGGGATCGGCAAGGAACGGATCAATGGTCTTATCACATGCAAGGCGCTCAACGGCGCCGGCGGCGATCTCGCCATGGGGAGGGTGTTGGGGCTCAATCCGGGCTATTCGGCTTCGCTCGATTACGGCACCTGCAATTTCTCGATCCATTTTGCGACGATGGTCATCGCATCGGGCCTGGCCGATACGATATTGCTGACCTACGGCACCGATCAGGGCAGCACCGGCGGAGATTTCTCGCGCTACGGCAATGAAGAGCTGCACCATGCGATGATCGACCCGATCGGCACGATGGCGGCGATGATGTTCCGCCGCTACCAGCATCTCTACGGCGTCAGCGAACGCGATCTTGGTTCGGTGGCGGTGGCGCAGCGGGCATGGGCGCGGCTCAATCCGCTTGCGCTCCAGCAAGCGCCGTTGTCGATCGACGATTATATGGCGCAGCCTTATTATATCGCGCCGATCCGTGGCCCCGATCTCGCGGGCTTCAGCGACGGTGGCGCTGCCCTGATTATGACGTCGCTCGAACGCGCACGTGACTTTCCGCATCTGCCAGTCCGGATCGCGGGCATGGCGCAGACCGCGCCGCTGCGTAACCTGCAAAATTCCAATAATCTGGAGCGACCCTGGATGCGCGGGGTCGCCGAACGCGCCTTGAGCGGGGCAGGGATCGGGCGCGACGATCTCGACCTGCTGATGATTCAGGATCCGGCCAGTGTCTGGGTGCTGCAAATGCTCGAGGCTATGGGTTTTGCCGAGCCCGGAGGCGCGTCGGCGATGATCGCGGCGGGCGAGACGTCGCCGGGGGGACGGTTGCCGCTCAACACCTCGGGCGGCCATTTGTCGGAGCGATATATGTGGGGTTGGTTCCATATCGTCGAGATCATGCGCCAATTGCGTGGCGAGGCAGGAGTACGGCAGGTCGAGGGTGCGAAGCTCGCGATGCATGCGTCGACCATGGCCGCCCACAAAGGAAGCGCTACGGTGTTCGAGGCGATGATATGAATGCGATACCGCTCCCGAACCCGCACGATCCGCTGACCGCACCCCATTGGCAGGCGGCGCGCAAGGAACAGATTGCGATGCAGCGCTGCCCCGCCTGCGGTTATGTCCGCTGGCCTGCGGCGAACAGCTGTCCCGAGTGCCTGACGGAGGGTGGCGAGTGGACGGCGCTGTCAGGCCGGGGAAGTATCTGGAGCTTCGCGGTTTATGAGAAGCCTCTCGATCCGGCCTTCGCCGAACTGTGCCCCTATGCGGTGGCGCTGATCCGACTCGACGAGGGGCCGATAATCTATGCGCGTATGCTCGATCCGCCGGATCGGCTCGCCTGCGAAGCCAGGGTGGTGGCGGTTCATGAGCATGTCACTGACGCGGTGAGTCTCGCGCGTTTCAAGTTGGAGTCAGCCAATGCCGATTGACCCTGCGAAGCTGGCCGAGCTCGCCCGTAATGACCGGGAATTGAACCTCAAGCTGGGGTGGCTGGATGCTCGCATCCGGATCGGCGCGCTCGATGTGACGATCGCGAGTGGCCAGGTCATTACTGTCGAACCGGCGTCCGGAGATGCCGACCTCGTAATCGCGGCGCCCGATGCCTTCTGGGAGGAGACGCTGCAGCCGCAGCCGCGCTATCTGGCGGCGACGCTTAACCTCGGATCGATGCTGGGCGTCACCATGGAGGGTGACGTGGCGCGGTTCGTCGCGCCCTATTTCGGCGCCTGGGAAAGGTTGCTGCAGCTGATGCGTGAGACCCTTCACGGCCAACCGCCGGCTATTCCCCGGGCGCCCGATCGGCGAGAGACGGACGATGCCGTCGGCCGCTACGCCTATGTTCGCAATGGCGAGGCCGAAGCACGGATCTTCTACGAGGAAGCGGGGCAGGGCGACATTGTGCTGCTGCTTCACGCCACCGCCGGCGCGGACGCGCGGCAATGGCGGCATATGCTGAGCTATCCTGCACTGCGTGAACGCTTTCGCATGATCGCCTATGACGCGCCATGCCATGGCCGCTCGTTGCCGCCGCTGGGGGGCGCCTGGTGGGAGCAGGGCTATCACCCGACCCGGGACGAGTTGATGGGCTGGGCGACAGGGCTCGTCGAGACGCTCGGCCTCGATCGGCCGATCTTCCTCGGCTGTTCGGTCGGCGGGCAGTTGGCGATCGACCTTGCCGCGTTCCGGCCGGAGTATTTCCGAGCCTTTGTCGCGCTCAACGGATGGTCGAGCCCGTCACCGTGGATGTTGAGCGCGAGCAATGACATCTACCGCGACCCGGCTATTTCGCCGCAATATTATATCGGCCGGGTGTTGTCTTCGACGACGGTGGTGGCACCGCTCGACCGGCGCCACGAGACGGCCTTCATCTACGCCTCGAACGCACATGGCATCTATGCGGGAGATAACGATCATTTCGTCAATGCCCATGACCTCACAAAAGACGGCTGGCGGATCGATACATCGCGGACGCCGCTGTTTGCCGTGGCGGGCGAGGACGACGTGTCGACGCTCGATCCGGATCATGGATCCGCAGCTATTCCGAAGCATGTCGCGGGTGCGCACTATCGGCTGCTGCCCGGCCTCGGCCATTTCGCGCCGTGTGAAGACCCGGAGCGCTTCTGTGAGTTGATAACCCCTGTGCTCGACGAGGTGCTGGCCGCCTGCGCCGCAGTGGAAAAGGCATGAGCCAGTTCGATCTCAATGCCGAGGACCATCTCGATCGCTGGGTCGAGCAGACTGACGCGATCCGCGTCGAGGGTCCGATCGGCTGGAGTGATGCCGATGGCGGCTATTGGGTCGCGGTGGGTTATGACTGCGTCGTCGAGATTACGAAGAATTGGGAAGTTTTCTCGTGCAGCAATGATCAGGCGCGCGATCCCCGCGCGCGCGGCATAGGTATCCCGCCGTTCGCGTTTCCGATGCTGCTCTCCGAATCCGATCCGCCGCGCCAGACCAAGCTGCGGCTGCTCGAAATTCCTTTTTTCCAGCCATCGAAAATGAAGGCACAGATGCCCATCGTGCAGGGGCATATCGACGCTTGCCTGGCCGCGCTCGACCAGGGCCGGGAGGTCGATCTGTTTCGTGAATATGCGATGCCGGTGGTGGCCCTCACCACCATGGCGCTGGTTGGTATCGATATAAGCCAGTGGCAGGCGTTCACGCTCAAATCCTTCCATGGCGAGGGCGGACCGGACTTCGACCTCAACAGCGATACCAACCGGGTTCACCAGATGCTGCTCGATCTCATCAGCGAGCGTCGGGCTGCGCCGGAGTCCGACATTGTCTCGGCGCTGGTTCAGGGGACCGTGCTGGGGGAGGGCCTCGACGACGGCGAGGTACTCTCGATGTTGCACGCGCTCGTTTTGGGTGGTTTCGACACGACAGCCGGGTTGATCACCAGCGGCCTGATCTGGCTCGACGAACATCGCGAGGATCATGACAGGCTGCGGGCCGACGATGCGCTCCTTGCCAATGCGGTGCACGAGTTCATCCGCTTCTATCCGTCAGTGGTCGGCGGAGCCCGCAACATCATGCGTGATATCGAGATCGGTGGCCGAAAGCTGCGTGACGGTGATCGGATCTATCTGTCCTGGGCGGGCGCGAACCGCGATCCGGCAGTGTTCGAGGCACCGCACGAACTGAGGATCGACCGGCCGAACGCGGACAGGAACCTGACGTTCGGACATGGCCCACATCGCTGTCTCGGGCTGGAACTGGCGCGGATCACCGGACGTCTCGCCCTTCGCGGCATTCTTGATCGTTATCCGGAGTATCGGATTCGGCGCGAAGGCCTTGTTCGCCATCGCGCGCATGGCCAGGTCGCGGGTTGGTCCTGCGTGCCGGCGAACCTCGCTTAAAGGCGTGCTGGCCGACAGATCGCTGGCTTGCCTGCTGGCTTCATTGTACTACGATCTCTGCCGTAATCAGGAGAGCCCCATGGAGAGTATTGTCGCCATCAAGCCGATTTCGGCTGACTCGCACGTCACCGAGCCTCCGAGCTGCTATACCGATTATCTCGAACCGAAATGGCGCGACAAGGCGCCGAAGCTGGGGATGAACAAGGATCGCGGCAGCATTTACCTGATCGACGGGCTGCCGGGCGAAATTCCGATCACGCTCGCGGCGGCAGCGGGGTTGACGCCGGAACAACTGGCTAACTCCTCGCGTACGTTCGACGATCTCCACCGCGGTGGCTGGGATCCCAAGGCGCGGTTGCACGATCAGGATCGAGACGGCATCGCGGCCGAAATCATCTATCCAACCCTCGGCATGGTGCTCTGCAACCATCCCGACAGCAATTACATGCACGCGATGTTCCAGGCCTATAATCGCTGGCTGCAGGATTTCTGCAGCGATGGGGCAGGCCGGTTGTTCGGCGTCGGCCAGAGCGCGGTGCCGTCGGTGGAACAGGCGATCGCGGATGCCAAGGCGATCAAGGGTCAGGGTTTCTGCGGGATCATGCTACCGGCCTTCCCGGGCACGGCCGAGGATTATGATCATCCGAGCTTCGACCGCTTCTGGGCGGCGCTCGTCGATCTCGACCTTCCGATCAGTTTTCACACCTTCACCGGGCGACGGCGTGGCGACGATCTCGTCTTCGCGACGCGCGGGCCCAAGGTCAACGGCTTCATGGCGATCACCCGGGACAACCAGGATCTGCTCGGCATGTTCTGCCTGACCGGTATCTTCGAACGTTTCCCGAAGCTCAAGGTTGTCAGCGTCGAGGCCGACGCCGGCTGGGTGCCGCACTATATCTACCGCATGGACCACGCCTATAAGCGGCATCGTTTCTGGCAGCAGGGGAAGACGCTCGGTCGACTGCCGAGCGAATATTTCCTCGAGAACGTATATCTGACGTTCCAGGACGACTGGATCGCCTTTAAGCATCGCGCCGACATGAACATCGAGCGGCTGCTCTGGGCCAATGATTTCCCGCACAGCGATGCTACCTGGCCGAACAGTCAGGCGATTCTCGCGGAGCATACCAAGGTGCTCAGTGAAGCCGAGAAGCGGCGCGTTCTCAGGGACAATGTTGCCGAGCTGTATGGAATCGAGCTCGCGGCCTGAACTGCGGGGACAGAGGACGGAGATGATCGACGCGGCAGCCAATCTGGCGGTCGTCGACCGGATCAAGGGCGCCTGGTTCAACTTGCCGCGATAGGTCCGTGGCCCCTGAAATAATCAGCCCGCCCCTGCTTGGGCAGGGACGGGCTGATTACCCCCTATTCGTGAAAATCAGAACTTCACTTCGACCTGACCCATTATGATCCGCGGCGCACCCGGGGTAGTGTATTGCGCCGTGTTCGAGGAGGTTCCGAAGGTCTGATAACGCTTGTTGAACAGATTCTTGACTGAGACATATACGCCCAGAGCTTTGTCGCGCGTGTGTGCGCCGAAGCGGACGTTGGTGATGGAATAGGCCTTCTGCTGGTTGTTCGCCGGCGTGTTCGAGTCCGTGTTGAAGAACTTGCTCGAGAAGGAATAGAGGACCGTGCTGGCGAGGTTCCAGTTGTCGGTCACCGGTACGTCCGCCTGCGCGGTCAAGCCGCCCTGCCATTCCGGCGACTGGATCATAGTCTTGCCGTCGTTTTTGAACGCACCGACCTGCAGCGACTTGATGCAGAACGCCTGATCCGGCGCGGGCATCGAGCAGTTCAGGCTCTTATACTTGGCGTTGAGGTAGCCGATGTTGGCGCCCAGCGAGAGCCACTGGGCAGCCTGCACGTTGACTGAAGCATCGGCGCCGTAGGTGCGCGCCGACTTGGCGTTGAACAGAACGAAGGGCAGGCCCGAATAGCCGGTCAAGGTAAGCGCAAGGTTGGTGTAGTCGTTGTAGAACAACGCCGAGGTGAACTGCACCTTGCGGTCAAACAGGCTGGCGCGCACGCCGACTTCATATGTCTTCACCTGCTCGGGCTTGAACGCATTGACCACGCCGCCGGTCTGGCCCGGTGACACGACCGGGTTGACGCCGCCGGTCTTCAGGCCCTGCGCGTACCGCGCATAGACCACGCCACCGCTGGGCAGGGCATAGCTGAGTGTGACCGACGGCAGGAACTTATGCGCGCCGGTGACACCGGTAGCGGCCGGAATCGCCACGTTGTTGAACAGCTGGCCCTTTCCGCCGTTGGCGTTGGGATCGAACACCGAGGCCCTCTGGGCGGGATAGATGCCCGTTTTCTTCTCGGTGACGTAGCGCAACGACGCGGTTACCTTGACCTGTTCGGTGACGTTGTACTCACCCTGGGCGTAGCCCGAGAAGGAGTTGGCTACCGTGGTGGCGATCGTGGGAGCGAAGCCAACGCCCAGCACGATGCTGTTCAGCGAGTTATTGATCTTGTCATGATAATAGGTGGCACCGGCCAGCCAGCGGAACGGCCCGGTGGAGTCGGAGACCATGCGGATCTCCTGATAGATGCTGCGCCGCTGGAACAGCGTCTGGAAGCCGGCAATCGGCACGTTGCCGACGCCGATGTCACCGCGGAACTGCGAGGTATTCCAGCGCATGGCGGTGATCGAAGTCAGCACGAAGCCGGGCAGGTCGATGTCGCCCCGGGCCGAGACGCCATAGTCCTTGGTATAGCCGTGCGTTTCGATCGAACCCAGCGTGTCGTACTTCGTCTTGCGCTCCGGGAAGACATAGCCTTTCGGCAGCACGGCTCCATTGGCGGCCGCGCCGAAGACGGCGGCGCCGGTGGCTCCGCCGAGCAGGAAGGCGTAAATGCCATATTGTGGCGCGGTCGGGCACAATGTGGTGCCGCCGCAATAGTTCGCCTGCCAGCCGCCGCCGTTGGAGTCCGGACTGTTCTGATAGTCACCGGCGAGGGTGACCTTGAAGTTGTCGCCACGGAACAGCAGCTTGGCGTTTAACGCCCAGAAATCCTGGTTGTTCATGTGGCTGACCTTGGTGCCACTATCGAGCGCAGCGGCGAGGCCCGGATGGTCGATCAGCCATTGCCGCTGACCTTGCGGGTGGGCGGCCGACGGGGCGTCGCCATAGGTTGCGGCCTGCTGCGCCGACAGGTTCTGGTAGGTCTGATAGGGATTCTTGAACGCCCGGTTCGGCGTATAGTCGTCATGCGACTTGCGGGTCGCGTCGAAGTTGAACGCGACATTGTCGTTGAGCGGAATATTGAAGTAGACGCTGGCGTCCAGGGTCTTCTTGGTGCCGTAGCCGACCTTCGCCTCAGCCGCCAACTTTTCCGGGTTCGGCTGGCGGGAGATGATGTTGATGGCGCCGCCGGTTGCGTTGCGGCCGTAGAGGCCGCCCTGGGCGCCTTTGAGCACCTCGACGCGCTCGACGTTGGTGAAATCGTCAACGATCGCGGCATAGGTGCGCGGCACGTCGTCGATGAACAGTGCGACCGAGGGATCCGCGCCGACCGAGATACGGTTGCCGATGCCGCGAATGTAGATCTGCGTGTAGCCGGTGCCCGACACGCTGGAGAAGCCGGGTGTGTTGAAGCGCAGCGAGGTGATGTCGGTGATATTGGTCGACCGGAGCGTCTCGCCCTTGGTGGCCGAAATCGACAGCGGCACGCTCAGTACATTCTCCGCGCGACGCTGGGCGGTGACGATGATCTCGCCATTGTCGGCCTGGTCGGCGGGTGCTTTCTGGGCCTGTACGGCGGTCGGAAGCATTACCAACGCAGTGCTGGACAATATCGCAATACGGCTGAACGTGCGCATCGGCTTTTCCCCTCCTGATGGATGTGACCCGGTATTCTGGGCTTCTTTTACGCCCCACTAACACTGGGTGGACCGGAGCCTATCAAGTGCCCGACGGAGCCGTATTGATCGCATGGGCCAAGGGTGGTCCGGGCCGATGGCGATGCGTGGCGGCGGCGGATGCGGGCGCGGACCGAGATGCGGGCGCGGACCGATCAGTCCCGGGCGCCCGTCCGCCTCTCGCGCAACGGGCTGCGTCTCGTGACAGCAAGATTGGCCGATGCTGCTGCGATACTCTTCTATACGATACCGCCGGTGGCATCTCGTCCATCGCGGTGAGCTTAAAGTAACCGGAGGGTCAGCCCCGTTGCTCCGGGGACTTTCCTCATCATCTCGGCCGGGTTTCCGGATTAGGAGCTGGGTACATGGCGACGCTTGCGCACCCTCAGAGCCGCTCCGTGGCGGCGCTCGAAGGCATCAAGGTGATCGATGCGGACACGCATCTGTCGGAACCTTATGATCTGTGGACATCGCGCGCGCCCGCCAAATATCGGGATCGTGTACCGCGCGTTGTAAAGACCGGCGACCGCATGCTGTGGACGATCGACGACGACAAGTCGCTCGGTATCAACTTTGCCGTCAGCGCGGTGCATCGCGATGGACGTAAGGCGATCGGCACCGAATTCTTCGGCTGGAACCAGGAAGACGTCGCTCCTGGCAGTTATGACACTGCCGAGCGTCTCAGGGCGATGGATGCGATGGGGATCCATGCCCAGATCGTCTATTCAAACGTGCTGGGTTTCGGTGGACAGCAGTCGTTCAAGGTCGATCCGGAACTGCGCCAGGTGAGCATCGAGATCTTCAACGACGCGATGGCCGAGCTCCAGGCGGAATCGAACGGCCGGCTCTTCCCGATGGCGCTGTTGCCCTGGTGGGACGTCAAGCTTGCGGTCAAGGAAGCTGAGCGCTGCGCGAAGATGGGCCTGCGCGGGGTCAATACCAACTCTGATCCGAACGACCATGGCCTGCCCGATCTCGGTTCCGACTATTGGTATCCGATGTGGGAGGCGTGCAGCGACCTCAACCTGCCGATCAATTTCCATATCGGCGCCAGCGATGAATCGGTGTCCTTCCTGGGTCGAGGCTGCTGGCCGTCGCATTCGGAAAACGCGGCGCTCGCCTTCGGGTCGACGATGCTGATCAGTGGCAACCAGCGCGTGCTGGTGAACATCCTGCTGTCACGCTTCCTCGAGAAATTTCCGAAGCTTAAAATGGTCTCGGTCGAAAGCGGGGTCGCCTGGATTCCCTTCATTCTCGAATCGGTCGATTATCAGATGCGGGAATCGGGTTTGAAATCCGAGCTTTCCGCATGGGAGATTTTCGAGCGGCAGATATATGCCTGTTCATGGTTCGAGCGACGCCACTATGCGGCGGATATCCGGCGGGTTGGCGTGAACAACATCCTGTTCGAAACCGATTATCCGCATCCCACTTGCCTCTATCCTGATCCGCTCCAGTATATGGAAGATGCGATCAACGAGATGACGCGCGAGGAGCGGGTCAAAGTCTTCAGTAGCAACGCGGTGAATGTATATGGCCTCTCAATATGATCTGATCATCCGCCAGGGCTTGATCGTCGATGGCAATGGTGGCGAACCCTATCTTGGCGACGTTGCCGTAAAGGACGGCCGCATCGCGGCGCTAGGCACGGTCGACGGCAGTGCCGGCGAGGAAATCGATGCAAAGGGCGCGCTTGTTACGCCCGGCTTCATCGACGTCCACACCCATTATGACGGGCAGGCAATCTGGTCCGATCGTATGGCGCCCTCCTCGGGGCATGGCGTCACCACCGTGGTGGTCGGCAATTGTGGCGTCGGCTTCGCGCCGTGCCGTCCTGGCGACCGCGACCTGCTGATCAGCTCGATGGAGGGGGTCGAGGACATCCCCGAGATCGTGATGACCGAAGGGCTGACCTGGGAATGGGAAAGCTTCCCCGAGTTCCTCGACGCGATCGACAAGCGCAAGCATGACATCGACGTCGCGGCCTATATCCCGCACTCGGCGCTGCGCGTCTATGTGATGGGCGATCGCGGTGCCAACCGCGAGGCGGCCACCGAGGACGATATCGCGAAGATGGTCGCTCTGGTCGACACGGCGATGCAGGCCGGCGCAGTCGGCTTCGCGACTTCGCGGATGAGCTTCCACCGCCGCATCGACGGTGAGTTCATCGCAAGTTTCGGTGCGCCCGAGCCCGAGATTCATGCGATCGCCAAGGAGGTCGCCCGTCATGGCGGCATCTTCCAGATCGTCCCTGCGCTGATCGAAGTACCCGAACTGGAGAGGGCGAAGGAGGAGTTCGAATTCCTGCGCCGTCTGTCGAAGGTGTGCGGGCTTCCGGTGACGTTCACCACCGCGCAGCCGGACTTCGCGCCGCGCCGGCTCGACGAGATCATGAAGTGGGTCGCCGAGGCCAATAAGGAAGAGGGCGTTGAGCTGCGTCCGCAGGTCTACCCGCGTCCGGTCGGCATGGTCCTCGGCTGGGATCTGTCGGCCAATCCTTTCATCGAATGTGCGAGCTACAAGGCGATCGCCGGGCTGCCTTTGGCGGAACGCATCGCCGAGCTACGTAAGCCCGAGGTGCGCGATAAGATCGTCCATGAGGCGGCAGGTGTACCGGTCTTGCCGATCATGACGATGGCCCGCCATTTCGTGAACATGTATGCGATGGGGACGAGCCCCAATTATGAGCCCGCTCCGTCGAGCAGCGTCACCGAACTGGCCAGGGCCAAGGGCGTGTCGCCCGAGGAAATCGCCTATGATCTGCTGCTCGAGCAGGATGGCGACGCGAAACTGATGGTCGCCATGGGCAATTATTCGGACGGCAATCTCGATTGTATCGGCAGCCATCTCATTGGAGGAGATGGTGTCGTGGCGCTCGGCGACGGCGGTGCGCATTATGGCCTCGTTTGCGATGCCAGCTACCCCACCTTCATGCTGACCCATTGGGCGCGTGACCGCGACCACGACCGGCTCGGGCTTGCAGAGGTCGTCAAGGCGATGAGCAAGACGCCAGCCGGCCTCGCGGGCTTCAAGGATCGTGGCGAGCTGGCGGTCGGCAAGAAGGCTGACGTCAACATAATCGACTTCGATGCGCTGAAACTCCATTCGCCTGAAGTCAAGTTCGACTTGCCCGCGGGTGGGCGGCGGCTCGACCAGAACGCTTCGGGCTATCGCGCTACCATTGTCAGCGGCAAGGTGATCCAGCGCGACGGATTGCCGACCGGCGAACTGCCGGGGCGTCTGGTCCGGGTTCGCTAAGGGATAAGAGGGGGCCGCCGGCGTTCCTTCGGGGACGCCGGCGGGATTTCGCGCGGGGACCTCCGCTCCCGGCGCTTTTGGAAGATCAGGGTGCAATTATGGGTAAATGGCTGAGCGATCCGCAGGATCTGCTGTTCGAAGTTCGCGATCATGTCTGCTACATCACGTTGAATCGGCCTGACAAGCGCAACGCCATGGGGTTGGCCCAGGCGAAGGAACTGCTGGCCGCGCTGATGGAAGCGGACGACCTGGTCGATGTGCGGGTCGTCGTGCTTGCTGGCGCCGGGGTCGATTTCTGTGCGGGAGCCGATGTTGGCGGTGGCCCGGTGAACACCGTCGGCGAAGGTTATGATGCGTCGCTGTACCGCAACCGCGACAGTGGTATGGATGATGACATCTGGCTGTGCGAACTGAGCAGCCGGATGCGTCTGATCATTCACGACATGCACAAGCCTGTCATCGCCAAGGTGCACGGTAACTGCCTTGCAGCAGGCCTTGATCTTGCGCTCAATTGCGATCTTGTCATTGCGGCGAGCGATGCAAAAATGGGTTTCCCGGCAGTGCGCGGGCTCGGCTCTCCGACCAATCACATGTGGCTTTACCTGGTCGGACCGCAATGGGCGAAACGGATGCTGATGACCGGCGATATCCTTACGGGCGAGAATGCGGCGCGCGTCGGCCTGGTGCTCGATGCCTATCCGAAGGAAGATCTCGACAATGAGGTCGATCTGCTTGCCCGCCGTCTCGCGGTGATCCCGAGCGATTTGCAGGCGACCCACAAGAGGATCGTCAATATCGGCCTTGAGCTGATGGGCTGGCGGACATTGCAGGGTCTCGCTGCCGAAAATGACGTGCGCGCGCACCAGAGTTCGGCCTATTCACAATTTTTCGAAAACGCGAAGACTCTCGGCTTCAAGGAAGCCCTGCGCCTGCGCGATGAACCCTATGGCGACCGCACCGGCGATCATCGTAAGGACAGCCTCGTGAAGCTCAATGTTCGGAGCGGGGGAAGCTGATCGGGAGGTGAGGCCATGACGCTCGACACGATCATCCGAGGCGGTACGATCGTCGACGGCACAGGGGTCCCGGGCCGTACCGGAGACATTGGTATCAGCGATGGCGTGATCGTGGCGGTGGGTGGCAGGCTGTCCGAGCCGGCACGCGAGACGATTGATGCCGACGGGGCGCTTGTTACCCCGGGCTTCGTCGATGTTCACACCCATTATGACGGCCAGGTTTTCTGGGATGACAAGCTCGATTCATCCTTTTCGAACGGGGTGACGACTGTCACCGCCGGCAATTGCGGGGTGGGCTTTGCACCGTTACGCCCCGAATATCGGCGCCAGCTGATCGAGATGATGGAGGGCGTCGAGGATATACCCGGCATCGTCCTGGCCGAAGGGCTCGACTGGAACTGGCGCAGCTTCCCGGACTATCTCGATCGCATAGCGGCGCGGCGCTACACGATGGATGTGGGCGTCGCGATTGCCCATGCGCCGCTGCGTGTTGCCGTGATGGGCGAGCGGGCTCTGGCGCATGAGGTGGCCACCGATGCGGAGATCGCCGAAATGGCCCGCCTCGTGCGTGAAGCGATGGCGGCCGGTGCGGTCGGCTTCTCGGCTGGGCGCATCCTCGAACATCGCAGCAGCACCGGCGAGGCGATTCCGGGCACCTTCACCGAGAAGCGTGAGCTTATCGAGATTGCCAGGGCGATGGGGGCGTGCGGCGCCGGTGTCTTTCAGATGGTCCCGCTCGGTGCCTCCGGCAATAATTTCGGTCTCGGACTGAGCCGCGAACAGCGCCACGAAGAACAGCAATTCATGGCCGACCTCGCCCGGGCTAGCGGTCGGCCGCTGAGCTATGTGTTGCTTCAGGACGATCATACGCCCGAGGATTATATTGAGGCTGCCGACCTCGCCGAGGGGTTCGCGCGGGAAGGGCTCGATATCCGGCCCCAAATCTCGGCGCGGCAGATCACCCTGTTTGTGATGATCGACGGTTATCATCCGTTTCGTTGCCGGCCATCCTATCTGGAGATTGCCGGGCTGCCGCGCGAAGCGCGGGCCGCAGCGATGCGCGATGAAATCCGTCGCCGGGCCATCCTTACCGAGCAGGACGTACCGCTCGCACAGGCGCCATCACCGACGATTCACGCTTTTGCCAAGCGCTTCGCTACTATGCTCGACACGCTCTATATCCTGTCGACGCCGATCGATTACGAGCCCGACAACCGTAACCGCCTTGATCATGTTGCCACGGCTACCGGCAAGACAATGGATGAGGTGCTGTACGATCTGCTGAGCGAGGGCGATGGCAGCCGGATCGCAGTTCAATATGTCCATAATTATGTCCGCGGCAGCCTCGATGACACCTATGAACTGCTGCAGCGCCAGCGTGTTCTCTCGGGTCTGGGCGATGGCGGCGCACATCTTGGGATCAGTTGCGACGCCGGAATGCCGACCTTCGCGCTTGCCTTCTGGGCGCGCGATCGCAAGCGCGGGCCGATCCTGCCGGTTGAAATGATCGTGCAACGACTGACGCGCGACGCAGCGGAACTTTACGGTTTGTCGGATCGCGGAGTACTGGCACCGGGGATGCGCGCCGATATCAATGTGATCGACTTCGACGCGTTGTCGGTCGACCAGCCGCGCCTGCAATTCGATTTGCCCGAAGGCGGTCCGCGCTTCGTTCAGTCTGGGCGCGGTTATCTGGCGACGATGGTGAAGGGCGAGGTGACCCGTCGTTTCGATATCGATACCGGACGCCGGCCGGGACGGCTGGTTCGGCCGGGGCGCTAGAGCATTTTCCAGTCAGGTGGAATCACCTGGCGGCTCGGAAAATGCGGAAAAACAAGGCACAATCAGAGCGGTGGCCGCTTCCACCTAATCGGGCACCGTTCTAGCCGATCCCCAATATCTCCCGGGTCTGTGCCGGGGTGGCGATCGGACGGCCTACTTCGGCGCAGAGCTTTATCGCAGCTTCGAGAAGTTGGAGGTTGGTCGGCTTGTCGGGCCCGGCATAATCTTCCAGCCCGATGCGGAGATGGCCGCCGCGTTCGAGCGTAGCGCGGGCGAGGCCGCATTCGACCAGATCGCCGCCGAGCACCGCTGCGGCCCAGGGCAGGCCGGTGCCATCGAGCATCTCGACATAGGCTTCGAGCGCCTTGACGGTAGGCGAGAAGCCGAAGTTCATCCCCCCCGGTTTGCCCGACATGAAATCATGGTCGCCGGCGAAATAGAATTTGGAGAAGCTCCCCTTAGGCAGCTTGCCGGCGCGGTGCCAGGCCAGCACCGCGCGGCAATAGCTGGCGTCGTACAGCGCCATTGAGGCGCCGAGTCTGAGATTAGAAAAGATATCAAATGCGTACCGTATCTCACTATAACTGTTGATATATACGAAATCTTTGATGGGCAGGCCGTTGGGGCCGTTGATTGCCAGGTTGGTCGTGCCCGGGTCGAGCGATGCCATTTGCGCGGCACCCCAATCGGCGAGAAAGGGCAGGTGAGCGAAGCGTTCGGCCTGATCGTCAGACAGGACAACCGTCGGATAAAGGATGGCGTCGGGCCGCGCCTCGCGAACCTTCTTCCATCCTTCAGCATAGCGCTCGGCCGCCGCCTTGCCAGTCAGCGTCAGATCGTCGGCATGGCCATGAATGATCGCTGCGCCCGCCTCAACACAAGCCAGCGCGTCTGTGCCGATCTCGTCCGGTGTGCGCGGTACATTGGGGTTGCGTTCCTTGGGCGTCTCGCCGTTGATCGCGACCTCGATGATGACCGGCTGCTCGTTGCTCATGCTACCCCCTCAGGTCGACGCGGAGACCTTTTCGATCTTACCGGCGATGACCTCTGTCATCTCGGTGAGCTTGACCTTGTTCGAAGGGGTCCACTGCACCTCGTCGGCTCTCAGAAGGACGATGTTCCGCGGCACCTTGAAGCTCGACAGCGTCTTGCGGAGCTCGGTCTTGAGATAATCCTCGGCCGGAGCATGACCTTCTTTGGGCACGACACCGGCAATGACGATCTGGCCGAAGCCGCCATCGGACAGGCCGACGACGATCGGCAGGTCGACCTCGGGGATCGCCGCCAGCGCCGCCTGCACCTCGAGCC
>CANJRZ010000065.1 GCA_947476735.1 Sphingomonadaceae bacterium
AACTTGTCGCGATCCATCGCCGTCTCGATAACCTCGATCGGCTGCTTGGTATATTTGGCGTACAGCGTGTTCAGCCGGTGCCGCATACGCAGGATCTCTCGCGCCTGAATTTCGATGTCGGCAGCCATGCCCTGCGCTCCACCTGATGGCTGATGGACCATGATCCTGCTGTTGGTCAGCGCGACGCGCATGCCAGGCTCGCCGGCTGAAAGAAGGAAGCTGCCCATCGACGCCGCCTGTCCGATGCAGACCGTGCCTACGCGGGGCCGAATATACTGCATTGTGTCATGAATCGCGAGGCCCGCCGTGACGACGCCGCCCGGCGAATTGATGTACATGAAGACGTCTTTCTTCGGATTTTCCGATTCGAGGAACAACAGCTGAGCGACGATAAGCGACGCCATATGATCCTCGACCTGGCCGGTCACGAAGATGATCCGCTCGCGCAGCAGGCGCGAGTAAATGTCGAAACTGCGCTCACCGCGGTTCGACTGCTCGATCACGACCGGGACCAAGGCGCCCGTTTCCGGATTGTGGAACTGGCCGGTTTCAAACGGATTCTGCATGGGGTGTCTCGGTCCTTCGTGTTTGTCTGAGACCGCCAACATCGGCCTTTGCCGCGGGACATTCAAGGGGTCTCGAAAGGGGCTGGCGTAAGCCGCAATGATCGGCAAGATCAGGAAGTGGGGGACGTGCATAGATGTCGAAGCTGATTGCTATCAGGCCGCTGGCCGTACGCGCCACTTTCGGCGGGCTCGTCGCGGTGCCCATCGCACTCCTTCTATTTGCGCTGTTCACCCTCGCCAATTATCTCAGCCTGGGCCGCAATCTGCCCGCGGCGGAAGCCCATGTCCGCGACGCCTATGCCTCTGGCGTGCTGCAGGATCTCGACTGGCTGCCCGGCAACACCGATATCGGACGGCATCAATATAATGACTGCCTGATCATCTATATGGCTCTCGATCAGCAGGCCGCCCCCGCCGAGCTGATGGCGAGCCCGATAAAGCCGATGCCCGGTAGCAGCGACACGATGTGCAGCGCGCTACGTGCCTTTGCCGGAGGCGACAAGGCAGCCGGTCGGACGGGCGTCTGGTACCACCAATATATCCACGGTCACACGATGCTGGTCCGATACCTGCTCCCCATCGTGTCGGTGGAGGCGATGCGCAATCTCTTCCACACCGTCCAGACATTGCTCATCGTCGCAGGGATTGTCCTGACGATGTTGGCGCTGGTGCGGGGCCGGCGGCCGACCGAAAGCCTGTTCTGGCTAATCCTGTTCCTCGCCTTCTCACGCTGGTTCGGTCTCGAATCCTTCGGCCAGTCACTGAGTCACGGCCCATCCGACGCGATCATCCTGCTCTATCTGCTGTTCCTCGCCGTCGCCAGTTCACAAGGCGGTCTTTCACGATGGGCCTCGCTGATCGCCGCCGCGCTGTTCGGGAGCCTCACCGCGATTTTCGAATTCCTGACCGGTGGAATCCCGCTCGGGCTCGCCATCATCATCGGCGGGCTCCCCTTCGCTCTCCCCCACAGCAATCCGGCCGAACAGGTCGACCGGGTGATCGAGGCTGCATCGGCCTTCTGTGTCGCGGTGCTCGCCTGCCTTGCTTTCAAACTCGGCCTCGCCTTTTCAGTGTTCGGCATCGACAGCTTCCGCGAGAGCGCCGCCCAGCTCCAGGTTCGGATGGGCATGGGATCTCCCGAAGCCGTGCCCGGCCTGCTCGAAGCGGTCAAGAAGCTGGTAAAGGGGCTCAACTCCCTCGCCGCGGGAATGCATGTGCTTGCGGGCGCGATGTTATTCGCCGCCATCGGCTTTGGCGCCTGGGGCGCTCGCACGCTGGTCCGCATCGGCGATCCCGCCACCCGCGCCCGTGCCCTACATCTGGCCGCTTCCAACCTCGTTATAGTCGCCATGCTCCTGCTGCTTTGGCAGCACACCGTCATCCATGCGTGGTTCATGGAGCGAATCTTCGTCTGGACCATCGGCACCGGCTTCGCGCTGTTCGCAATGGCACTCAAAGCGAACCCGCGCGCCTGACAGCAAC
Organism: Sphingomonadaceae bacterium; assembly: GCA_947476735.1. Lineage (GTDB taxonomy): Bacteria > Pseudomonadota > Alphaproteobacteria > Sphingomonadales > Sphingomonadaceae > Rhizorhabdus. The sequence continues at coordinate 2,049 of CANJRZ010000065.1, forward strand.
GAAAAAGGCCGGACATCACTGCCCGGCCCTTCCCTGTCTGATCGAAGCGGCTCCGCTTATTCGGCGGCCTTCTTCTTGGCCGGAGCCTTCTTGGCGGGAGCTGCCTCCGCTGCCTCGGCTTTCGGCGCGGCAGCCTTCTTCGCTGGCGCTTTCTTCGCCGGAGCAGCCTCGATCTCGGCGACCTCAGCCTTCACCTTCTTGGCGGCAGCGGGCTTCGCGGCAGGCTTTTCCTCGGCCGGCTTCGCAGCGGCCTTCTTCGGTGCCGGTTTCTTGGCAGGCTTGGCATCATGGTCATGGTCGTGATCGCAATCGGGACCGTGAACATGCTCATGTTCATGATGGTCATGTCCGCAACCCGGGCCATGGACATGGCCCTTGCCGATGGAGTCGTCATCGGCCTCGATCGCAGCCTCGAGTTCCTCGCGCGTGACCTTGCGGTCGCTTATCTCGGCCTTGGCGAACAGGAAATCGACGACCTTGTCTTCATAAAGCGGAGCGCGGAGCTGCGCCGCCATCATCGGATCCTGCTGGATGAACTGGATGAAGCGCTCGCGGTCGTTCGGCGAATATTGCTGAGCCGCCTGCATAACAAGACGCTGCATCTCCTGCTGGCTGATCTCCACGCCATTTTGCTGGCCAATCTCCGACAGGAGCAGGCCGAGTCGAACGCGGCGCTCCGCGATCGCCAAATAATCGCCGCGGTCTTTCTCCATCTCGGTGCGGGCGGCTTCGGGATCCTCCTCGTGGGTCGCCTCGTGCTCCAGCTGCTGCCATATCTGCTGGAATTCTGCATCAACCATTGAAGGCGGTACCGGGAAGCTGTGGCTCTCTGCGAGCTGGTCCAGCAACTTGCGCTTCATATGAGTGCGCGTGAGCCCGTTTAGTTCCTGCTCGACCTGGCCCTTCAGCAGGTCGCGCAGTTGGTCGAGCCCCTGCAAGCCCAACGACTTTGCAAAGTCATCGTCGACCTTTGTCTCGCGCGGCACGCGGACGTCGGTAACCTTAACCGCAAACACCGCATTTTTTCCGGCGAGTGACTTCTCGCCATAATCCTGCGGAAAGACGACGTTGAGGTCGCGCTCTTCGCCCTTCTTGACCCCCTCGAGCTGCTCTTCGAATCCAGGGATCAGCCGACCCGAGCCTAGCTCGACCGACATGCCTTCACCCGTTCCACCTTCGAAGGCGACGCCGTCGACGGTACCGGCATAGTCCATGACGACCAAATCGCCCTCGACCGCCGGATGGCCTTCCATCGCATCGTCATACTGCTTTTGCTGGCCTGCAATACGCTGCATCTGCTCGTTGATCAGATCCTCTGGCGCCTCGACGGTCAGCCGCTCGAGCTTGATGCTCTCAATCGCCGGCGGCGGGACATCGGGCAGCACTTCAAGCGCGACCTTGATCTCGACGTCCTTACCAGGCTCGTATCCTTCATCGAGCTCGACCGAAGGCTGCATCGCCGGACGGAGATTCTGCTCGCTCAGCAGCTGCTGAATCCCGTCCTGAACGGTCTTGTTGAGGACGTCCTGCTCAATAGCCGGACCGTGCATCTTCTTGACAAGGTTTGCAGGCACCTTCCCGGGCCGGAAGCCCGGCATGCGGATCTGCGGTGCGATCGACTTGATCTCGGCCTCGACGCGCTGAGCGACATCGTTCGCCGCAATCGTCACCGTATAGGCGCGCTTGAGGCCCTCATTGAGCGTTTCGACAGTCTGCATGGGTCGTCCGAACCTCTATCTCGAGAAATGCTTTCGGGCCCTGCTTCGCGCAACTGGATGCGAAGCTGGTGCGGGCGAAGGGACTCGAACCCCCACATCTTGCGATACTGGAACCTAAATCCAGCGCGTCTACCAGTTCCGCCACGCCCGCAAATCAGGACCGCCGGTCGGCGGGCTCTATAGCAACATGACGCCCAAGCACAACCCGCGGTTTTCGTCGGCCTTGGCCGCCGATGACCGCATCCGTAGCCTTGGCTTTTCCAAGCTGAGGCCAGGGGGGCCAATTGCCGCCATAGACCTCGTTCAAGGTGTGGTTTTAGCTCAAGCCTGAACCGGCCGGGCCGGATTGTTGGTGGCTTGGAGATAGACGAACCAGTCGGATCCCGCCCGATCCCGCTTGGCAAGCTCCTCGGCCTTCTTCTGCTCGCGCCAGCGATTAGCGACCGACTGTGCGGCAACCAGATCCTCACCCTCCTGGCGCAGCAGGTAGCGCAAAAGCGAGGGCCCCGCGATCAGTTGGTCCATCGCCTGCCCGTCGCGATTCACTTCGCGCCCATTATCGAGATATTTGTCCCAGCTGGGCGTCTTCCCACAAAGCCGTTCAAGGTCCGAATAGCCTTGTGGCAACCGTGCCACCTGGCCACCGGCCGCGGCGATATGCTCAACTGTCCAGATGCCGACCAGATAGTTGGAACCATCGACAGGCGGAAGTTGGGGTGATCCGAGAATCCGCCCGACAATCCGCTTCCTATGCATGGCGATCAGCCAGTCTATCACGGCGCCAACCTTGGGCGATGCCCGCCTGAGAGCATCGTTAAACCCCAGCTTCTCACCTGCGGCGAGTGCGCTCAGCCAATAGCCAATACTGAAATCATGCTGGTAAATCCGATTATCGTCCTTGGCGACGATCCCGAAAAATTGCGCAGCGGCATAGGTCGCGAGGCCGATGTCGACCCTGCCCCGCGGCATAAGATTGACGGGGGGATGCAGGAAGCCGGGATTGGCGTTGTAATGACTGTCATGGAAATGCTCGAAATCATACAATGTGAAATCGAGCACCTCAGCCCGGCTGTACAGCCGCTGCGAACTCGCACTCGCGGTCTTCCAGGCGAGCGCAGCATGGAGATAGGCCCAGGCACCCTCACGAGATGACCAGAGATCCAGCCACGGATCGCCGATGATATCGTTCGAATAGAGCCGATTCTGGTCCCAGAAACGGTGACCGAGGAAAGCGAATTCGGGTGTCCTGAACAGAAGACTGCCCCAGCCCGGGAATTGATGGCCATGCAACTTATCGGTCTGGAACGTCCCGAAATAAGGCGTCGCCGGCGTATTTCCTGCGTAAGGCACCACCACAGTCAACGGGTTGGCTCCCTTTTGCCAACCATGGGCGCGCCCCCCCTGCTGATACCAGGCCTGGTTAGCGGGAAGCCCCAGATTGCCCGGCCCGTAATAATGGTTGCGGGCGGCAATTGGACGCCGGGCATTGCCCTTGAACAAGGGTATGTTGCGGCCCCTTTCGAAGGCGTGAACCGGATCCGACGCATATCCGGTCAGGTAATCGAATGCGATCATCCGCCATGGGATTCCATCGTGGGGCCGAACGCCTTCCGGGCGGTCGATGTACCACGCGACGGGCTCGGGAATGATCTGACGGTCGTCGCGCTGACCGCCGGGACCCGTACCGGGTGAACGCCCCTGAATGTTGAACGGCGTATATTGAAGCCATAGCGCCGCGTTGGCGGCCATCGAGTTGGCCGAATAGAGCAACGCTCCGAATGGGTCCCGCGTCCGATCGGCGTTGCCGATCATTGTGGCATAGTCGCTCTGTTTCCAAGGGATGACGCGAATATTTCCGAAGCCGTTGGCCTGGCCCTCATTACCCGAACCACCGGTGAAGATGCGCAAATCGCAACCATTGACCGAATAGTCGAGATGACAGCCAAACGGCACGCTCAGATCGAACAACGGCGCCGTGCGGCGGACGGCCGCCGGATCATGGCTTCCCGGATCGCCGCTCCTCCAGATCACACCCGAGCGGACGGTGCCATGGGGATACCATCCCGCTTCCTTGCTGATAATCGCGCAGCCGCGTCCGTCGCCTTTTCCGGCGAACAGATGTGGTTTCTGCGGACCATTCAGGGGCCCGCCATCAGGCGTTTCGACCACAGCGATCGGCAGATCATCACTATCGTAGATCCGCCATTTATGGGGGATCATGTAGCTGTTTCTGCCGGTAGGATCGCCGAACGGATTGGAGGGCATGGTCGACGCATCCCAGTCGTAGCCGAACTGAAACTGGACATAGTCACCACGCCGTATCGCCTCACATCGATAATCGATGCCATTGATATTTGGGACCGGCCCTTCCGGCAGGCATTCGATCCAGGCAGGCTGGGCGGTGCCCAGCCAATCATCTTCGAACCGACAATTCTGAACGGCGATGCGCGTCATCACCAGCACGTTGGGATGCCCCACGGGCTGCCCCGGTCGACCAATCCTCAAGTACGGCCTTATAGGCCTGCCCCGCGGGCACGAACAACGGCCCGATGGTGACATCGATGGTTGAGACCGAGCCGTCGGCGACGCGCCAGGCGAGTGTCTTCACCGGTTGTGGGACCATTATTGTTCGGGCATCAACGACAAGATCTGCCAGGTCACTGCCGTTGAATGGTCCGTTTGTGACCGGCGGATAGCTGTAATCTACAACCGGCCTGTCGAAGGTGATCCCAAGCTCTCGTACCGTCAGTCCGTCGACGGCCTGCCTTGTGTTGCCGAGCGCCGCATTCACCGAAAAATCCATTTCGGGCGCAATCCGCGGTTTCAACTTGGTCCGGAACGGCCCACCCGCGGGCTTGCGATCGATGAAAAAACTTATCGTGCCCCCGACTGCTCCGGGCATGTCCCGCCATTCAACTTCGAGCAGTTGTTCGACGCCTGGTTTGCGAAGTACGGTGCTGAAGAATCCACCCTCAGTACGATCGCCACGACCGATCATGCATTCAAGCTGATCGCTCCCATATCGGGTTGTCAGCGCAATGCTGCCGATTCCCCAACCGATCATGTAAAACAGAAGTGCTCCGTCGGCCTTGGGAACGATCCCCTTGAACGAACAGCGCAGCCGGTGCGGGGTTTGGGTGAGTTCAGGATCTGAGTCGGTACCAAAATCGACGCCGAGGGGTGCGCATTGCAGGTAGCTCCCGCGGCTGAGCCCCATCATTCCTGACGCTGAATTGCCGGTTCCAATCAATTGCACCGGCACCCGTGATGAAAGAGCATCACCGTTGCTGAGCACGACCGGCAAGGCCGAATTAAAGGGCCAGTTTATACTGACGGCCTGGAATCCGGCTTTGGCCACTCGTCGAGCAACAATCAGACCCGGCGGAATCGACAACTGGACCACACCTGTTGTCGGCGGAATGTTCAGAGGAATGACCGCGCCGGGATCGCCGTATAGCATCAGCGGTTTATAACCTGTCCTTGCCCCATCACTCCAGCCCTTCTCGGCTCGCGACGCGAGGCTGGAATTTCGGCATATTCGGACGTGAGGTAAAGGCGGATTCCCTCCCCGATACACACTTTCGCGGGGATCGACCCATGCGGGTGAAAGCTTAGCTCAGCGCCTTCTTGAGCAGATCGTTGACGACGCCGGGATTCGCCTTACCGGCCATCGCCTTCATCGTCTGGCCAACGAAGAATCCGAACAGCTTGTCCTTGCCGCCGCGATACTCCTCAACCTTGTCTGCATTGGCGGCCATCACCTCGGCAATCACCTGCTCGATCGCCCCGGTATCGCTGGTTTGCCTGAGCCCGCGCTCCTCGACGATCTTGCCAGGATCAATCCCGGTCTCGAGCATGATCTCGAACACCTGCTTGGCGAGTGTACCGGAAAGCGTCCCATCGGCGATCAGGCCGAGCAATTCCGCGCCCTGCCGCGGGCTGACCGGGGACCCGTCGATCGTCTTGCCGAGCCGGTTGAGCGCCCCGAACAAGTCGGATATCAGCCAGTTGGAGGCCGTTCGACCTACCTCTCCCACCGGCTTTCCGGTCTCCACTACCAGTTCCTCGAACCAGCGCGCTGTCTCGACATCGGCAGTTATCACTGCCGCATTATATACCGGCAAGCCGAGTTCGCTCTCGTAGCGGCGGCACTTTGCATCGGGGAGTTCCGGCAGTTCCGCCTTGCATGCAGCGAGGAAATCTTCCGTCAGTTCAAGCGGCAGCAAGTCGGGATCAGGAAAATAGCGATAGTCGTGCGCGTCTTCCTTGGAGCGCATCGATCGCGTTTCGTTGCGATCGGGATCGTAAAGCCGGGTTTCCTGCACAATCCGGCCGCCGCCTTCGATAACGTCGACCTGGCGATTGGCCTCACTCTCGATCGTTGCCATCACGAACCGGATCGAATTGACATTCTTGGTCTCGGTCCGCGTCCCGAAACTATCCCCAGCCTTGCGCACTGAAACATTCACATCGGCTCGCATCGAGCCTTCTTCCATATTCCCGTCGCAGGAACCGACATATCGAAGAATAGATCTTAATTTTCGGAGATAAGCCCCTGCTTCTGCCGGAGATCGCATATCTGGCCTGGATACGATCTCCATCAGGGCCACACCCGAGCGGTTGAGATCGACATAGGAACTCGTCGGGTGCTGGTCATGCATCAGCTTGCCTGCATCCTGCTCGACATGCAGCCGCTCGATTCCGATCGTCTTTGCCTCAACGATTCCGGCTTTCTCATCCGGATCGATGGTGATCGCACCCTCACCCACGAGTGGATGATAAAGCTGCGAGATTTGATAACCTTGCGGCAGATCCGCGTAGAAATAATTCTTTCGATCGAACCGTGACCAGGCGTTTATCTCGGCATTGAGCGCCATACCGGTCTTTACAGCCTGGCGGATACACTCCTGGTTCGGCACCGGCAGCATGCCGGGCATCGCCGCGTCGATCAACGAGACATTGGCGTTAGGCTCGGCCCCAAAGGTCGCCGAAGCGCCCGAGAAGAGCTTTGCCTTCGAGACGATCTGGGCATGAACCTCTAGGCCGATAACGACCTCCCATTCGCCGGTGGCGCCCTGAATACGATAGCTGCTCAATTCGACCACCAATTCTGCGGCTTGGCGTTGAAACCCGCGCGTTCTTCGATCGCCAGGCCCGCGTTCAGTACACCCTGCTCGTCCAGCGGACGACCAATGATCTGGAGCCCGAGCGGGAGACCTTGCCCGTCCAGGCCCGCCGGGACAGACATAGCAGGGACACCCGCCAGGCTCGCCGGCACGGTGAATACGTCATTGAGGTACATTTCCAACGGATCTGCGCTCTTTTCGCCAAGTGCGAAGGCTGCCGAGGGCGCGGTCGGAGTAAGCAACACGTCGACCGATTTGAAAACGTCTTCGAAATCCCGTGAGATCAGCGCGCGGACCTTCTGTGCCTTGGTATAATAGGCGTCGTAAAAGCCCGCCGAGAGGACATAGGTGCCGATCAGGATCCGGCGCTTCACCTCTGGACCAAAGCCAGCAGCGCGCGTGGCAGCGTACATATCCTGAAGGTTAGCGCCGTCGGGCAAGTGGCGAAGTCCGTAGCGCACGCCGTCATAGCGGGCGAGGTTCGAAGAAGCCTCGGCCGGTGCGATGATATAATAGGTTGGCAGCGCATAACGGGTGTGCGGCAGCGACACATCGACGATTTCAGCGCCGGCGTCACGCAGCCATTCGATCCCCTGCTTCCATAGCGCATCGATTTCAAAGGGCATGTTATCGACTCGATATTCCTTGGGAATACCGACCCTCTTCCCCTTAAGATTACTAGATAAACCTAATTCCCACTTGGGCACGGCAACATCGAGGGACGTCGAATCCTTAGGATCGAACCCGCACATCGCCTCAAGCAGGATGGCGCTGTCCCGGACGTCCTGCGCCATCGCCCCTGCCTGATCCAGCGACGAGGCGAAAGCAACGATCCCGAAGCGCGAGCAACGTCCATAGGTCGGCTTTATTCCGGCGATGCCAGTAAAAGCGGCGGGCTGCCGGATTGAGCCGCCGGTATCGGTACCGGTCGCCGCCGGCACAAGACGCGCCGCAATCGCCGACGAAGAGCCGCCCGAGGAGCCGCCGGGCGCCAACGGCGCATTGCCACCGTCGTTACGTCGCCAGGGCGAAACGACATTGCCGAAATAGCTTGTTTCATTGGACGAGCCCATCGCGAACTGATCCATGTTGAGCTTGCCGAGCATCCCCGCCCCTGCCGCGAACAGCTTACCCGTCACGGTCGACTCATAGGGCGGTGTGAAGCCCCCGAGAATGTGGCTTGCGGCCGTCGTCTGATACCCTGCGGTGCAGAACAGATCTTTGATGCCGAGCGGAACGCCCGACAAAGGCAGCAATTCGCCCGCTGCCCGCGCGCGATCAGCCGCCTCTGCCGCTAAAATCGCGTGATCCGGCGTCTCGATGATGAACGCATTGAGTGCTTTGCCAGCCGCTACCGCAGAGTTGAAAGCTTCAGCCACTTCGCGCGCAGAGAAATCTCCGGCACGAAATCCGTCGCGGATGCCCGCGATACCCAGATCGGTAATCTCAGCCATTATTCAATCACCTTGGGCACAGCGAAGAAGCCATGTTCGGGCTGCGGCGCATTTGAGAGCACCTTGTCCCGGACATTGCCATCGGTAACGACATCTTCTCGTAGGCGCTGATGATTGGGGATCACCGCAGCGAGCGGCGCGACACCGTCGGTGTTCACCTCGCCCAGCTGTTCGATCCACCCAAGGATGTTGTTGAGTTCGGGCACCATCGCCTCGACATCGCCGTCTGTGACGGCGATGCGAGCCAGGCTCGCGATCTTGCGGACGGTAGCGGCATCTACTGACATGGCGGCGCGGCTAGCACCCGTCGCCCTTCCCTTCAAGGTCCAGCACTAATCGTCATTGCAAGCACACATGATTGCCCGCTACGCACTTGCCCGAACCAGCCTCATCCCGCGGCACAATCGGAGTAACCCGTGCTCGCTCGTCGCTTCTTGTACATCATCGCTGGGCTGATCCTGCTCATTCTGATCGCGGGCATCGGCTGGAGCCTGTTCCAGGAACAGCTTTTCCGGCTCGCCTTCGTCCCAAACAGCGCTTTCGACGTGCGGGCCGCGGGTGCTGCGCCCGATTATCGCCGCGCCGCTTCCTGGCTGTCGCGACCCGATCTTACCAATGACCCGGCGCGCTGGACGCCCCCCGGCGAAACACGCACCGCAGAACCGCCGACAGTAGCCGTCTTCTATGTACCGCCGACCACATTCTTCGCCAAATCCAGCTGGAACGGACCGGTCGACAATAGCGACTCACGACGATGGCTGAGGGTTTTTGCGTCGAGCGAGGCAAGCGCTTTCAATCGGATCGGTATAATCTGGGCGCCCCGTTACCGGTCAGCCGGTCTCGGCGCATTTCTGGCACCAGGTACCGATTCGGCAAAGGCAATCGACCTCGCCTATCAGGATGTCCGGCAAGCGTTCGACGCATTCATCGGACAGATACCTGCTGCGCAGCCGATCATCCTGGCCGGCCATAGTCAGGGCACGCTTCACCTGATGCGGCTGATGCGGGAGCGGGTCACCGGCAAGCCGGTCGCAAACCGGATCGTTGCAGCCTATCTGATCGGTTGGCCAATTTCGATCGATGCCGACATCCCGGCACTGGGCCTCTCAGCCTGCGCTACTCCGCGCCAGACGCGCTGCATCCTGTCCTGGCAAAGCTTTGCTGAGCCGGCAGAACCTAAACTCATCCGGGAATTGTTCGAGCAATCACCGGGCCTGACGGGAAAACCACGGAGGGGGACCACGATGCTGTGCATCAATCCCTTGACCGGAACGCCTGCTACTGCTGACGCCCTGCCGGCTGCCAACCTGGGTTCCCTGGTGCCTAGTGCCGATTTCATGGCCATGGAGCTGAAGCCAGGCATGATTCCCGCGCGATGCGACCCGTCGGGAGTGCTTCTGATCGGTGAACCGCCAAAGGGTTTCGACAACTACGTGATGCCCGGGAACAACTATCATGTGTTCGACTATGCGCTGTTCTGGGGCAATATCCGCGCCGATGCAGAGGCCCGCGCCAGGGCATTTCTGACCAGGTGATCTGTACATCGACCCTGGAGTTCCGCAGTGCGCTGCCCGATCGCGGGCGGCTGGCCGGGCTCGACGTGGGCACGAAGACCATCGGCGTGGCGCTATGCGACGCGGGATGGACGATCGCCAGTCCGGCCGAAACACTCGCCCGGACCAAGTTCAGCGTCGACGCCGCCAGGCTGCGCGCGTTACTCCAGACCCAGTCGGCCACCGGGATGATCATCGGCCTGCCGCTCAACCTCGACGGCAGCGATTCGCCGCGCACGCAGTCAGTGCGCGCCTTCGCCCGCAACGTCGAGGGGATTGGCCTGCCGATTCTGCTCTGGGACGAACGTTGGTCGACCCAGGCCGTCACCCGCACTCTCATCGACGCCGACACGAGCCGCGCCCGTCGCGCCGAACTCGTCGACAAACTCGCGGCTGCCTATATTTTGCAGGGCGCGATCGACGCGATGATTTAGCTGACCGAGCTCTCTTGAGCTTCGCCGCGCGCGGGTCTATGGCGCGGCTTTAATGTCTTTACCGTTTCCGCACCGCCACCTCACTGGCATCTACGGACTTCAGCCGCACGAAATTCTGTTCCTGCTCGACGAAGCCGAGCAATGGATCACGCTGAACCGTTCCACGAACAAGCATGACGACCGCCTGTCGGGACTCACACTGATCAACGCCTTCTTTGAGAATTCAACCCGTACACTGTTGTCTTTCGAGATCGCGGGAAAACGGCTCGGCGCCGATGTCGTCAATATGCAGGTGTCCGCGTCGAGCGTGAAGAAGGGCGAGACGCTGATCGACACCGCGATGACACTCAACGCGATGCATGCCGACATGATCGTGATCCGCCATCAATCGTCGGGCGCAGTGCAGTTGATCGCCGACAAGGTCGATTGCCCTGTGCTCAACGCCGGCGATGGTCGCCACGAGCATCCCACCCAGGCACTGCTCGACGCGCTTACGATTCGCCGTCGTAAAGGGCGCGTCGCTGGGCTCATCGTTACGATTTGCGGCGACATTCTGCACAGCCGGGTCGCGCGCTCTAATATCCTGGCACTGACCGCGCTCGGGGCCGAAGTGCGGGTGGTTGCGCCGCCGACTCTGATGCCGGCCGCAATCGACCGGCTTGGTGTCATCCCTTTCACCGACTTTGACACCGGGCTCGACGGCACCGACGTGGTGATGATGCTCCGGCTGCAAAATGAACGTATGGATGGCGCCTTCCTGCCCTCCCCGCGCGAATTCCACGCACTGTACGGGCTGACCCCGGAGAGGCTCGAACGCGCCGCACCCGACGCACTCGTGATGCATCCAGGACCCATGAACCGCGGCGTCGAAATCACCAGCAGCGTCGCCGATCACCCGACCCGCTCGGCGATAACCGAGCAGGTTGAGATGGGCGTGGCAGTACGGATGGCCTGTCTCGATGTCCTGACCCGCCACCGCCGCGGGATAGAGGGCTGGGCATGACCGGTTCGCTTGCCATCCGCAACGCCAAGCTCGTTGATCCGATCGCAGGGACCGTCACCGAAGGGAACATCCTGATCCGCGATCGCAATATCGCCATGGTCGGAAATTTCGATATCCCTGCGGGTATTGAGACGATCGATGCGCGAGGCGCCTTTCTTGCGCCGGGCCTCGTCGATCTCGGCATCTTCGCGATCGACATGCCCGCCTTCACCGCCGGCGGGATCACACGAGCGGCACTGATGCCCGACCAGTCGCCCCCTCTCGACCATGCAGCGCTGGTCCAGAGAGCGGCACAGGCGGGGAAGCCCGACGTCTGGATCCATCCACTCGCTGCTGCCACCAAGGGACTAGCCGGCGCAGAGCTGGCCGAGATCGGCCTAATGAAGGCTGGCGGCGCCTGCGCGGTCGCAACCGGACGCAGCTGGATCGCCGATTCGGGAGTGATGCACCGGCTGCTGGCATATGCTCATTCGCTAGACCTTCTGGTAATTGCGCATGCCGAGGATGGTGGGCTTGCTGCCGGCGCAGTCGCGACCGAGGGCGAAATTGCGACGCGGATGGGCCTGCCTGCCGCGCCAGCCATTGCCGAGGAGATGGCGGTGGCACGCGATATCATGCTCGCCAAACAGAGCGGCGCGCGTATCCATTTTCGTCAACTTTCCACTGCCGGGGCTTTTGATCTGGTGCGCGACGCGAAGCGGCGCGGGCTGCCGGTAAGCTGTGGAATCAGCCCTGCCCATCTGTTGCTCTCGGATTTGGCGGTCGGCGGCTTTCGGACCTTCGCGCGGCTTTCGCCACCGCTCAGGTGCGAGGACGACCGCAAGGCGGCGATCGCCGCGATCGCCGATGGGACGATCGACCTGATCTGCTCAAGCCACGATCCAAAGGGGCCAGAGGCAAAACGGCTCCCATTCGCCGATGCCGAGCCGGGTATGTCGGGTGCAGAAACACTTCTGGCGCTGTCTCTGGTCCTGGTTCGCGACAACGTGATCGAACTCCCCCGCCTCATGGCACTGCTGTCAACCACACCGGCACGACTGCTCGGAATCGCGGGCGGCACCCTCGCGGTGGGCGCCGAAGCCGATCTGGTGCTGTTCGATCCTGACAAACCGTGGCGGATCGATTCCGACGAAATGGCGTCGCGCGCTGGCAATACGCCGTTTGACGGCCTGCCGGTTCAGGGCAAGGTGCTGCGCACGATCAAGGGCGGCATTCTCCTGTCCTGAACTTGCCGATCAGGCGCGCTCGCTGATCTTGTCACGCAGGGCCCATCGCATCGGTTCGTCCCCGCGCATGTTGCGGACAAAGCATGCCCCGCCTGCAGTCCTGATCCGAAAGCACAGTTTCACTGCTTCCTTGCGCGTTGGGAGGCCGCTCACCGACAGGCGGTAAAGCATCGCCTTACCTAGCTTACGGGCAGAGCCAGTCGGTGCATAAGCGGACAGGAAGCTCGCTTTGGCCCCAAGCTTCCCCCAGGCAATTTCACGCCGGCCATGCGATGAAAAAGCACCAAGCTGGACGGCCCAACCACTGAGCGACCTCGCTGGAACGGATTTGAAGGATAGCTGTGACGTCAGCATCATGATCGGTTTGTGCGCCCTGGTCTTCCCCGTCATGGCGACCGCGGCGAGTGCAGGACTGACGACATCGACAGGCCTGGATGCAACCATCGGGACGCTCGCCCAGCGTGCGACCGAACGCCTGGCGGCATTGAACACAACTGGGGCTGCGGTCCCGGGTTCCGATTTGGTTGCAATTGTCACTGGCAGAGCTCCGGGATTCTTCTCCATCTTGGTCAACAGCGAATCCGCTGCCGTAGCAATCTTCTGCTCCACGCCGACCGGCTCGGGAGAGGCCATCAGATCGGGCAAGGTAATCGCCGGGAAAGCCACTGGCGTGGCGACCAGTACCGCGAGCGACGGAATTTTCGGATGAATTGCAGTCACGACCGCACCGTTTTCGACCGCGACAAGCGGCATCACCTTGGTGACAAGTGGCTCCGCCAGCTCGGTCACCGCCTCGAAATCGGGTTGAAATATCGGCGACACGGTCGAAGGCGTCGCGAGAGCAAGCGCGGCCGGCTGTCCCGCATCCTCAGCGGGCAGCACCCCTAGAATCGCTCCAACCTGCATAGCCGGATCGGTGCGCATCTGCGCGATCATCGCCCAACGATGAAGCCTCTGCGGCATCATATCGGCAGGCACGTCTTGCTCGGCCACGGCGACGGCGTCGGTCCAGCGGCCTTCGAGAGCGTAAGCCAGGCCGAGATTTTGCCTGGTTCGGGGATCCGCGCCCGGCATACGGGCAGCGGCATCGAGCCTCTGACGCGCCGTCTCGGTATCCCCGAGCAAAGCCTG
>CANJRZ010000066.1 GCA_947476735.1 Sphingomonadaceae bacterium
CCGCCGGCTCGCAACCCGATATGACAAAACCGCCGACAGTTACCTCGGCTTCATCCACATCGTCTCAATCCGTTTGTGGATGCGCCAATTTGTCAACGCATCCTAGCGTCGGATCCGTGTCCGGCACGAGAAAGAAGGTGCTGTTCTCCTTGCGGACGAGCAAACCTGTTTCACCTTGCCTGATAGCATCGCTGTCATTGTGCGGTTCGACCATGACATAATGCGCCTGCTTGTGCTGATCGATCACCTTGGCACGGGCGGGATGGCCGCGCCGGGCAACGCCTTCGAGAATCGTCCCGCGGCGCTTGATGAGATGATCGACCGAAATCACCGTCGATTCGTAGGACGGCAGGATTCCCGCCAGGATGCCGGCGGCGAAGCCGTTCAAAAATCCCCCGAGCAGCAATGCCCCGGCTGACGCCACTGCCCAATGCAAAGGCTGGCCAATGACTGCCGCAGCAATCTGTTGCATGGCGATACCGGTAAGGGTGAAGCAACCGAGCAGCGATGTCAGCCAGATGAGAATCGGCAGACCTGCCCCGATGCCAAGCCAATCGAGGGCGCCGACGCCGCCTGAATCGGCATCGAGATCGGCGTGCACATCAAACTGGCCGAAGCCCAGACCAATCGCCTCGATAACACCCACGCCGAGCATGATCACGAATGAGATCGCGAACGGTGCGTAATCGGGCGTCAGAAATATTCCCAGCACGGCTGACCCATTTTGTTGTGGCGCACTGCGCACGGCGTCGGTCGCAGTGAAGCGGGAGCAGGTCTGCTGGTCAAGTATGTACCGCTACGGAAAGGCCGACGCCGACGCCGCCGCGGCAAAACCTCACTGTCGCGCAAGGGAACGGGCGAGTTCCACACATATATTCGGACCCGTAACAATCAGAAATCAAAATGTATTTTCTGTCTCAGCCGGGAAATTGGCGTGAATATCCCAGAGATTATGCTAATGACCCGGGATGACGCTCTCCGATGACTGACGCGTCCGATCATGCGCCCGAGCAGATCGGCCATCTGCTGAACACGCCTGATCTTGCCGATGCGCTCGACAGCGATCGATTCAAGCAGTTCCTGGACCATGTCCCGGTCGCCATCGCCGTGTCTGAACTGCTCCCGTCCGAGGCGATCACCTATGCCAATCTCGAATTCGAGCGACTGACCGGCCGACCGGCCGGCGAAATGGTGGGCCGGAGCTGGCGTACCTTGCCCGGTATCGCGAGTGCCAACGGCGATGACCGGCGGCTCAGCGATGCGGTGGAGACCGACCACGAATATGTCGGTGCGTTCGCCATCGTCCTTGACGAGGGTTCGATCGAAGTCGACGCCTGGTCGAACACGATCGAGGATGAGGATGGCACGGCACTGTTCCGGCTGGTCGCACTCGCCCGGGCCGGCCGGAGCCTCGACGATGTTCAGCAGGCGGCGCTCGGTGCACTGCGTGACAAGGACGTCCAGCTCCTCGAACTGCAGCATCGCGTCAAAAACAATCTGCAGATGATCACCGCGCTGATCCGGCTGGAGGCCCGCAATGTCGGCGACGACGAGACCGGCAAGCGCTTCGATCGCCTCGCCGGACGGATCAATTCGCTTGCCCTGCTCTACGACATGCTGACCGCGAGCGGGCTCGAACAGACCGTCGACCTGGGCGCCTATCTCAGCCAGGTCGCCTCGTCGGTGATGCAGGTGCACGCTGTCGAGGGCATAAGGCTCGATCTCAAAGTGGACAGCTGGCCGGTGTCGATCAACGTTGCGATGCCGGCCGGGCTGGTCGTCAACGAATTGCTGACCAACGCGCTCAAGCATGCCTTCCCCGAAGGCGGAGGGACGATCACCCTGCACAGCCTGATCAATGATACCGGATGCCGCGTCACGATCGCCGATGACGGCGTGGGTCTTCCGGAAGGCGGAACCTGGCCCAAGCCCGGCAAGCTCGGCGCGGCAATCGCCCAGTCACTTCGCCAGAATGCGCGTGCCGATTTCACCGTGGAGTCGACTCCGGGCCACGGAACCAAGGTCATAATCCTTTTCCCGCGGTCGGCCGCGGCACCGCCCGAGGCCTGAACCGGCCAGGCGGATGCCGGCTGCCACAATCAGGCGACCGTATCGCGATAGCGCATCACGGCAACCGTCCCCAGCACCAGCAGCATCACCGCCAGCACTGCCACCTCGGGGAGCGCTTCCGCCACGCCCCACCCCTTGAGCATGATGCCGCGGAGCAGCCGCATGAAGTGGGTCGCCGGGATCACCTCGCCGATCGCCTGCGCCCAGCCGGGCATGCCGCGGAACGGAAAGAGGAAACCGGACAGCAATATGCTCGGCAGGATGTAGAAGAAGCTCATCTGCATCGCCTGGAGCTGGGTTTCGGCGATGGTCGAGAAGGTGAAGCCAAGCGCCAGGCTGACCGCGATGAAGACCATGGTGACCGCGACGGTCAGCACCACAGAACCCTGAAACGGCACGTGGAAGATCAACGCGGCAAACAGCAGGATGATCGCGGTCTGGACGAAGCCGGCAAGCAGATAGGGAACAATCTTGCCGATCATCACCTCGATCGGCCGGAGCGGCATGGCCAGCAGATTTTCCATCGTACCGCGCTCGGTTTCGCGGGTCACCGCCATCGCCGTCATCATCACCATCGTCAGCGACAGGACGATCGCAAGGAGGCCGGGGACGATATTGTGACTGGTGATGCCTTCGGGGTTGTAGTTGAGGTGGGTCACGACATCGATGGCGGGCAGCCGGTCGGCGCGATCGGCGAGCGGGCCGATCAGATCGTGCGACAGGCCCTGCCGCACCGCCAGGCCGATCGCGTTCACCGCGCCGCTGGTCGCGGTGGGATCGGTCGCGTCGGCGGTGAGCAGCAGCTGCGGCCGGTGCCCGCGCACCAGATCGCGGGTGAAATCAGGCGCTATGGTGACGACGAACTGGACG
Source organism: Sphingomonadaceae bacterium (assembly GCA_947476735.1). Taxonomy (GTDB): domain Bacteria; phylum Pseudomonadota; class Alphaproteobacteria; order Sphingomonadales; family Sphingomonadaceae; genus Rhizorhabdus. The sequence goes on from CANJRZ010000066.1 coordinate 2,941, forward strand.
TCGCCCCGACGCACCAGCCGGTCGGCCTCGCCGGGGCCGGCAATCCGGGTGACCTCGAAGAAGGTGCTGTTGCGCAGCGCCGCATCGATCGAGCGGGTCAGCTGCGAATGGTCATTATATTCGACCGCGAGCGGAAGGTGACGCGGATCGCTGTTGATCGCGAATCCGAACAGCATGAGCTGGACGATCGGAATCGCGAACATCATGCCGATCATCAGCCGGTCGCGCCGCATCTGGCGCAGCTCCTTGGTCATCATTGCAAGGATGCGCTCGATCATGGCCGGGCCTGAACGCTGTGGTCGCTGGCGTGGCGCATCAGATCGATGAACACATCCTCGAGCGTCGCCGGTGTCTCGGTCCAGCGGATCTGGTCGGCCCAGGGGCTGACCGCGGTGCGCAGCTCCGCGAGGTCGGTGCCGCAGACGTGCAGCGCTGCGCCGAACGCCGCCGCCGTGCGGACGCCCGGCCGCGCCTCGATGTCGGCGGCCAGTCGGTCGGCGCCAGGGCCTTCGCCGGTCAGCGCACGTAGCCCGGACGCGACGACGACCTGTTCGGTCGTCCCGCGCGCCAGCATGACGCCATAAGCGATATAGGCGATCTCGTGGCAGCGCTCGGCCTCGTCCATATAATGGGTCGAGACGAGCACGGTGATCCCGGTCCGCGCGAGCGCGTGGATCTGATCCCAGAATTCGCGCCGCGCCTGCGGATCGACCCCGGCGGTGGGCTCGTCGAGGAGCAGAATGCGCGGCTCGTGGAGCATGCAGGCCGCGAGCGCGAGACGCTGCTTCCAGCCCCCCGACAGCTTGCCGGCGAGCTGATCGGCGCGGGTCGCGAGACCCAGCCGGTCGAGCGCCTCCCCGACCCGTCGACGGCGGTGATCGAGCCCGTAGACCTGGGCGACGAAATCGAGATTTTCGCGGATCGTGAGATCCTCGAACAGGCCGAAGCGCTGGGTCATGTAACCGATCCGGCGCTTGATCTCGGCGCGCTCGGACCGCAGATCGAGGCCGAGGACTTGGCCTTCGCCTTCGTCGGGGATGAGCAGGCCGCAGATCATCCGCAAGGTCGTCGTCTTGCCCGACCCGTTGGGGCCGAGGAAACCGCAAATCCGTCCTTCGCCAAGCTGCAGATCGAAATGGTCGACCACCGTCCGACCGGCGAAGCGCTTGGTAAGACCGGCGACGTCGATGGTGAGCGGAACGGTCATGGCTCGGCGAGCGGTTCGACGTCGACCGGCAGGCCGAGCGGAAGCGGGGTGCGTGACGGCGCGAGCGCGGCCTCGACCAGGAACACCAGCTTGGCGCGGGCGCCTTCGCTGTACACCACGGGCGGGGTGAACTCCGCCCGCGGCGCGATATAGCGGATCGTCGCCGTTTGCCGGCCGGGGCAGGCGTCGCAGGTGAAATGGATCGGCGCGCCGACCTGCAGCCTCGCAACCATGGTCTCGGGGACGAAGAAGCGGATCTTGCGGGCGTGATCGGGCAGCACGGCCAGCACCGGCGCGTTGGCCGGCACCCATTCGCCGACATTGTAGAAGGTCTGCTCGACGCTGCCCGCGGCCGGGGAGACCGGCGCGATCTCGCTCCGCCGCCGCGTCTGCGCCATGAGTGCCGCTTCGGTGCTCGCCAGAGTGGCGGCCGCCGCCCGTAGCTCCTCCGATCGCCCGGCAGCGATTTGGCCCGAGGCCTCCTCCGCCAGGCTTTGCGCGAGATTGGCCCGCGCAACGTCGCGCGCCGCCATGGCCGCCTCGAGCCTTGTTCGCGTCTGAAACCCCTTTTGGGCAAGCACCGCGATCCGCTCAAAATCCTTCTGCGCACGGGCGAGCTCCGCACGGGCCGCCGCCTGGCGCGCCACGCTGACCTGCAGTTCGGCGGGTCGCTGACGGCTCTCGCGCAAATTGGCGAGCTGCGCACGCGCCGCATCGACCTGCGCCTGCAGCCGCGCGACTTCCGCATCGGTGCTGACCGGGTTGAGTGTGAACAAAGGATCACCCGCGCGGACCCGGCTGCCCCGCTCGACCGGCCGGGCGCCGAGGGTGCCCGAGACGGGGGCTGCCATATAGAGCGATTCGCCCTCGACATAGCCAAGCCAGCCGTCGGGTCGAGGCTGCCAAAGCGCCCAGCCGGACAGTGCGGCGACGAGCAGCACCGCGACCGGAATGATGATCCGCAACCGCGCCTTCATCCCCCATTCTCCTTCACGCTCAGCCCGCCGAGGATGAGGTCAAGATGGGCGGCGGCCATCGCCTCGAGATCGAGCGGCTCGGCCCCGACCGGTTCGAAGACGGTGCGCCAGAGCCCAGCAATGATGACCCCGCCGGCAATGCTGCGGCTGACATGATGCGCGTCGACCGCGCGAAATTCGCCGCGCTCGATGCCACGCCGGACGAGCTGTTCGATCAGCCCGAGCATATGACTGACCACCTTGTCATGATAGAAGCGCGCCAGTTCGGGAAAACGGCTGCCTTCGCCGATGATCAGGCGCGGTACGAAGGCAATCTCCCCGCCGGCGATGCGCCGCATCGCGGCGGGGATGAACAGCTTCAGCGTCTGCGCGGCGGACAGTTCGGCGGGGTTCGGAGGCAGCACCTGCGGCAGGGCTTCGGCGAGAAGCATCTCGACCATCGCCCGGAACAGGGATTCCTTGGTACCGAAGTGGAGATAGAGCGCCGCCTTCGATATCCCGAGCCGGCGGGCGATATCTTCCATCCTCGCCGCCGCGAAGCCACGAGCGGCAAACTCTTCCTTCGCGGCGGCGAGGATGTCTTCGCGGCGGTTCAGAGGGGCCGGGCGTGGCATGTCTTATAAATAACTGACGCGTCAGTTATTATCAACCGGCAATGCATGACCCGACCGATCGATCGGCCTGCGCATCACACCACTGTGGAGGAAACCCGCGCATGGCTGCCTTCGTCGGCCGGCCGGATCTTGCCGCCAAACAGCATCTTGAACTGGCCGGTCAGCGACATGTCCGCTTCCCACAGCTCGGCGTCATCGATTTCGAAGCGGATCAGCGTCAGGCTTGGATCTTCCTTGCCGCCGGGAAACCAGCTTTCGATCTGCCTGGACCATAGCTTGTCGGTCATCGCCCGATCGTCGTCGACACTGATCGTGCCCGACATGCAGGCAAAGAAGTCATGGCCTTTGGAAACGAACTGGACCATCGCCTTTCCACCGCCGGCAACGCGATTGTCGCTGGCCACGAAGAAGAACAGCCTGTCGATCTGATCCTTGTCGAGCTGGACAGTGAGCGGCTCCGAATGCGTGCCGTCGCCCTGCAGGCCCACCATCACGAACGGGCTGTCGCTGAGCTTCTTCCAAAGCTGCTCTTTGAGCTTGTGGGTGTCCGTCATATTCTCTCCTGTTTTCTGTGAGGGTGAGAACGTAGTGAGGCGGCGGAAGTTGCCTGCGATCGTCGCCTGTTTGCGTCGGGTCAGCTGATTGACTCGCCCCGGGGGTCGATTTAAGTCGATCGTTCAGAAAATCCGCCACGGAGGAGAGGCCGCACCATGCAGACCATCGCCGAGCTCGACCTGCCTGTCCTGCCCATGGAGAGCCCGGCCTTCGCCGCCGATCCCTGGCCGGCCGCCCGCGAAGCCCGCGAGCAGCATCCCTGGCTCGCCCGGGTGGGGTTCGGCTATGCGGTCAACCAGCATGAAGCGATCAAGGATCTGCTCATGCTCGATGACGCGATGGTGGGAGCCTATAGCGGCATCGTCGAACTGATGGAGGCCGGCGATACCGACTGGGGCCGGTTCCAGAACGAACATCTGCTCGCCCGCTCAGGCGAATCGCACAAGCGCATCCGCGACGTGCTCGCCCCCGCCTTCACACCGCGCCAGGCCAATATTCGCCGCCAGCTGATGCGCGAGGTTATCGAACAGCAGCTCGACGAGTGGGCGCCGAAGGGCGCGTTCGATTTCGAGCTTTTCGCTTCCTTCTTCCCGATCACGGTGATGTGCCGGCTGATCGGCGCGCCGACCGACGCGATCCCGGAACTCCGCTCATCGCTCGAAGCACTCGGCCAGAGCACCGCGCTCGACAAGAGCAAGCTGCCGGTGCTCGACAAGGCCTATCAGACGATGGAAGCTTTCGCGAAGGGGCTCATCGACGAACGCCGCCGGGCGCCGCGCGCCGACGGCGAGAGCGACATCATCGACATGCTGCTCGCCGCCGAAGCCGAGGGCAAGATCAGCGAGGCCGAGATCCTCAACGTCATGGTGTTCATGTTCGTCGCCGGCTACGACACATCAAAGAACGCGCTCACCCTGCTGATGTGGGTGCTTGCCGAGCGCCCGGACATGTACCGGCGCTGCGGCGAGGATTTCGAATTTGCCAGGAAGGCGGTCGAGGAGAATTTCCGCTTCATCACCACCTCGACCATCCCGCGGCTGACCGCGCGCGACATCGAATATCGCGGCGTGACCATCCCCAAGGGGACGATGCTGTTCTTCATGGTCCAGCTGGCGGGCCGCGATGCCGGCGCCTTTTCGCAGGCCGAGGAATTCCTGCCCGAGCGTCCGCACGAGAACCGGCATGTCGCGTTCAGCCGCGGCATGCATATGTGCCTCGGCCAGCATATCGCCCGCGCCCAGATCGAGGAAGGTCTCCATCAGATCTGCAAAAGACTGAAGAATCCAAGGATCACCGGCGACTATGGCTGGCGACCGATTTACGGCGTCTGGGGCCTGAACGGCCTGCCGATCGCATTTGATCAGGCGTAATTTTTGTCGCCCCGGCGCAGATCCACAGGAGACCAGCAGCATGTCCGACAAGCCTACCGCCGCCCGCGACGCCTATGGCCATCTCGCGCCGAAATTCGCCCAGGTCACCGACGAAGTGCTGTTCGGCGACATCTGGCGTGATGCCGACCTTTCACCGCGCGACCGCAGCGTCGTCACCGTATCCTCGCTGATCTCGCTCTACCGGATCAACGAGCTGCCCTATCATGTGAAGATCGCGCTCGATAATGGCGTCACCAAGAAGGAGATCATCGCGATGATCACCCATCTTGCCTTCTATTCGGGGTGGCCGACCGCCGCCTCGGCGATGACGATCGCCAACAAGGTGTTCGCCGAAGCGGGGGTGTAGCTCCCTACCGGCTCGGCAAGGCGAAATCGGTCATCGGCACCGATACGCCGGGCACCTCCGACCGCGCGTGGAAGATGCCCGCCTCACGCTTTGGCATACGGCCGGCCATCATCTCATCGATGCCGGTGTTGCCCGCGGTGACCACGTACATGTCGCGCCAGTCCGGGCCGCCAAAGGCGACGCTGGCGATCTGGGCGTGCGGAAATTTCACTGTCCGGTCGAGCGTGCCGTCGGGGTTGTAGCGGGCGATCTCGCCCGACATGCAGCCCGCGACCCACAGGCCGCCGTCCATATCGACCGCGCAACCGTCGCCGTCCTGGCGATCGGAGAAGAGCATGCGAGGGCCAAGCGTGCCGTCATCGTTCACATCATGGACGAAGATGCCGCGCAGTGACTCGACGTGGTAGAGCCGCTTGCCATCCGGGCTCAGGCCGACGCCATTGGCGAAGCTCAGGCCCTCGGCGGCGAGGGTCGTCCTGCCCGCGCAGTCGATATTGTATAATTCGGTCGTGGTCGGCGGCTGGCCATATTCGGCGCGGCTCAGCGTGCCGAACCACAGGCCGCCGCGCCCGTCGGGCAGAAAATCATTGGTGCCCGCCAGTTTCACTCCATCGATCGTGTCGAGCAGCCAGTCCCATTGTCCGCTGTCGGGATCGAGCCATTTGAGGCCGCCGGCGCCGCCGCAGATCATTCGCCCGTCGCGGTTGATGGCGAGCCCGCCGACATGCTTGTTCTCGGGCATGAAGACATCGACATGGCCGTCCGGCTTGCGCCGATAGACGCCGCCAAGCAGCAGATCGGTAAACCAGAGATTTTCGCCCTGGGTCCTTGGCGCCTCGAGAAAGCAATAGCCATCGCAGACAAGATCGAATTGCATGAGCCTCTCCCCGCCCCTCATTCAAGGGCTTGTGCCGACCGGGATATTAGGTTCAGCTAGAACCGACAAGGCGACTTAATAAACACGCCGAATTTGAGTGAGAGAAGCAATGCAGGCAATTTCCGACCTCGACCTCTATCATCTGGCGATGGAGGAGCCCTGGTTCGCCGCGGACCCGGTCCCCGAGTTCGACAAGGCGCGCGCCAGGCATCCGTGGCTGGCGACCTCCAATCTCGGGCATGTCATCACCCATTATCCGGTGGTCCGCGAAATGTTCGCCAATGAGGAACGGATGCGCACCTCGTTCGACGAGATGGTCGAGTTCATGGGCGCCGAGGGAACGCCCTGGGGCAGCTTTCAGCACCGCCACATCCTCAACCAGTCCGGACCCGAGCATAAGCGGCTGCGCGACACGCTGGCGCTCGCCTTCACCCCGCGCGAGGCCAATCGCCACCGCGACCTGATGCGCGCCACAATTGCCGAGCTGCTCGATGAATGGGCGCCGAAGGGACGCTTCGACTTCGAGGAGTTCGCCTCCTGGTTCCCGATCACCGTCCAGTGCCGGATGATCGGCGCGCCAACCGAGGCGATCGGTAGCCTGCGTTCCTCGCTCGAGGCGCTCGGCCTCAGCGCCAATATGGACAAGAGCGTGCTCGAGGCGATGCAGGAGGGAACGCGGATCATGACCGACTTCTCCGCCGCGCTGATCGACGCCCGCGAGGCGGTCCGCCAGCCCGAGGACGACAATGATCTGCTCGACGTGCTGCTCGAGGTGAAGCGGCAGGGCAAGCTCACCCGGCAGGAGATGATCGATCTGCTGATTTTCCTGTTCGTCGCCGGCTACGACACCTCGAAGAACATCCTCACCCTGACGATGTTCGAGATGGTCCGGCATCCCGACATATATGCGCGCTGCGCCGAGGATGTCGGCTACTGCGCCAAGGTCGTCGACGAGATCATGCGCTTCCACGGCACCACGAACACGATGCGGATCACCACGCAGGATTTCGTCCACCGCGACGTCCTGATCCCGGCGGGCACCACGCTCTGGTTCCCCTGGGCGATCATCGGCCGCGATCCGGCGGCTACGCCCGGCGCCGAACGGTTCAATCCCGATCGCGAGCGCGTCCAGGCGCATGTGGGCTTCGCGCTGGGCGGGCATATGTGCCTCGGCCAGTGGATCGCCCGCGCCCAGATCGCCGAGGGGCTCCACCAGATCGCCAAGCGGATCGTCCGTCCGACCTCGACCGGACCCGAGGGCTGGCGGCCCTTCCCGGGCGTGTGGGGGATCCGGGGCCTGCCGATCGAGTTCGAGCCGGCCTGAAACCCTGCTCCCGATTAGCGAGAGGAAGGGGAGAGTTTCCATGCAGCCCTATACCGAGCTCAATCTCTATCATCTGGCGCTCGAGGAGCCCTGGTTCTCGGCCGATCCGGCGCCCGAACTGGCAAAAGCGCGCCAGCAGCACCCCTGGCTGGCCACGTCCAGCTATGGGCCTGTGGTGACCCATTATCCGGTGGTCCGCGAAATCATGTCGATGGAGGACAAGCTCCGCAACGCCTTCGACGAAATGATCGAGCGGATGGGGGCAAAGGGCACGCCCTGGGGCGATTTCCAGCATAACCATATCCTCAACCAGATCGGCGACGAGCATAAACGGCTGCGCGATATCCTCGCCCCCGCTTTCACCCCGCGCCAGGCCAACCGTCATCGCGACCTGATGCGGCAGACGATCAGCGACCTGCTCGACGAGTGGCTGCCGCGAGGCCGCTTCGACTTCGAGGAGTTCATCTCGCATTATCCGATCGCGGTGATGTGCCGGATGATCGGCGCCCCGGTCGACGCGATCCCGAACGTCCGGTGGGCGCTGGAGGCGCTGGGGATGAGCGGGAGCCGGCGGATGGACCTGCTCGACACGATGAACCAGGCGGTGCTGACCCTCGAGCGTTTCTCCTCGGATCTCGTCGCCGAGCGCGAAAAGAGATGGAAACCCGGCGACGATGACGATCTGCTCGATACGTTGCTCGAGGCGAGGCATGGCGGCGGCATGACCCATGCCGGGCTGATCAACCTGCTCGTCTTCCTGTTCGGCGCCGGCTACGACACATCGAAGAATGTCATGACCCTCATCATGCATGAGATGGTCCGGCATCCCGACATCTATGAACGCTGTGCCGGCGATACCGCCTTCTGTTCGAAAGTCGCCGACGAATCGATGCGGTTCCACGGGCCGGTCAACGGCGCGCGGCTGCTCACCGCCGACATCATTCATCGCGATGTGCTGTTTCCCAGCGGCACCACCATCTGGTTTCCCAAGTCGGTGATCGGCCAGGATCCGGTGACCGCCGACGATGCCGGCAGCTTCAACCCCGACCGCGACGTCCGGCAGCCGCATCTCGGCTTCGGCTATGGCTCGCACATCTGCCTCGGCCAGTTCATCGCCCGCGCGCAGATCGCCGAAGGCCTCAGCCTGATCGCGCAGCGGATGAAGAAGCCCACCTCGCCGGGCCCGGAGGGCTGGCGTCCGTTCCTCGGGGTCTGGGGGATCAAGGGTTTGCCGATCGAATATGATACGGCATGACGCCACAGGCGCATGTCAGAAGCTGGAGAGATGAGAATGACGCTGGTCACCGAACTGGACTTGCCGCACCTGGAGATGGAAGACCCGGCGTTCGGCGAGGATCCCTGGCCGCGTTTCGCGGCGGCGCGCCGGCAGCATCCCTTCCTCGCCACCTGCAAATTCGGCCTCGTGGTCAGCGAATATCAGGCGATGAAGGACCTGCTGTGGATGGACGACAGCATGCGCGTCGCGCTCGGCGACATCGTCGAAATGATGAACGCCAAGGGCAGCTGGTGGGGCAAATTCCAGGAGGACATGATCCTCAACCAGAACGGAGCGGAGCATAAGCGCCTGCGCGACGTGCTCGCCCCGGCCTTCACCCCGCGCCAGGCGATCAGGCACCGGCCGCTGATGCGCGAGCAAATCGGCCTTTTGCTCGACGAATGGGCGCCGAAGGGCGCGTTCGACTTCGAGGAATTCGCCTCGAACTTTCCGATCCGCGTCATCTCCCGGCTGGTCGGGCTGCCCGCTTCGATGATCCCCGGGCTGCTCGACGCGATGGAGGCGCTCGGCCAGAGCCTCAACATGGACCCCGACTTCATTGCCAAACTGCAGGCGGCCGCCAAGCAGATGTACGACATGGTCGAGGACCTCGTCGCGCGGCGGCGGGCCGGGGAAAGGCTGGGGCCCGAGGAGGATATGCTCGACCTCCTGATCGCGACCCATGACCGCGGCGGCATGAGCGCCGACGAGCTGCACAACCTGCTGATCCTGTTGTTTGTCGCCGGCTACGACACGTCGAAGAACGCGCTCACCCTGATGATGAACCAGCTGCTCGATCGGCCAGACGATTATCGCCGCTGCGCCGAGGATCCGGCCTTCTGCGCCAGGGTGGTCGAAGAGAATTTCCGCCATACCACCACCGCCAACATTCCGCGCCAGACGAGCCGCGACGTCGAATATCGCGGCGTGCTGATCCCCAAGGACACGATGTTGTTCTTCCCGATCAGCATTGCCGGCCGCGATCCAGGAGTGGCGCCGGACGCCGACCGGTTCGAGCCCGAACGTGACCAGCTGAACCGCCACATCGCCTTCGGCCGCGGCCAGCATATGTGCCTCGGCCAGCATATTGCCCGCGCCCAGATCGAGGAGGGGCTGCACCAGATCGCCCAGCGGCTGAAGAACCCGCGCCGCGCCGGGCCGAGCGGCTGGCGGCCCTTCTTCGGCACCTGGGGCATGCGCGGGCTGCCGATCGAATTCGATCCGGCCTGAGAGATCGACAATGCAGCTGATCAGCGACCTGGATCTGCCGTTCCTCGAGATCGAAAATCCGGCCTATGTCACCAATCCCTGGCCGTTTTTCGCGGAGGCCCGCAAGCATCACCCGTGGCTGGCGAATACGAATTTCGGCTATTATGTCCATGGCTATGAGGCGCTGAAGGCGATCTCGCTCCAGCCCGACGGGATCAAGGGCGATTTCTCGAAGATCGTCGCTTATTATGGAGTCGAGGGCACCGACTGGGCGAAATTCCAGGTCGAGCAGCTGCTCGGCATCAGCGGCGACAAGCACCGGCGCATCCGCGCCAGTGTCGGCGACGCCTTCACGCCCCGCAACGTCAACAAGCATCTCGACCGGATCCGCCGCAACTGCCGCGAATTGCTCGACCAGTGGACGACGAGCGGCGAGGTCGATTTCGCCGAGTTCGCCTCCTATTTCCCGATCAGTGTGCTGTGCGCGGTGATGGGCACCCCGACCGATGAAGTGCCGCGCCTGCGCCACTCGCTCGAAACCCAGACCAAGGTCGCGTCGATGGACCGGGCGATCGTTCCCGATCTGCTCGAAGGCTATACCATCATGGCCGAATTCTGCGACCGGCTGGTCGCCGAGCGCAAGGCGTCGGGCAGGAATGACGGCGATCTTCTCGATCATCTGATCGGCTGCCAGACGAGCGGCAAGATCGACGAGGAGGAACTGCGCTACCTGCTGATGATCCTGTTCCCCGCGGGTTACGACACGTCGAAGAATATCATGAGCCTGATCTGCTACCATCTGCTCGACCGACCCGAGATGTGGCAGCGCTGCGCCGCGGATGTCGACTACGCCTATAAAGTCACCGACGAGATGCTCCGCTTCAACACCGTCGCCTCGCCGATGCGACAGACGATGCGCGATATCGACTATGACGGCGTCCGCATACCGGCCGGCACCGGCCTGATCCTGGGCATGGTCGCGGCCGGCCGCGACGACAAGGCGTTCATCGACGCGGAGGCGTTCAAGCCCGAGCGCACCGACACCAACCGCCACGTCGCTTTCGGGCGCGGTGCGCATATCTGCCTGGGCCAGCATCTCGCCCGCACCCAGATCGCCGAAGGCATCCACCTGATGGCGCAGCGGATCACCAACCCGCGCCGTGCCGGCAAGGTGGTCTGGCGTCCGTTCATGGGCGTGTGGGGAATCGAATCGCTGCCGATCGCCTTCGACCCGGCCTGATTTTCTCAAATCCGGATGGCAGTTGTCCGGTTTTCCGTCGCATGAAATCATGCGCATGCGCCGGAAACGCGGCAAGGAGCGTCGCCGGAGCGAGCGGCGGCTCAGGGAGAGGGTGGCGATAATGGACGAACGCAAAGAACTGATGCAGGCGCTGACTCTGCAGCCCCTGCTCGATCGGGCCTTGCGCGAAGCCGGGGCAAGCGAGTTCCGCGACACCAGCTTCATCCCCGCGCTCGAACAGGCGCTGCAGATACCGGTGCGCGCCAACATGTCGGTACGCGGACTGCAAGGCGTGCTCGCCAACTATACGCGGTTCCTCGTCAACCGTCTCCGTTACGAGGCCGACGTCGCGAAGCACCCGGAAATTCTCGACGAGGATGTCTCCGATCCGGTTGTCGTGCTCGGCTGGGCCCGCAGCGGCACCACCAAGCTGCAGCGCTTCCTGTCGGCGGACCCGCGTTTCCAGCCGACCCCGGCCTGGGCGATGTTCAACCCGGCCCCCTTCCCTGGCGAGACAAGGGGTGACCCGACCCCGCGCAGGGAATGGGCGAACGCGATGATGAACGCGGTGACCAACTGCAACGACAGCTACCAGGTGATGCACGAGTTCGAGGCCGACGAGGCCGACGAGACCAGCTTCATCCCGCTCGCCAGTTTCGACTCGCCTTCGCTGTGCGTCACCGCGCCCGAACCGGTCTATGCCGCCTGGTCACGCGCGCGGTCGCGTATCCCCGCGATCGAATATACGAAGAAGATGCTGCAATATCTGCAGTGGCAGCAGGGTGGCAGGCGCGGCCCCTACCTCATCAAGAACCCGCTCAACACCGGTGAGCTGGCCGAAATGGCCGAGGTCTTTCCCAATGCGACCTTCGTCACCTCAAAGCGCGACCTGGTGACGACGATGGGCTCGTGCATGCGGATGATGAGCGAGATCCTGACCAACACCTTCGATCCGCTCGACCTGCATTTCGTCGGCACGATCACGGTCGAGCAGGCGGTCCATGAGCTCAACCGCTATGTCCGGCAGCGCGAGGCACTGAAGGGCAAGGTCCGGCTCCACGAGATCAGCTACCAGCGCTGCGTCAACGACGCGATGAACGTCGCCCGCGAGGTTTATGCGCTGGCCGGGCTGCCCTGGACAGGGGAAGGCGAGGCGGCCATGGCGGCGTGGGAAGACCGCAACCCGCGCCACAAGCTCGGCTCCTATGGCTACAAACTCGAGGATTATGGCTGGTCGCGCGCGATGGTCGAGAAGGCGTTCGGCCCGATCGAGGAGGAATGGCGGGAAGCCTGAACCGCGTCGGGAAGGCCCCCTATACCTCGTTCTGAATCCGCGCGCCGTTGATCACCATCGCCAGCATCGCATAGCTCCCGACAGTGAACAGCAGATCGAGCATCTGCCGGTCATCGAGCTCGGCGGATAGTGCCGCCCAAGTCGCATCGTCGATCGCCACATGGGCGTGGAGCTGATCGGTGGCGCGCAGCGCATGGCGCTCGAGCCTGGACAGCGTGCCGCCGAAACTGCCGTCGCGGATCGCCTCGATCTCGCCGTCGGTGACACCATAGCGCTTCGCCTTGGCGACATGCTTGGTCCATTCATAGTCGGAGCGGTA
>CANJRZ010000067.1 GCA_947476735.1 Sphingomonadaceae bacterium
CTTCGGCCGCCCCGCTACATCCCGCAGCGATTCATCGAGTGTGCGGCGCATCAAGATGCGGTTTGGCAAACCGGTCAGGGCATCATAGCTGGCGAGCCGCTTCACCTCGGCCTCCGAGCGACGCATCTCGGTCAGGTCCGTGCCACTGCCCCTGAAACCCAGGAAATGCCCATATTCATCGAACGCCGGTCGGCCCGACAGCGACCACCAGCGGACATTATCTCCGGCTGCCGCCCGCACTGCAATCTCGGCAAAGGCCAGCCGGGTCGACAGATGGAACCCTAGCGTCCGTTCGCCATCGCCGGCGCTGCCGGAGTCTCCGACCTCATGCAGGACGAGGTTCGTGATCGGGGTACCAAGCAGATCGTCGGCGGAAAATCCGATAACGGCGGCAAGTTCAGCTGATATGTAGGTTATATGGCCACGCGCGTCGGTTTCCCAGAACCAGCCGCGCAGGCTCTCTTCGAATTCGCGGAGCAGAACCGCTGCCTTCAACGCCTTCGCCGCATTAGCCAGCCAACGGCGCGACGTGGCATAGCTACGTTCCGAAATGCCACCGAGCGCTACAACGCTGATTCCGAGGAGCGGCACCAGAAGAAGCGGTGTCGACCAGTTGCCTGCAGCAATCGCCGCTGTGATCGACAGAGTGAGCCATAACGCCAGCGCAGCCGTCGGCACCGGCGCGAACACCAGGGTAGAAATGACGAGGAGTGCCGAATAGGCGATCGCGGCAAGCGGCCAATTTGGCGAGGCAAGGTCGCGTCCGGCAGCGACCATCCAGACCGACCAGCAGATACCCTGGACTAGGCCAAACAATGCGACAACGCCGTGCATCTGTTCGGGCGACTTGCGGTGGCTTTTGCGGCGGGCGAGCAGGATGACACCAACCCCGGCGACAAGCACGGCGGCAAGTGGCGCAAAGAGCTGAACCAAACCCCCGCTCTCGCTCAACGGCCAACGCAGCATCCAGAGGCCACCCGCCACAGCGAGATTGGACAGGAGCAGCATCGGCAAAGCATCGGCGGCCATGCGGACCCGATTGGCGACCGCCTGCTGATCTTGCTCGTCGCCGCGCGGAAACAGCCCGCGCAGGAAGCGGAAGCGCCCTGCAACCTCGTCCGGCGACCCTTCGACCGCCAGAGCTGATCTTCCCCGCACTCGCCTCATCGGGCGAAAACTCCTCAATCATTCAGGGATGTCGCACGGCTGGATTGCCAGTCGACCCCTGTTCCGATTCGAGGCTTAACCCAAGCTGCTTAATTTCGTTTGAACTTCACCGTCGATTACGCTGGCACGGAGAAGCCAGCGTCGATCCCCCTCAAGCCCCAGCGCGGTGAGCGTGCCGCTGCGATAGGCGCCGGTGTCGATGCCTATGCGGTTGGACTGGATGTCCGGGTCGGTCGAGATCGAGTGGCCATGCACAATATAGGCGCCCAGCTCGCCACGATGCTCGAGAAAATCGTCGCGGATCCAGCGCATGTCGAAAGGGTTCTGATCTTCCAGTGCGACGCCTGGCCGAATGCCGGCATGCACGAAGACATAGTCGCCGAACCGCATGGCATCGGGCAGGCTATCGAGAAACTGCCGATGCCGTTCGGGAATGTAACGCTTCAGCACATCTACCGCGGGCAGCTCCTCTCCGAGCGACGCGACCGGCATGCCGTAGCTGGCCAGCGTTTCGTAACCGCCGAATTTCAGCCAGAGATTCTCGGCCCGGTCCTCGGCCGGATCGAGCGCCCGCAGCATCGCCTCCTCATGATTGCCCATGAGAATATGAAACGTCGCGAAGCTGGGCAGATGGCTGATCGCATATTCGATCGTTTCCGCCGAATAAGGCCCGCGGTCGACCAGATCGCCAAGCAGCACGACGTGATTGTCGGCATTGGCGCGGGACGCGATGTCATCCCGGACATGGGCAAGCAGCGGCAGCAGCAGATCGAGCCGGCCATGAATGTCGCCAATCGCGTATACCCGCTGGCCAGCGGGCACCTGCGGACGCACGGCTTCGCCGCGCCGCGCCGTCAGCGTGTTCATCCGCTGCAGCCAGCCCCTGTCGCCGCCTTCAAATCCCGGTTGGTTCAAAACATGCCTCCGAACCTCGGAATATGGCCTCCCGCCAAAGGATTCGCAATGCGAGTGCAGATTTCGGCAAGGCCATGGCCATTTGGCTCCGTCAGTATCCCGGGACCATCACGGTGGCAGGGGGCTGATCTGCATGGTTGAAACACTGTCATGGTCCCGTCATAGAGCGGCCCACCCTGCCATGACCCTCGACACTCCGATCCCCTCCGCTGACCCTCAACAACCGGGGCGGTCGCTGTTCCGCCGCCTTGCAGGGCAGGCGGGGCGGTGGTGGAAGGATATCCGGACCGGCAGCCGGAAGGACGAAGCCCCGGTTACGCTAAAGCCCTTTTGCTTCTGGCCCGGTAAGATGAGCTTGCTGTCCGACGAAGGCGGGACCGAACCGGTGCCCGTGCCGGGCTATGCCTTCCACACTGAATATGTGCCCTCGATGGGGGGACGGATGCGTTTCAAGGTCTGGCTTCCCGGGCTCACCGGCAGCCGCGGCGAGTTGCTCCTCCACGTCAACGGCATTTCCGAGGAGGGCGTCTCGCTGCCTTCTAAGGTGGTGGCAGTGCCGATCGAGAAGCTGATGGCCACCGATGGCCATTATGACATCAGCCGTCTGGCCGAACGCGGCTACAGTTACGCATTAATGGGGACACTGACCCCTGATTCAGATGCCCGCGCTGACCGGATCGAGATCAGCCTGCGCGGCGGTGACAGCGTCGAGGCGCTCGCGGTCCGGCTCGCCGCCGCGCAGCGTGAATTTCTCGCGGCGCCAGGCAAGGGTCCGCTCAAAAAGATCATCGTCAAACGGCGGGCCACGCTCGATCTTCCGATGTCGCAAATGTGCACCTCGCATCAGATGGCCGAGCCGATCTATGCACAATGGTGCGCCCGCTTCGGCGATCCGCCGATCTGGCACCGCAAGCAATGGGAGTTTGTTTTCATCCTGCGTGCGCTAGAATATTATGGCGCCCTGCGGCCGGGTTCGCGCGGGTTGGGCTTCGGGGTCGGAAACGAGCCACTGTCATCACTGTTCGCGGCAATGGGCTGCCAGGTGACAGCGACCGACCTAGCTGCCGATGACGATCGCGCGCAGGTCTGGAACGAAACCTACCAGCTCGGCGGCAATCTCCGCCAGATCCACAGGCCACACCTGTGTGACGAAGCCGCCTTCTATGAGCGGGTGTCCTATCGCGCAGTCGACATGAACGCGATCCCTGCCGATCTGACGAACTTTGATTTCACCTGGTCGTCCTGCGCGTTCGAGCACCTCGGATCGATTGACGCCGGGCTGCAATTTTTCGCCAATTCGCTCAATTGCCTCAAGCCGGGCGGCATCGCCGTTCACACCACCGAGCTCAACCTCAGTTCGAACGGCCTGACGCTTGATCACAACGACACGGTCATCTTCCGCCGTCGCGATTTCGAGACGCTGGCGGAGCGATTGCTGGCCGATGGCCATGATGTGATACCTATCACATTCGACAGCGGCGATAATGAGCTAGACCGCATTATCGACCTGCCTCCCTATTCAAATGACCCGCATCTTAAGCTGCAGCTGATCCGTTGGGTGACAACTTCGTTCGGCATGATCGTCAGAAAAAGGCCTGATTCCTAATGGATAAATACCGGCCTCAGAATATTTCCACAGAAATATTTTCGTCACATTGGTGCAATGCCGCAATTAAATTGTTGCAACAAATGTGCACCCGTATATTTTTGGTCCCCGAAATGGGGCCAGGGAGATAAGCGTGATAACACACGACATCCGGTCCTATGCGGCCAGTAGAAAGATTCTGGACCGCGGTCGCGAGGTCCTGAGAGCCGAAGCTGATGCGCTTGCCCAGCTGGAAGCGTTCCTCGACGACAGCTTCTCTGCGGCGGTCATGCTGCTTGAGGCGACCAAGGGCCGGATCGTTGTCACCGGCATGGGCAAATCGGGCCATATGGCCCGCAAGATCGCAGCGACACTCTCAGCCACCGGTTCTCCCGCCATCTTCATCCATCCGGCCGAGGCTGCGCATGGCGATCTCGGCATGGTCCAGACCGGCGACACGCTAATCGTCCTGTCCAATTCGGGTTCGACACCTGAACTGACCCCAGTGATGCAGCATTGCCGCAATCTGCGAATTCGTATCATCGGAGTCGCCTCCAGAGTAGATTCGCCGGTCATGCAGGCAGCTGATATTCGCCTGTTGTTGCCGGAGGTTCGCGAAGCGTGCCCCAGCAATATTGCGCCGACGACCTCGACGGTCATGATGTTGGCCCTCGGAGATGCGCTCGCGATGGCGCTGATGGACGTGCGCGGGATTGCGCGCGACAGCATAAAGCGGCTCCATCCCGGCGGGGCGATCGGCCTCAGGCTGACGGCAGTGAAGGACATGATGCATGGCGGCGCCAGCCTGCCGCTTGTCCGTCCCGAAACGCCGATGCGTGATGTTATCATGACGATGACCTCGATGGGCTTCGGCGCCGCCGGCGTGGTCGACGATTTCGGTCGGCTGGTGGGGGTCATCACCGACGGCGATCTTAGGCGCCACGTCGGCGATCTGGGCGATGGCACTGCGGCCGATGTGATGACGACCAATCCCAAGACCGTCCCGCCCGATACGCTGGCCGAAGACGCGCTGATGGTAATGAACGACAACAAGATCACCACC
The DNA here is from genome assembly GCA_947476735.1 of Sphingomonadaceae bacterium. Taxonomy (GTDB): domain Bacteria; phylum Pseudomonadota; class Alphaproteobacteria; order Sphingomonadales; family Sphingomonadaceae; genus Rhizorhabdus. The sequence goes on from CANJRZ010000067.1 coordinate 4,731, forward strand.
GTCTTCGTGATGGAGGAAGATCGCCCCGATTATCCGTCAGGCATCGTCCATATCCATGATTTCGTGCGCTACGGCCTGAGCTAGGGTTAGCCGACAGCCCATGGCCGACGTCGCGGTCATCATCCCCGCGCGTTACAGTTCATCGCGATATCCGGCCAAGCCGCTCGCCATGCTGCGCGGAGCGTCGGGTATATCCAAGCCGCTGATTCAGCGGAGCTGGGAATGTGCGCGTACCATCGCCGATGCTGACTCAATCTGGATCGCGACCGACGATCATCGCATCGCCGATGCGGTAAGGGCGTTCGGCGGTCAGGTGGTGATGACTGCCAATAGCTGCGCCAATGGCACCGAACGCTGTGCCGACGCGATTGCCCGCCTCGATATCGAACCGGACATGGTTGTGAACCTCCAGGGGGATGCGCCACTGACACCCGGGCATGTCGTCATCACGCTGATCGATGCACTTGCCGCCGCGCCCGACGTCGCGATGATGACACCGGCGATACGGTGCGCACAAAGCACCTATGCGCACCTCGTAGAGGATCAGGCCCAGGGCCGTGTCGGCGGCACTACGGTGGTCTTCAACCGCAACCACCGCGCTCTCTATTTCTCGAAGCGGGTGATCCCGCATCTCTCGCCCGACACGGCAGCTTACGATTCACCGCCGGTCCACCTCCACCTGGGCGTCTATGCCTATCGGCCCGATGCGCTGCGACGCTATCTTGCGCTAGGCATTTCGGAGCTTGAGCAACTCGAAGGGCTCGAGCAGCTTCGTTTCCTCGACGGCGGGTTGTATGTCGGCGTGGTGCCGTTCGAGCCGATCGGCTGGGATGCCATCGAGCTGAACAACCCCACAGATGTCGGACCGATCGAAGCCATCCTCAAATCGCGCGGGATCGAATAGAACGTCCGCATGACCAGTTCGATTCTGCGTTCGCTATTTGCACCCTGGTGGGCTGTCCAATTGCTCACCGGCGCGAAATCCTTCCTCGACAATCCACTGATTGGGTCGGAACGGCTTAACCGGCAAGGCCTCCACGCCGGTCGCGTCAGGCTTGCCTCGACAATGGCCCAACGCCGCCGGGCACGGCTTGCGAGCGCAGTTGAGCCCGACGATCTGGCGATGTTCGACCGCGATGGCTTCATAGAAAAGCGCGACTTCCTGCCTCCTGACCTCTTTACAGCGCTTCGCGAACAGCTGCTCGCCTGGGCCGGCCCTGCCCGCGAGATGGTGCAGGGCGACACGATCACACGCCGCTATGCGGCCGATCCCGAAATGCTGCGCGCAGTACCGGCCATGCACAGCGTCATGCGGGACAAGCGCTGGCGCGCACTGGCGCGCTACGCCGCGAGCTTCGACGTCGAGCCCCTGCTCTACGTCCAGTCGATCCTGAGCCATCGCCGCGACGCGCCGCCCGACCCGCAGACCTGCCTCCATGCCGATACGTTCCATACATCGATGAAGGCCTGGCTGCTGCTCGAGGACGTCGCCGCCGATGAAGGTCCGCTGAGCTACGTGGCGGGATCGCACCGGCTCACGCCCGAGCGTCTCGCCTGGGAAAGGCGTCGCAGCCTCGAGGTCCGCGACGCAGGCGACTTTCTTTCGGCGCGCGGATCGTTCCGCATAGAGGCTGGCGAGTTGGCCGCACTCGGTCTTCCTCAACCGACCGTTTTTGCGGCGCCTGCCAATACGCTGATCGTCGCGGACACGTTCGGCTTTCATGCGCGACGGCCGAGCACGAAACCGAGCACGAGGATCGAATTGTTCGGGTACAGCCGGCGCAATCCTTTTCTGCCTTTCACCGGGTTCGATATCTGGAGCCTACCGGGAATCGCTCAGCGCCGAGTCCCGCTTCTGTGGCTGACTCACGACATCTACCGCCGCTGGATCGGCCAGCCCTGGGCCAAGGCGGGCCACAAACGCCCGGGCGACGATTAGCGCCCCACCTATCTGGATATCGCAACGGTGCCCGGCTAAGGACATCGCCATGGATGCCGCCAACCAGGATAATGTCCGCGAACTCGATCCCTTCGGATTCATGGTCGGCCATGCCAGCGCGATCCGGCCGTTGGGCGGACTCGAGCGCGGGCCCGATCCACGCTATGTCTTCCACACGCCCTATGTCGATTATCGTCCCGGACGGGTGATATTCACGATCCGTTTCGAGAAGCTGCAGGCAAGCTTCGGCGAGTTGCGCGTCTTCGTCAACGCCTTCGTGCCAGGCAGCGGCCGCGATGCCGTGTTCGTCACCTCGTCGCGGCTCGACCTCACCGATCGCGCGGCTGTCGAACGGGGTCTCACCATCTCGATATTGGGCGTCGCCGGAGCGAGTTATGCGGCCTACGGACTCTGCATCGACGGCACCGACGCACAGGCTGCGGGCATCAGCGTAATGGCAGAGCAGAGCGAAGCAAGCGACGATCCCGCGAACGAGGCTTTCCTCCTGCCGACCCAGCTTGCTGCCCCTGTATTCGAGCTGCCGAGCCGGCTGGTGGGCGAAGGGCAGCCACTGTTCTGCGACCCCGTGTCGCAGGTGTTAACGGGAGATCAGCTGGCCGAGCCGGAATTTCGCAGATGGCTCGACCGCATGGCCAATCGTCCCGTTGACGATGTCGCGGCATGGCGCTTCGCCTTCATCGCCCAGGCACTTGATCGCTATGGAATGCTGAGAAAGGGCGCCCGCGGCATCACCCTGGGCGGCGGGGGCATGGTGCTTGGCCCGGTCCTGGCAGCGACCGGATGCGAAGCGCTGGTCGGACAGCTGCCGGCCGATCATGGTGCTTCTGACTTTTCCTGGTCAAACGTCAATTGCCGGCAGCTCGACGTGGCCGGCGTGCCCGAGGGCAACAACATGACGCTCATGCTCGCCAACGAACCCGCCGACCGGCGCGGCTTCGATTTCATGTGGACGATCGGCATGGCCCAGCTCGGCTACGAGGCCGGCCATACCGCCAACTTCCTGTTTGAGCTGATGGCGGTCCTTCGGCCCGGCGGCTTTGCGATCCATATGCTGGATGTTGCTCCTTCCGCTGCCGAGGCGACCGCATGCCTGCCGCGCGGGGAGGTAGAACGGCTCGCCGTCACCCTTATCTCGCGCGGCTTTACGGTCGCCCAACTCAACTTCGGCGACAGCAATCCACGGGGATCCAGACCTTTCGGGATGATCGTCCGTAAGGATTGACCCGGGCCGAGATGCGCACCGCAGCCCTGCGGATGCAGCAATCTGCAAGACTGCGTTTCAGTGACCGGGAGAGTCGCTGAAGTTGCTCGTGATCGGGGTTCGCGACCATTTACCCCGGTAGTCTGGTCCGTCCACCGAATCGGGTATACAGCGAGGCATGAGCCTTGAATCCGTCCGCGCTTTCTTCGCGGAACACGCCCCCGACGTCGCCATCATCATGCAGGACGCAAGCACCGCCACCGTGACCGAGGCCGCGGCGACATTAGGTGTTCTGCCTGGCCAGATCGCCAAGACGCTGTCGGTGCGGATCGGTGACACGGTGATGCTGATCGTCGCCCGGGGGGATGCCAGGCTCGATAACCGCAAGACGAAAGAAGCGCTCGGAGGCCGCCCGCGCATGCTCGGCCCGGAGGATGTCGAAGAATTCACGGGCCACCCGGTGGGCGGCGTCTGTCCGTTTGGACTGGCCTATCCCCTGCCGATCTATTGCGACCGATCGCTCAGGGATTTCGAGTTCGTCTATCCAGCGGCCGGCTCGCGGACCGCTTCGGTACGCCTTACCCCAGACCGGCTCGCTCAGCTCACCGGCGCTTGCTGGATCGATGTCTGCCAGCCTCCCGCCTGATCGAGGCCGCTCGCTCAGGCTCACAATTCACCGGAAATTTAAAAGGCCGGCGGAGCTTTCACTCGCACCGGCCAGATGGGTTGAAGGGGAAGAAGCGTGATTAGGCCTTGCAGTCCTGCGAAGGCTTGCCTGGCGCCGCGATGGTAACCTGCGGGCCATCGCCGCTCACCGAATAACCATCGGCGGCATAGGGCTTGCCGGGTTCCGCCGCCGTCAGCGTCGTCCCCGCGCCACCCTTGCTGGCCCGATAGACCGCGGTGTTGTTGCTGAAGAACTCCACAAAGACCAGGCTCGAATCCTTGCAGCGATATGTGCGGCTCTGGGTAACCATCGGTGGCAGCTCGACCGGTTTGGCGGCGTTGAGCGCCGCCGCATCGGGATCGGGAGCATCCCCCGAGATGGTTTCCTGCTTACACGCAGTGAGGAACAGGGCGGAGCCGATAGCGGCGGCAGCGAGAAGGCGGGTGTGGATTTGCATAACGACGGTGTCTTGGCGTCCTATTGTGCATTGCGTCAAGTGGAGGAAAGCGATGACGCCAAAATGAATATTGGAGTTTGGGACGTTTGCCTGGAAATTATCCCCTAGGATCAAGAAATTCGCGCAATTCGGTCCAGAGGCGCCGCTTTTCGGCATAGGCTAATGTGTACGCAGGACTGCTGGACGGCAGGTCCAATAACGCAATTCTACCGGATTCGCCGATCAGCTTGCGCCCGATTCGCGCCGCAGTCCCTCCATTGAATCCGATCGCGCCCAGCACCGGCAGGGTCCTGAGCAGCATGCGCAGGTCATTGGGACGGTGATCACGAATAACACCATCCAGACTGCCCGGCCGCACCGCATCGGCAACGACATCCCACAGCCCGATGCCGGCCTTGCCCAGCACCGCCAGCCGTTCTTCGTAATCGAGCGCCCGCAGATCATCGCGCCCGATGAGAGACCCGGCCAGGCGCCAGAATTGATTCTGAGGATGGGCGTAATAGCGCGCAGCGCGCAACGAAGCCTCGCCGGGCAGGCTTCCGAGCAGCAGCACTCGGGTATCCGGTCCGACGATCGGTGCGAAGCTGGCCTTACGGATCATGACAACGGAACAAGCAGCACAGACAAACTCACAAGAGAAGCTTTGTTGGCAAGCGGCACCGCAGTCGGCTAGGTTCCCCACCATGAGCAACGCAAAGATTGCGCCGGACGCCCTCGCCCTGATCGGCAATACACCGCTCGTAAGGTTGAAGGGCCCGAGCGAAGCCACTGGCTGCGACATTCTCGCCAAATGCGAATTTATGAATCCGGGCGGCTCGGTCAAGGACCGTGCAGCGCTCGCGATCATTACCGACGCGGAAGAACGCGGGCAGATCGAGCCGGGCGGAATTATCGTCGAGGGCACAGCCGGCAACACCGGCATCGGCCTTGCCCTGGTCGGCAATGCGCGCGGTTATCGCACGATCATTGTGATGACCGACACCCAAAGCCAGGAAAAGCAGGACACTCTTCGGGCGCTGGGGGCCGAACTGGTACTGGTGGCGCCAACCGCCTATTCAAACCCCGCTCATTACGTCCACACCTCCCGGCGGATCGCTGAGGAAACACCGGGTGCTCTCTGGGCCAACCAGTTCGACAATACGGCCAACCGCCTCGCTCATATCCGTACCACCGCTCCGGAGATTTGGGCGCAGACCGGCGGCAAGATCGACGGCTTCACCTGCGCCGTGGGCACCGGGGGGACGCTCGCCGGCGTGGGCCTCGGCCTGAAGGCTTTTCGCGACGACATCGTCATTGGGCTGACCGATCCTTATGGCGCCGCGCTGTTCAATTATTTCGCCCATGGCGAGTTGAAGGCCGAGGGCAACAGCGTCGCTGAAGGCATCGGCCAAAGCCGCATCACCGCCAATCTTGATGGCGCGCCCATCGATACCCAGTTCCGTATCTCCGATGAACAGGGCCTGGAACAGGTAGTCGGGCTGCTCGAGAAGGAAGGCATGTGCGTGGGCCTGTCATCGGGGATCAACGTCGCGGGCGCAATCGCGCTGGCAAAGGAACTGGGTCCAGGCAAGACCATTGTCACCATCCTTTGCGATTCCGGGATGCGCTACCTTTCCTCGCTGTTCAACCCGAATTGGCTCGAGGCGAAAGGCCTTCCGGTCCCAGGGCTGCTCAAGCGGTAAACAAGGCGCGTGCCAGGGACGGAAATATTCACGATTGACCTCTAACCGGCGCTGACGGACAGTAGGCCCCATGGGTACAACCGTCTGATGCAGCGGGTGCGGATCGGCATTACCGGCCTAGCCGTGGTGTTTCTGGTCGTGCTGCTGGCCGCGGCTGTTGTCGGCTTCCGCGGCAAGAAGCAGGACGGATCCGAAGGTGGGACCACCGCAACCGCCAATGCGAGCGACGCCCCGCCCGCCGATCCGCTCGCAGAACTGGGCGTGGCGCCCGGCGGCACTGCCGGCGACTCCGTCGCGACTCAGTCGAACTCATCCCAACGCTGACGTCTGCTGCCGCCGCGGAGTCCCTTTCCCCGCCACCCCGATCGGCGTGGCCGGACGATTTCAATTTTCGACATGGTTATCCACAGGAGGATTCACAGCCAGAACTCCCGGATTCCGGGCGCCACAACTGTGTTGCTTTGTGCCAAGGCTTCCCTCGCAATTCCGGAAATCCACAGCATGAATCCATAAAAAACCATAGAATGGAATAAAAATGCTTTGAAAAACCAACCTGATCCAAGTACATCCTGAAGGTGGAATGGGATTGGGTGTATCGCTTGGCGTGCTGACGCCTCCCGCCGTCCGACACGGACGGCTTGGCTGTGGCGATACCCCTGGTACCGGAACGGGGTGCGTCGGTGGCGGCGGGTGGAGCGGTCTTCAATGATGTGCATCTGAACGGCGTCGACCCGAAGGGTCGCGTGTCGCTTCCGGCTGCCTTCCGTCAGACCATCGAAATCCGCTGCGGCGGCGGCAAGGTCGCCGACGGACTTGAGCGCGTGCTGCGCATGTCCAAACACCCCACGCTGCCTTGCATCGAGGTTTCCGACGCCCGCCAGGTCGCCGACCATGAAGAGCAGATCGATGCCCATGCCGCGCGCGTCGCTGCCGAGACCGGCCGCCTGCACGGTGACGTCCTCGAGGAGGAAGAGGCCAAGGCCTATCCGCTGATGAAAGACGTCAACTTCGATGCGGCCGGGCGCATGGTTCTGCCCGAACGGCTGCGCGTTAAGGCAGGGATCGGCAGCGACGCTTTCTTCGTCGGTCGCGGCCGGCGCTTTCGCATATGGAGCCCCGACCAGCTTTTCCTCCATCGCAACGGCGAAACTGCCGAGGTCATCGAGGAGATGGACGACCTTCTCGTCAAGCGGAGGGAGCGCGGATGACTTCCATCGCTCCGCACATCCCCGTCCTCCTCGATGAGGTGGTCGCCGGCCTCGCACCCAGGGCCGGCGAGACCCATGTCGACGGCACTTTCGGTGCCGGCGGCTATACCCGTGCAATCCTCCGCTCGGGCGCGCACGTCATCGCGTTCGATCGTGACCCCGATGCGATCGCCATGGGACGCACGCTCGCAGGTGAGAATGACGGTGCGCTGACGCTGATCCATGATCGCTTCTCGCGCATGGCAGAAGCACTTGGAGAGCGCGGCGTCGAACAGGTCGATGGCGTGACGCTTGATATCGGTGTTTCCTCAATGCAGATCGACCAGGCCGAGCGCGGTTTCTCCTTCCAGGCCGACGGCCCGCTCGACATGCGGATGGAACAGGCCGGCATGAGCGCGGCCGAATTCGTCAACAATGCCGATGAAGCCGAGATCGCCGACGTGCTGCACGAGCTGGGCGAGGAGCCCCGCGCGCGTCGCGTTGCCCGAGCGATTGTCGCTGCGCGACCGATCACCCGCACCGCCCAGCTTGCCGAGGTGGTGCGCCGCGCGCTCGGTCACCGCCCCCACGAGAAGAAGGATCCGGCAACGCGCACCTTCCAGGCGATCCGCATCCATCTCAACGCCGAGATCGACGAACTCGAGCGCGGCCTCGCCGCTGCCGAGCGCTTGCTGCGGCCCGGTGGACGGCTGGCGGTAGTGTCCTTTCATTCGATCGAAGACCGCATCGTGAAGCGGTTCCTGCGGGAGCGGAGCGGGGCAAACCCATCCGGTTCGCGCCACCTTCCCGATGCGCGTTCCGCGGGGCCGCGCCCAAGTTTCGAGGCCGTCACCAAGCCCGTCCGCGCGGGCGAGGCGGAGATTGCCCGAAACCCCCGGTCCCGCTCGGCGACCCTGCGCGTCGCCCGCCGGACCGAGGCATTGCCGTGGGGACTTACCGTACAAAAAGAAGGACGCCAGGGATGATCGCGACGCGCTTCCGTGAGGTAGTCTGGACCGGTGGCATCTGTGCCGCTGCCCTAGTCTTTTACATGGTCTCGCAGACTGTCGCGGCCAAGCGCGCCGAGCTCGCGGGGGTCGAACGCAAGATCTTCGCAACCAACCAGGAGATCCGCGAGCTGCGCACCGAAATCGACACGCGCGGCGGGCTCGCCCAGATCGAAAGCTGGAACCAGCTTGTCTATGGCCTGCAGGCACCAAGCGCCGAGCAATTCGTCGAGAGCTCGGTCAAACTGGCAGCGCTGGCCCAGCCGAAAGGCAAAACGGCGCTGCCGCTCGATCCCTCGATCGTGGCGAGTCACGGCGCAGTCAACAAAGTCAGCCTCGACGTGATCGAGGATCGGACATTAGGGGGCGTGGCAGCTAAGGCGACGACGATTAGCGTCTCGCCGCAGATCACCTCGCCAACAATCCGTCCTGCGAACTACGTCCAGACCAAACCATCGGCGTTAGCGACCTCCTCTCCCTCGCCGATACACGAGGCCTCGCTCCAAAAGCCGTCCAGAACCGCGCTCGATGCCGACTTCCTCGATGGAATCGCCGAAGTGGCAGCAACCGGTCATTCGCGCAAAGTGAAACCATGAACGTGCTCGCCGTCGGGCTTGCCCCGCCGCGCGACCGCGCCCTCGCCAAGACCAACGAGCATGCGCAGGTCGCGCATTACCGGCTGATGATCCTTATGATGGTTTTCGCGCTGATGATCGGCGTGATTGGCGTGCGGCTGCTCTATCTCGCCATCTTCTCCGGACCGGACCATGCGGCTGCGGTCCCGCGTACTCCGCGCGCCGACATCACCGACCGCAACGGCGTCGTACTGGCTGGCACAATCAAGGGCATCAGCCTTGCGATCCGTCCGCCCCGTATCATTACCGACAAGGAACGGCTGGCGGTCGAGCTCACCCGCCTCTTCCCGGGCCGCCCGATCGAATATTATCGCCGAATCCTCAGTGGCCGGAAGAAGTTCGTTTATCTCGAGCGGGGCGCCACCCCGGCCAAAATCCATGCTGTCCGCCTGATAGGCGAGCCGGCGATCGAGGAGGTGCCCGAGCCCGAGCGATTCTATCCGCAGGGCACGATGGCGAGCCAGGCGATCGGCTATATGGACATCGGCGGCGTGCCAGTGAGCGGGATGGAAGCCTTTCTCGACAAGCGGTTGACCGACCCCGCAAACAGCGGCAGGTCGGTCGCCCTGTCGCTTGACAGTCGTGTCCAGGCTGCGGTCGAAAGCGCGCTGAAGGCCCAGGTGATCAAGCATTCCGCGGTCGGCGGCGCGAGCATCGTGCTCGATGTTCACACCGGCGAGATCCTGGCGATGGCATCGCTGCCGGTGTTCAATTCAAACGCGCCCGGCCTCGTTCCCGTGGGCACCGATCCACTGCGTCCCGATGCCCGCTACAACCGTGCAATCAGTTCGGTTTACGAGCTCGGTTCTACCTTCAAAATGTTCACCTTCGCCAACGCGATCGAGAATGGCGTGATTACCGACTATGGCAAGCGCTACGACGCGACTGCTCCGCTTCAGGTCGGTAAATTCAAGATCAAGGACGATCATCCCGAGAACCGCTGGATGTCGATCCCCGACATCATGATTCATTCGAGCAATATTGGCACGGCGCGGATTGCCGACGAGCTCGGCCAGGAGCGGACTGCGGCCTTCTTCCGCAAGCTCGGCTTCGACCGGCCGGTCGATCTCGAGCTGGGCGCCCGCGGCAAACCGCTCTGGCCCGGCTTCTGGGCACGTACGACGACGATGACAACCGCCTATGGCCATGGGATTGCAGTCAGCCAGTTACACCTCGCCAACGCCTATGCCGCGCTGATCAATGGCGGGATTCTACGTCCCGCCACCATGCTAAAGCGCGCACCCGGCGAGGCTCCTCAGGGCAAGCGCGTCATCTCTGAAGCGACAAGCTTCAAGATGCGCCAACTGATGAGGCTCGTCGTCACGCACGGCACAGGCAAGACGGGCAATGTCCCCGGACTGCGCATCGGCGGCAAGACCGGGACAGCCGAAAAGAACCTCAACGGCCGCTACATCCACAATAGCCTGGTTACGACCTTTGCCGGTGCTTTCCCGATGGACGCACCGCGCTATGTCGTGGTTGTGACCATGGACGAGCCGCAAGGCATCAAGGAAACCTATGGCTTCCGCACCGCCGCATGGACAGCGCTGCCGGCGGTGAAGAACATCATAGCCCGGATCGGGCCAATGCTCGGTGTCATCCCCGACAAGAGCCGGGAGATCGATTTGTCCGACATGCTGCCCTATATCTACGAGGAGCAGCTGGCCGAGAAAGAGAAAGCGGAAAAGGAGACGTCAATCCATGCGATTGATTGATCTGCTACCCGACGCTTCTTCGGCCCCGACGAGTGACAGCCGGATCACCGCCTTCGCAATCGATCATCGCAAGGTGGCGCCCGGAACCGTGTTCGGTGCATTTAAGGGGGCCCGGTTCAACGGCGAGGACTTCATCGGCCAGGCGATCGCAGATGGCGCGATCGCGATC
>CANJRZ010000068.1 GCA_947476735.1 Sphingomonadaceae bacterium
GTGACATCGGTAGAATAGACCCCGGTCTTGCCCTTGCGGCCGCCCTTTAGGCCCATTTTATCGAACAATATGTCGCCGAGTTGCTTTGGACTACCCACGGTAAACGGTGTGCCGGCCTGCGCATGGATCAGCACTTCAAGGCGGGCAGCTTCGCCGGCAAACTCGGCGGACAGCCGGGCGAGCTCCTCACGATCTACCTTGATGCCTGCCATTTCCATGTCCGCCAGCACTGGCACCAGCGGCCGGTCGACGAGCTCATAAACACGCGTTGCCGCTTCGCCGGCAAGGCGGCCCTTGAGATTCTGCCACAGCCGCAAGGTTACATCAGCATCCTCGGCGGCATATTCGGTGGCGACGTCGAGCGTCACCTTGTCGAAGCTGATGGCGGTCTTGCCGGTACCGCATACAGTCTTGAACGCGATGCAGGTATGATCGAGGTGCCGCTGGGCCAGATCATCCATACCATGCCCGCCTAGACCGGCATCGAGATCGTAAGAGAGCAGCATCGTGTCGTCATAGGGCGAAACGCGGATGCCGCCGTTGCCGGCTAACACGACTATGTCATATTTGATATTCTGGCCGATCTTGAGGATGTCGGGCGCTTCAAGCAGGGGCTTGAGCTTCGCCAATGCCACCGCGATCGGAATCTGGCGCGGTGTTTCCGACAGAAGGCCGTCGCCGACATGGGCCAGCGGAATGTAGCATGCCTTGCCGGGCGCGGTCGCGAGGCTGATGCCGACCAGGCGAGCCCGCACCGGATCGATCGAGTCCGTTTCGGTATCAACCGCGACGCGGCCGCAGGCAAAACCTTCCGCGATCCAGCGGTCGAGCGCTGCCTCGTCAACGACTGTTTCATAGTCCTTGCGATTGAAGGGCAGTTGCTCGACGATTGGCGCTGGCTTCTCCTCTGGCCCGGGCGCCAGTGCGAGAATTGTCGGCCCACCGGTCGGCAAGGTCGCAGCACCGGCACCATCGGAGATTTTCGCGAGCAGGGACTTGAAGCCCTGATCCTCCAGAAAGGCTCGCAGGGGTTCAGGCGGCAGGCCTTTCAGCGCGAGCGTGTCGAGCGGTTCCGGGAGTGGCGCATCGGATTTCAGACGGACCAGTTCACGTGACAGCCGTGCATTGTCTGCATGATCGATCAGTGACTGCTTGAGTTTCGGCTTCTTTATCTCGTCGGTCGCGGCGAGTACCGCCTCGAGATTGCCGTACTGACGGATCAGTTCGCTCGCCGTCTTGGGGCCTATCCCGGGCACGCCGGGAACATTGTCGACACTGTCACCCATCAGCGCGAGCACATCACCAAGCGCTTCCGGCTCAACGCCGAATTTCTCGAGCACATGTTCGCGGCCGAGACGGCGGTTTTGCATCGTATCGAGCAGGTCGAGTCCTGGCTGGATGAGCTGCATCAGATCTTTGTCTGACGAGACGATCGTCACCTTCCAATCGGCCGCCAGGGCAGCCTCCGCGTAACAGGCGATGATATCGTCGGCCTCGAGGCCCAATTCCTCGATGCAGGGCACCGAGAAGGCACGCACCGCGTCGCGGATCAGCGGGAACTGGGGGATAAGGTCCTCCGGCGCCGGAGGCCGGTGTGCCTTGTACTGATCGTACATTTCGTTGCGGAAGGTCTTAGACGACGCATCGAGAATCACCGCCAGATGGGTCGGCCCATCGGCATGGTGGAGCTCGTTGATGAGTTTCCACAACATGGTGGTGAAGCCATAGACTGCGCCGGCCGGAATTCCATGGCGGTTGGTGAGGGGCGGCAATCGGTGATAGGCCCGAAAAATATAGCCGGAGCCGTCGACCAGATAGAGATGATTAGATGACATGGAGCGTTGGATAGCAGGCAGCGGGGCAAGGGGAAACCGGCGTGAAGCGCCTGGGTGCCCACGGTCCTGATCAGCCCGACTATGGCCAAATTGCCAGTTTTCGCGGAAGAAGGCGTAAAGCTGCCACGGGGAGGGGAAAAATGGCGTCAGTGCCCGGCGAGAAACATCATAAGGCCACCCAGAACGAGAAGCTCGTCATCGCTGCCTCTTCGCTCGGCACCGTGTTCGAATGGTATGATTTCTACCTTTACGGGCTGCTCGCCACCTTCATCTCGGCCAAATTCTTTTCCGGTGTCAACGAGACCACCGGCTTCATCCTAGCGCTCGCCGCCTTCGCCGCCGGTTTCGCGGTGCGGCCGTTTGGCGCGCTCGTTTTCGGTCGGGTCGGCGATCTGGTCGGCCGCAAATATACCTTCCTGGTGACGATGGCGCTGATGGGCCTGTCGACCTTTGCGGTCGGCCTGCTGCCCAGCTACGAATCGATCGGCGTCGCCGCGCCCTTCATCCTGGTAGCGCTGCGCCTTGTGCAGGGCCTCGCGCTCGGCGGCGAATATGGCGGGGCGGCTACCTATGTCGCCGAGCATGCGCCGGAGGGCAAACGCGGCCTCTATACGAGCTGGATCCAGACGACGGCCACCCTCGGCCTGTTTGCCGCGCTTCTGGTCGTGATCGGCGTGCGCTTCACGATCGGCGAGGATGCATTCGCTGACTGGGGCTGGCGGGTGCCTTTCCTGCTCTCGATGATCCTGCTCGTCGTCTCGCTGTGGATCCGCCTCCAGCTCTCCGAAAGTCCGGTCTTCCAGAAGATGAAGGATGAAGGAACGACCTCCAAGGCTCCGCTGACCGAGGCTTTCGGCCGCTGGGACAACCTCAAATGGGTGCTGGTCGCGCTATTCGGTGCGGTCGCGGGACAGGCCGTGATCTGGTACGCGGGACAGTTCTACGCACTGTTCTTCCTCGAGAAGACACTGAAGGTCGATGGCGCCACGACCAACATCCTCACCGCCATCGCGCTGCTGCTCGCCACGCCCTTCTTCGTGTTCTTCGGGTGGCTGTCGGACAAGATCGGCCGCAAGCCCATCATCCTGACCGGCTGTGCGATTGCGGCGCTCAGTTATTTCCCGCTGTTCAGCGCGCTGACCGAAGCCGCGAACCCCGCTCTGGCGCACGCCCAGTCGAGCGCACCGGTGAAGGTCACAGCGCATGCCGACGAATGCTCGGTCCAGTTCGATCCGGTGGGCAAGAACAAGTTCGATTCGAAGAGCTGCGACATCGCCAAGGCCTTCCTCGCGAAAAATGGTGTCAGCTACACCAATATCGAGGGACCGGCGGGAACGGTGGCAAGCGTCCATATCGGCGGCAAGACGATTACGGCACCCGCGCCCGATGCTGTAAAAGGGGCGGCGAACAAGGAAGCGATCACGGCCTTCCAGGATGCGGTGAAGGCCGAACTTAAGGCGGCGGGCTATCCCGACAAGGCCGACCCGGAAGCGATCGACAGGCCGATGGTGGTACTGATCCTGTTCGCGCTCGTGCTGCTCGTCACGATGGTCTACGGCCCGATCGCGGCGATGCTGGTCGAACTGTTCCCGAGCCGGATCCGCTATACCTCGATGTCTCTGCCCTATCACATCGGAAATGGCTGGTTCGGCGGTTTCCTTCCCACCACCATCTTCGCGATCGTCGCCGCCACCGGAAACATTTATTCCGGTCTGTGGTATCCGATCATCGTCGCTGGGCTGACCGTGGTCGTCGGCATCGTCGCTTTGCCCGAAACCTACCGGCGCAACATCGATCAATAACTAATTGAAATGACGTAATAGATTGCGACCGGTCGGGCTTTTCCCGACCCAATGCTGGTTACAAGGAGAGTGCAGTCATGAGCGATGATGCGGGAACGATGGGCGATGCTTTCCGGAGCGCTGCCAATCGGAGCGAGGAAGAGCAACTCGCAGGCATCGATGCCTATCTCGCCCATATGATCTCGCTCGGCTACGACAAGATCGAGGGCCCGATCATGCAGATGGCCAAATCGACCGTACTGCCCGGCAAGCGCGACGAGATGCTCGATATTCTCCGCAATTTTCGGCCGATCGTTGAGCCCGAGCAGGGCGCGCTGATGTTCGGCTATTTTCCCGATATCGACGATCCCGACGTCATTCACTGCATCCAGGTCTATGAGGACTGGGATGCACTCTGCGATCACATGCGCGAGCCGCGCTATATGCAATATGTCGATCCGATCATGGCGATCGCAGCGCCCGGTTCGCCTGAATATAGCTATGGGAGCTGCCTGTTTATGCATCGCGGCACCGGCCAAAAGAGCTAAACATTACGACTTAGAGGGAGGATCGGTAATGTCCGGCGACGACAAGATGGAAGGCATGTACCGCACCATGGCGCAGGTCAGCGACGAAGAGATGCTCAAATATATGGACGCGACGCTCGCCGACATGGCGTCGCGCGGTTTCGACAAGATCGAGGGCCCGATTCTGCAATATGCGAAAGCGACCGCGCTGCCGGGCAAGCGCGGCGAGTTGCTAGAAGTGCTGAAACAGTTCCAGCCGATCGTTTCCCAGGAACAAGGTACGCTGATGTACGGCCATTTCCCGGACATCGACAATGCTGACGTGATCCACAGCATCCAGGTCTATGAAAGCTGGGATGTGCTCCGGCACCATATGCGTCAGATGAGCTACAACCAGTTCGTCGTCCCGATCATGAGCCTGTCCGCGCCCGGATCACCCGAATATCGCTATGGCAGCACACTCTTCCTGCATCGTGGCAAGGGTAGCAAAGCCTAGAAATTTCGGCGGAAAGGTGCCCTGGCGAGGCGATGCTCACCAGGGTTTTCCCATCGCACTCGGGGCGTTACATTCCGCCGGGGGTCGCGACGCCGGTCTGAATCGTCGTTGTTGTGGTTTTTTGTGTCGTCGCCGCGCGTGTGGCCGGGCGGGCCGGTATCGTACGGCGAACGATCTTCTTCTTGGTTGCTGGTCGCGCAGCCGAGGCCGTCCTGGTCGTTTCGGTGGTGGTCACAACGGCGGCGACCGGCGGCGGGGCACTACGTAGTACCTCAACCTGTGCCTTTGCGACAGCGGCGGATTGTTCGGCGGCCGCCGCGCGTATGTTGGCGTCTTGGGCGGACTGAGCTGAAATGCTGGCGTTATTCTGAGCCGCGACAGTCGCGGCAGCGGCATCGGCACGCGCGGCCGCTTCTGCGTCGACCCGGTTGCGGTTCGACACGCCGATAGCCCGGTCTGCTAGCAGCGAAGCTTGACTGGCGGCCTGTATAGCTGCCGTCTTGTGGTCGGCGGCGATATCTTCGCGAGCGGCGCGCAATGCGGCATTGGCTTCGGCGATCAGCCCGGGAGCGTCGGCACCAGTACCCGCTTTTTCAGCCGCATCAACCTTGCCCTGGGCTTCGGCGATGGCGCGCTTTGCCCGGTCTTCTTTACCAGCCATGGCCGGCGTTGTTGCCAATGCCAACAATGTGGCAAGTGCGATGCTCCTCACCGGAACAGTCAATTTGGGCATTTGGGAATCCTTCTTCTCACCGCCCCGCTGGGGGAACGCAGGACGGGACTCCCTGTTCCATACGGAGCGAAATTGAGGAGAGGAGCAGGGAGGGCTCACCCCGGGTTGTTGCTGGTCTCTCCTTGTTTGGCAGGAGATCTACGAGCGTCTCGAAGCCGTCGACGACCGAGATTGGGTTCGCTGCTCATCTCGCCCATGTCCATGATCTTGGCTCGTAACTCGGCGCGTTTTTCATGGATCGAGGCGATCACCGGTCCCATCGGTACGCCGAGATCGACGAGCACCGCTTCCGATAGTTGCAGCGACGATTCGAGCGTCTCGGGAACTGCGTCGGTTGCGCCTGCGCGGTAAAGCTCGGCGGCATGGTTTGGATCACGAGCGCGCGCGACGATCGTCAAGCCAGGGTGGCGTTGCCGGGCCTGCCGCGTGATGCGCACGACTTGCACCGGATCGTCCATCGTTAGAATGAGTGCTGTCGCGCGACCGAGATCGAGATGTTCGATCATGCCCGGACGGGCAATATCACCAAACATGATTTCATATCCCCGGCGTCGCGCATGAATCACAGCATCGATATTGGCGTCGACTGCGATATAGGGCTGTTCGTTGGCATCGAGCATCTGCGCTACCAGCCGGCCGACCCGTCCGAAACCGCCGATAATTGCGCGCGCCTCTGCTGTCGGCAGTGGCGGGATAGCCGGCTTGTGCTCTCGGTCTTCGAATTTACGTGCAATGTCATGTCCGACCTTGGCGAGTATCGGCGTTATCATCAGACCGATCGCGGTAACCACCTGCCAGAAGGCCGCAGTGTTGGCGTCGATGAGCCGGGCTTGCGCTACCGCGGCGAGCACGATCAGCGTGGTTTCCGAAGGCGACGACATCAGCAGCCCCGTTTCCGCGGAGACGGCGCGTTTGGCGCCCCAGAACCGCAAAAGCAGAGCGGTGATCAGCGCCTTGGCGACGACAACTGCCGCCACCGCCAGTGCGAGCTCATGCCAGTTCCCGATGATCATCCGCACGTCGAGCGACATGCCTACCGTGATCAGGAAGACGCCGAGCGCGAGGCCCTTGAAGGGCGCAGTGACGAGTTGGACCTCGGCATGATAGTCGGTTTCGGCGATCAGCAACCCCGCGACCAGCGCGCCGACGATAGGCGAAAGGCCGGCGGCGGTGGTCGCGATGCTCGCCAAAATTACGACCAGCAGGCTAGCCGAAAGGAACATCTCCGGATTCTTGGCGCGAGCGGCCTGCGCGAACAGTCGTGGAAGCAGGTAGCGCCCGCCGACCATTATGACGGCGATCACGCCGAAACCGATGCAGATCGTTCGAAGAAGACTTTCCCAGCCTGCGGTGTCGCCATAAGGCGCCATTGCGCCGAGAACGAAGACGATCGGCACCAGCGCCAGATCCTCCAGCAACAGGATGGCAAAGGCGCGCCTGCCAACCGCGCCAGTGGTGCCGGCCATTGGCAGGACTAACGCAGTGGACGACAGTGCTAGCGCCAGGCCGAGGCCCAACGCACCCCCAAAATTCGCGCCGAACAGATACAGCCCGCCACCAATCATCAGCGCAGAGATCAGCAACTTGGAGGTGCCCAGCCCGAATACGGCTCGGCGCATGGCCCATAATCGCCTGAAGCTCAGCTCGAGACAGATTGAGAAGAGCAGCAGTATGATCCCGAATTCGGCGAATGGCTCGATCGCATGCGGATCGCTGATCGTTACATAGTAGAGCCATGGGAAATCATCATCGAGATCACCCAGGGCGTACGGGCCGACCAACGCCCCCACCAGGATGAATCCGATGACCGGGCTGATCTTGAATCGTGTAAATGTGGGAATGACGAGCCCTGCCGCGCCGAGAATAACGAGAGCATCGCTGAAGGCGGTCGAGGCAAGGGGAAAGGGCATGAGAGCTATTGCGGGTAAGGTTGACCGCAATGCAACCGGTTTGCTGTCGAGGACGACGGGAGCGCGCCGATGACTGGTAAACGTCTGCTAATCGCCGGCGGGGTACCAACCGGGATTATGGCGAGCATATATTTCGTCCGAGCCGAGGGGCCGGGACGCTGGTGCTCAAGAAACATGGGAATGCGCTACGCCGGATTCCAGGCGCTATCGAGTCGATCTGTTCGCGTTCCGTGTGCCGATCATAAACGAATAATGGCGTCATTTCAATGAAATGACGCCATTATCTTAGAAAATCACTGGACTCAATTCCAGGTCTTCATTTCATTTTCGAGGTTCAAACGGATTTCCTCGAAAAACTGCTCGGTCGTCATCCAAGGCTGGTCGGGGCCGATCAGGATCGCGAGATCCTTGGTCATGCCGCCCTTTTCGACGGTCTCAATGCAGACCCGCTCGAGCGTATCGGCAAACTTCACCACATCGGGGGTGTCGTCGAACTTGCCGCGGAACTTCAGGCCCTGCGTCCAGGCGAAGATCGAGGCGATCGGGTTGGACGAGGTCTGCTTGCCCTGCTGGTGCATGCGATAATGGCGGGTGATCGTGCCATGGGCGGCCTCGGCCTCGACGACCTTGCCGTCGGGTGACAGCAGGACCGAGGTCATCAGGCCGAGCGAGCCGAAGCCTTGCGCGACGGTGTCCGACTGGACGTCGCCGTCGTAATTCTTGCAGGCCCAGACGAACTTGCCGCTCCACTTGAGGGCTGCTGCGACCATGTCGTCGATTAGGCGGTGCTCATAGGTGATGCCCGCCGCCTTGAACTTGTCGGCGAACTCGGCGTTGAAAACCTCCTCGAACAGGTCCTTGAAACGGCCGTCATAGGCCTTGAGAATCGTGTTCTTGGTCGACAGGTACAGCGGCCATTTGCGCTCCAGCGCATAATTCATGCTGGCGCGCCCGAAATCGCGAATGGATTCGTCGAGATTGTACATGCCCATCGCGACGCCCGAAGACGGGAATTCGAACACCTCATGTTCGATCTTCTCGCCATTCTCGCCTTCCCAGATCATGCGCAGTTTGCCGGCGCCCGGCACCAGGAAATCGGTGGCGCGATACTGGTCTCCGAAAGCATGGCGGCCGATGACGATCGGATCGGTCCAGCCCGGGACCAGTCGTGGCACGTTCTTGATCACGATGGGTTCACGGAAGACGACTCCGCCCAGGATATTGCGGATCGTGCCGTTCGGCGACTTCCACATCTTCTTGAGCTTGAATTCTTCGACCCGGGCTTCGTCGGGGGTAATCGTCGCGCACTTTACGCCGACGCCATATTTCTGGATCGCCTTGGCGCTGTCGATGGTGATCTGATCATTTGTCTCGTCACGCTTCTCGACCGAGAGATCATAATATTTCAGGTCGATATCGAGATAGGGGAGGATCAGGCGCTCGCGGATCCATTGCCAGATGATCCGCGTCATTTCGTCGCCATCTAGCTCGACGACGGGGGTCTTTACCTTGATCTTCGCCATGCTTTGCCTCTCACCGGGGAAGGAATATCGCGGCTGTCCCTATGCCAGCAATTCGGCCGGATCAACTATGCGGCGTCGATTTCTTGGGCATTTTGTTAGCTGCAGCGATACCGCGAAGTGGTGGCTACGATTGTCAGCCCTCGTTCGCATGCCTAGAATGGACTGATGACCTCACTCGACAAACCAGAAATCGGTACCACTTCTATTAAGTGGCGCTGGCCAAGCGTCCATCCCGAAGGCCGCAAATTCGTTTTGCTCTCCGGAGTGATCTGCCTCGTCCTCGCTTTTCTCGCCTGGGAAACCTTCGCCTGGCCGATGGCGGGCATAACATTATGGGTTGCGGCATTTTTCCGTGATCCTGTCCGCAGCACGCCGACTGGCGAAGGCTTGGTGATTGCGCCCGCCGACGGGCTGGTTACAATGATAACGACCGTCCCGCCGCCGCGCGAGATGGCGGGCGAAGACGGTCTCGGTGATGCGCCAATGACTCGGGTCTCGATCTTCATGTCGGTCTTTGATGTGCATATCAACCGTACCCCTATCCCGGGCACAATTCGTAAGGTGATCTATATTCCGGGTAGCTTTCTTAATGCCGACCTTGACAAGGCGAGTGAGGAAAATGAGCGGCAGCACTTCCTGGTGGAAGGTGTTGATGGCACGAGGATCGGCTTCACCCAGATCGCGGGGCTCGTTGCGCGCAGGATCGTACCGTTTGTCAAGGCTGGCGACATTGTCGGACTCGGTCAGCGCATCGGCTTGATTCGCTTCGGTAGCCGGGTCGACGTATATCTGCCTGCCGGCACCGGCCACCGGGTGACATTGGGTCAGCGAACGATGGCTGGGGAGACGGTTATCGCAAAGCTCGGTGAGGGTGATCGGTCGATCGGCGCCGCACAATGATCATCGGAAACAACTGATGCTTGGCCGTCGGGAGAATATCCGCCGTGGGATCCCGGCGCGCGCAGTAGCGCCCAATGCAGTGACCGCTCTTGCGCTGTGTTCGGGTCTGACGGGCGTGCGCTTCGCTATCGCCGGGGACTGGGAACGTGCGCTGTTCGCCATCCTGATCGCCGGGGTGCTGGACGGACTCGATGGCCGGATCGCCAGGATGCTCAACGCGCAGAGTCGTTTCGGTGCTGAGCTCGATTCACTTTCCGATGTAATTGCCTTTGGGGTATCGCCCGCGATCATCATGTTCCTATGGTCGCTGAACGATATTCCGCGCTTCGGATGGATATTCGCGCTCGGCTTCGCAGTCTGTGCCGCGCTTCGGCTTGCCCGGTTTAACGCAACGCTGGACAAAGTCGATCAGCCTCGCAAAACGGCGGGATTCCTAACGGGAGTGTCTGCGCCAATGGGGGCAGGGATGATCCTCGTGCCCGTAGCGATGTGGTTATGGAGCGATCTCACCATCTTCCGCGATCCGTGGTTCGTGTGTGTGTGGGCGTCGCTAATCGGCTTTCTGATGATCTCCGACCTCGCTACTTACAGCTGGTCGTCGATACATATTCCTCGCTCATGGCGCTTGCCGGCTTTATTGTTCGTAGCCATGGTCGGCGCGGCTCTGTTCAATGCGCCCTGGCATACGCTGAGCTTCGCCATGCTGGGCTATATGGCAACGATTCCGTTCAGCATGTTGTCCTATCGCCGCGTTACGCGGCAACACGCAGCGATGGCCGTTCCGCCAGTCGAAGGGGATGGATGACGCGAATCCGTTGAGCCCGCGCAGGGCGAAGCGTCGGTAGCGGGGCAGGGACGGTGCCGAGTGCCCGGGTGATATAGGGCATTTCGGATTTTACAGTGGCGACGATGGCGGCAATCGCAGTGGCCATGACTATGCAGAACAGCGCGACTGAAAGAAACGGCAGCATCATATTGGTCCTCGTTCATTGCGGCCCATGCGGCGGATTGGTAAGCCCTCGCCATATGGAACATTACAAGAACTGGTTATGTTCGATATATGTTCCATATGTCAACACGCTTTTTGCAACGCTTGATTTTGTCGATCGGCTCGCCTAAACGCGCCGCCATTCCACATGTGGGGCATCCATACCGGTGCCGGGTTTCCCGGTCCCCGTCCCACAGAGGTTCAACCGGGTAAGGAGAAAATCCTATGGCGGCTCCCACCGTCTCCATGCAGGCGTTGCTCGACGCCGGCGCACATTTCGGTCACCAGACGCATCGGTGGAATCCGAAGATGAAGCCCTATCTTTTTGGCGACCGCAACGGCGTTCACATCATAGACCTTTCGCAGACCGTTCCGCTGTTCGCGCGCGCTCTCGAATTCATCGCACAAACCGTTCAGCACGGTGGCAAGGTCCTGTTTGTGGGCACCAAGCGGCAGGCTCAGGAGCCGATCCGCGAGGCTGCGCTCCGTGCGGGTCAGCACTATGTCAACCATCGCTGGCTGGGTGGGATGCTCACCAACTGGAAGACGATCTCGATGTCGATCAAGCGCTTCAAGGCGCTGGAGGAGCAGCTGTCGGGCGACACCCACGGCCTCACCAAGAAGGAAGTCCTCCAGCTTACCCGCGAGCGGGACAAGTTTGAGCTCTCGCTTGGTGGTATCCGCGATATGGGTGGCATCCCGGACGTCATGTTCGTGATCGACGCCAACAAGGAAGAGCTGGCGATCAAGGAGGCCAACACGCTCGGCATCCCGGTCGTCGCGATCCTGGACTCGAACGTCAGCCCCGACGGCATCGCATTCCCGGTCCCGGCGAATGACGACGCCGCCCGCGCGATCCGCTTATATTGCGAGTCCATCGCGGAAGCGGCGACGCGTGGTGAGCAGGGTGGCCGCCAGGCCCGTGGCGAGGATCTCGGAGCGTCGGCCGAGCCTCCGGTCGAGGAAGTTCTCGCGAACTGATCAGTGGGCAGCGGCTATCCGTCGCTGTCACGATAATGTCCCGGCACCAAGTCATTGGAGCCGACACGACGGGGGTAGGGGTGGCAACGCTCCTTCCCCCGTCCCGTAAGCAGGAAGGAAGAAGAATATGGCGGAGATCACCGCTTCTGCCGTGAAGGAACTTCGCGAAAAGTCCGGTGCGGGTATGATGGACTGCAAAAAAGCGCTGACCGAGAACAATGGCGACATGAACGCCGCGATCGATTGGCTGCGCACCAAGGGCCTGGCCACCGCCGCCAAGAAGTCGAGCCGCACCGCGGCCGAGGGCTTGGTTGGTGTCGTCGTAGAGGGCGGGCGGGGCGCAGCGGTCGAGGTCAATTCGGAAACGGATTTTGTCGCCAAGAACGACCAGTTCCAGGATTTTGTTCGCACCGTCACCAGGCTGGCGCTGACCGCGGGGGCGGAAGTCGCTACGCTTGGCACCGCGGCCTATCCGGGCGGCGGCACCGTGTCCGAAAAGCTGACCTCGAACATCGCCACGATCGGCGAGAACCAGACGCTGCGTCGCGCCAGGATCGTCGAAGTCTCCAAGGGTGCAGTCGTGTCCTACATGCACAATGCGGTTACCCCTGGCCTTGGCAAGATTGGTGTTCTGGTCGCGATTGAGGGGGATGCCCCGGTCACTGATATCGAAGCAGTCGGCAAGCAGGTCGCGATGCACATTGCTGCCGCTTTCCCGCTTGCGCTCAACGAGAGCGACCTTGATCCGGCGGTTATCGACCGCGAGCGCGCCATCGCCGCGGAGAAGGCGGCAGAATCAGGCAAGCCGGCTGAGATCGTCGAAAAGATGGTTCAGGGCGCGGTCGCCAAGTTCCGCAAGGAAAACGCTTTGCTCAGCCAGGTGTTCGTGATCGACAACAAGACGCCAATCGCGCAGGTCATCGCCAATGCGGCGAAGGCCGCCGGTGGCTCAATGACTCTGAAGGACTATGTCCGCTTTCAACTCGGCGAAGGTATTGAGAAGGAAGCCAGCGATTTCGCCGCCGAAGTCGCTGCAGCGGCAAAGGGCTGACGCTTGCCAAATGGGTGCCCGCCTTCCCGGCTTTCAGCCGGAGGGCGGGCCCTCGCGCCCTCGTTCCGATCGAATTCGCCTGGAGCTGGCGGATATCCACAAGCAATTCGCTCTGGTGCTTGGCAGGGTCGAAACCTGTCCCTAATGTGACGCCCCATTCCTGTTGCCAATGAGATCCCAACCGATGGACCGACCGCGCTTCAAACGTATCCTGCTGAAGCTGTCGGGCGAGGTTCTGATGGGATCAGGGCAATTCGGGATCGACCCCGACACCGTTGCCCGTGTTGCGCGAGAGATTGCCGATGTCGCTGCTCAATATGAACTCTGTCTGGTGGTTGGGGGCGGCAATATCTTTCGCGGTCTCGCCGCAGCTGCCAAGGGCTTCGATCGGACCAGCGCAGACTATATGGGGATGCTGGCAACCGTCATGAACGCACTCGCGGTGCAAAACGCGCTCGAGCAGATCGGCGTCGATACCCGGGTCCAGTCGGCTATCCCGATGAGCACGGTGTGCGAGCCGTTCATCAGGCGGCGCGCCGAGCGTCATCTCCAGAAGGGACGAATCGTCATTTTCGCGGCCGGCACGGGCAATCCCTATTTCACCACCGACAGCGCCGCGGCGCTTCGCGCTGCCGAGATGGGCTGCGACGCGCTGCTCAAAGGTACCTCGGTCGATGGTGTCTATGACGCCGATCCGAAGAAGGTGAGCACCGCCAGGCGTTATGACACCGTCACGTTCGATCGTGTCCTTGCGGACAATCTGAAGGTAATGGATGCAAGCGCTGTCGCGCTGTGCAGGGACAATAATATTCCGATCGTGGTGTTCAACATTCGCGAGCAGGGCAATCTGGCCCGCGTGCTTGAGGGATCGGGTGTCGCCACGGTCGTTCAGAACTAAAGGAGACGGACATGCCCGCTTATGACAAGGCCGATCTTGAACGCCGGATGCATGGTGCGGTCGAAGCGCTGAAACATGATCTCATCGGCCTGAGGACAGGGCGTGCCTCGGTTAATCTGCTCGATCCGGTCAACGTCGAGGTCTATGGCGCGCATATGCCGCTTAATCAGGCCGCCACCGTCACAGCGCCGGAGCCAAGGATGCTTTCGGTCCAGGTGTGGGATCGGAGCAATGTAGGCCCGGTGGACAAGGCTATCCGCTCGGCCGGCCTGGGCCTCAACCCGATTGTCGACGGCCAGACATTGCGTATTCCGATTCCTGACCTGACCGAGGAGCGCCGCAAGGAACTCGCCAAACTCGCTGGACAATATGCCGAGAAGGCTCGCGTTGCCGCGCGCAATGTCCGCCGCGACGGAATGGACGCGCTTAAGACGGACGAGAAAAAACATGAGATCAGCGAGGACGACCGGAAGCGCCGCGAGATCGAGGTGCAAAAGCTGACCGACAGCACGATCGCAGAGATTGATGCTGCGGCGACGGCGAAGGAAAAGGAAATCCTAGGCAAGTGAAGGGCCTTTCGGCCAGCGCTGTTTCGGATGCCGTTGGGGCGGCAGGAAGCGTTCCGCGCCATATTGCTATCATCATGGACGGTAACGGCCGCTGGGCAAAGCGCCGCTTCCTGCCCCGCATCGCAGGCCACAAGGCGGGCGCCGAGGCGGTTCGCACCGTAGTACGCGCGGCGCGCGATTTCGGCGTGCAGGCGCTGACGCTCTATGCATTTTCATCGGAGAACTGGCGTCGGTCGAACGAGGAAGTCTCGGACTTGATGGGCCTGTTGCGGCTCTATCTGCGCCGCGAGATACGTGAGCTGAATTCGGAAAATGTCCGGCTGCGTACGATCGGTGACCTTAGCGGTCTCGGAAAGGACCTTGTCGCCCTGGCTCGGGAGGGTGTCGAGGCGACGAAGAACAATACCGGCCTCAATTTTGTTCTCGCGCTTAACTACGGATCTCAAGATGAGATAGTCCGCGCGATGCGAGACATCGCAACGGATGTACGGGAAGGGAGGCTGGAGCCGGCTGATATTGACGCGGCAGCGATTGAGGCCCGGCTAGACACGAATGACCTGCCGCCGCTCGACCTTCTGATCCGCACCTCCGGCGAGCGGCGTCTTTCCAACTTTCTGCTGTGGCAAGCCGCCTATGCCGAGCTTCTGTTTGTCGACACGCTTTGGCCCGACTTCGATCGCAAGGCACTGGCCGACGCGATCGCGAATTTCGGAATCCGCGAGCGCCGTTTTGGCGGCCGTTAATCCATCATGACAGAATTGCACCAGCGGATCCTTACGGGCCTGGTGATGATCGTGGCTGCCCTTGGCGCTCTCTGGCTTGGCGGGGCCGCCTTTTGGGGGCTGGTATCGCTGCTCGCGGTGATGATGATGATTGAATGGGCGCAAATGGCGAAGGCCGTTCGCTGGCAGA
>CANJRZ010000069.1 GCA_947476735.1 Sphingomonadaceae bacterium
ACAGGCTGCCCCACCAGAACAATATATAGATAGCGACGATCGAAGTCAGTTTCATCGCCCGGTCCTATATCCGAATGATCGAGACCTCGACCACTGGCTTCTTGCCAGTCCAGCTGGTCGCACGGCGGCGGACAGCGAGTCGGATCGACTCCCTGAGTTTCGCCTCGTCCCCGCCAGCTTTGCCGTGGCCCTTGGCTACTGCCTCAGCAGCTGCTTCGCTGGCATCGGCGATGAAATCGTCGCGATCCTCCTCGACCGGCACGCCCTGGAGCAGGATGGCCGGCTTACCGCGCAGCTTGTCCTTGGCGTCGAGCGCAACCGTGACGCCGATCAGCCCGTAGAGCCCGGCCCGGCGACGCTCGTTCATCGTCGCACCGTCAGCAGGGAGAATAACGTCGCCGTCGAGCACCAGCCGGCCGGTCCGCTCATTGCCGACCGCGGCCGGACCGTTGGGCGCCAGCCGCACAACCGTTCCATTCGACTGGACAATGCCGTGCGGAATGCCAAGGCCCTTCGCAAAGCGCGCCTGCTCGGCCATGTGTCTCAGTTCGCCATGCACCGGCAGGATGATCTGCGGCCGGATCCACTCGTACATCAGCTTGAGATCGGGCCGCCCCGGATGACCTGAGACATGGACGTCGGCCTGCCGTTCGGTGATCATGCCGACGCCCTTGGCGGCGAGCGCGTTCTGAATGCGGCCGATCGCGAGTTCGTTGCCGGGGATCTGCTTCGACGAGAACACCACCGTATCGCCGGCAACCAGCTTGATCTGATGGCTGTCGAAGGCGATGCGCGACAGCGCCGCGCGCGCTTCGCCCTGGCCGCCGGTGGCGATGATCATCACCTCGCTGCGGGGAAGCTTCATCGCTTCGTCGACATCGATCGTCGGCGGGAAATTCTGCAGGTAACCGCTCGCCCTGGCAACGCGGATGATCCGGTCAAGCGAACGGCCGGCGACGCAGAGCTTTCGGCCGGTGTCCCTGGCGACATCACCCAGCGTCTGCAGGCGGGCAGCGTTGGAGGCAAAGGTGGTGACGAGGACGCGCGCCTCGCAGGCTGCGATCACGCCGTCGAGCACCTTGCGGACACCTGCCTCGGATCCGGCGGCTTCCTCGTTGAACACATTGGTTGAATCGCAGACCAGGGCGAGCACGCCGCTGTCGCCGATCGCGATCAGTTCCTCTGCGGTCGAAGGAATGCCGAGCTGCGGGGTTTCGTCGATCTTCCAGTCCCCGGTGTGAAAAATGCGGCCATAGGGTGTGTCGATCACAAGCGCATTGCCCTCGGGAATCGAATGGGCAAGCGGCACATAGGTGAAGCCGAACGGGCCGAGCTGGAAGCTGCTGTCGCTGGGGATGATGTTGAGTTCGACCTTGTCGGTGATCCCCTCCTCCTCAAGCTTGAGGCGGATCAGCTCGGCGGTGAACGGCGTCGCATAGAGCGGCACGCCGAGATCGGCGGCGAGATAGGGGATCGCGCCGATATGGTCCTCATGGCCATGGGTCAGCACCACGCCGAGCAGGTCGTCGAGATGATCCTCGATGAAGGCGAGATCGGGCAGGATCAACTCAACGCCGGGATAGCCGGGATCGGCGAACGTCAGACCGAGATCGACCATCACCCATTTGCCCTGGGTGCCGTAGAGATTCACGTTCATTCCGATCTCCCCGGAGCCGCCAAGCGCCAGGAAGAGGAGTTCATTACCAGGTTTTGTCACGTAACTATGTGTCCAATCTTATTATTTCTTGGCCCGCAGGCGTTCATACATGATGCCCAGACCCTGGATTGTCAGGTCGGGCTCGATAGTGTCGAACAGCTTCACATGCCGCTCGAAAAGCGTCGCGAGGCCGCCGGTGGCGATCACCTTCACCGGCCGGCCGATCTCGGCTTTCATCCGCGCGACGAGCCCCTCGATCATCGCGACATAGCCGAAATAGATGCCGATCAGCATCTGGTCCTGCGTAGTGCGTCCGATCACGGAGGACCGTTCCGGGGCCTCGATCGCAATGCGCGGCAGCTTTGCCGCCGCCGCCACCAACGCATCGAGCGAAAGATTGATCCCCGGCGCGATGATCCCGCCCTTATAGGCTCCGCTATAGTCTACCACATCGAAGGTGGTCGCGGTGCCGAAATCGATCACGATCAGATCATTCGGGTGAAGCTTGTGCGCGGCGATGACATTGACCGCGCGGTCGGCGCCGACATTTTGCGGCTCGTCGACGTCGAGGGTGATGCCCCATTCGACCGGCGCACGGCCGGCGACCAGTGCCTGTACTCCGAAATATTTCGAGGCGAGCACTTCGAGATTGTGGAGCGCGCGCGGCACAACGGTCGCGATGATCACTGCCCCGATCACCGAACGATCATGGCCTTCGAGGCTGAGCAGCTGGTGAAGCCACACCGCATATTCGTCGGCCGTCCGGCGCGCATCGGTGGCAATCCGCCAGCGCGCCTTGATCGTGCCGCCGTCCAGCAGCGCAAAAACGATATTGGTATTCCCTGCGTCGATCGCAAGCAGCATGGCCGGCCCCATCCTTCGTTTCGGGCGCGCTATAGCAGGAAAATATCGCCTGCGTGCACAAGATGGAGCCGCCCGTCTGCAGTAATGAGACGTAGCGCGCCACTCGCGTCGAGCCCGTCGTAAATCCCGTCGAGATCGCCCTCGGGCGCGCTGACGCGGAGCGGCGTGCCTGGAATATGGGCCCGCGCCTGCCAGCGGGAGAGGATCGCGCCAAGCCCCTCGCCGCGCCAGCGCGCCAGCCAGGCCACAAAGCTTGCGGCAAGATCCTCGACGAACTCGGCCGGAGCAGGGGCGCCGGCGCCAAGCGCGGCGAGGCTCGTCGCCGGACGGTCGATGTCGGTGGGATGATGGGCAAGGTTGACCCCGATGCCGACGACCACGGCGTCGCCTACGCCTTCGAGCAGGATACCGGAAATCTTCGCGCCGTCAGCCAGCAGGTCATTGGGCCATTTGATCATCAGCCGGTCGGGTTCGAGCCAGGTCTGGAGCCGTTCGTCGAGCGCCAGCGCCGCGACGAAGGCCAGCGTCGGGGCGGGTGGATCACCCGCCATCCGCCGCACCAGCGTGCTGGCATAGAGATTGCCGGGCGGCGATACCCAGGTCCGCCCCTGCCGCCCGCGTCCGCCTTCCTGCTGGTCGGCGCGCAGCCAGCTGCCCTCGGCCGCGCCGTCGCGGGCGAGCGCCGCCATATCGTCATTGGTCGAACGGGTGGTGGGGATGTGGCGGATCATAAATCCTCCCTATCCGGAGGATGGGGAGGATTTCTAGAACAGCGAATGCGCGGCCGCCATACTGGTCGCATCGAGCAGCGGGATGGCGAGATAGCCGAGCGGCGAGACTGCGAGGGCGGCGATGCCGATCAGCCCATATTCGAGGGTCGATTCCGAGGGCGCATATTCGGCCGCCGGTTCGTCGAAATACATCGTCTTGACGATCTTCAGATAATAGAAGGCGCCGATCACCGAGGTCGCGATGCCGATCATCGCCAGCGGCCAGAAGCCCTCCTGGACGAGCGCCTCGAACACCAGGAACTTCGGCCAGAAGCCGAACAGCGGCGGGATGCCGGCAAGGCTGAACATGAAGATAGCGAGCGCCGCGGCAAGTCCCGGCCGGCTGCGCGACAGGCCCGAGAGGCTGGCGATCGTCTCGACCGGCTCACCGTCGGTATCGCGCATCTGAAGGACGCAGATGAAGCTGCCCAGGGTCATCGCGACATAGACCGCCATATAGGTCATCGTCGCGGCAACGCCCTGCGGGGTGCCGGCGGCGAGGCCGAACAGCGCGAAGCCGACATTGTTGATCGACGAGTAAGCGAGCAGCCGCTTGAAGTTGGTCTGACCGATCGCGGCGACGCCGCCGAGAATCGTCGAAGCGAGCGCCGAGAAGACGACGATCTGGCGCCAGGCGTCGGTGCTTGACCCCATCGCGTCGACCGCGACCCGGAGCAGCAGCGCCATTGCCGCAACCTTGGGGGCCGAGGCGAAGAAGGCCGTGACCGGTGTTGGCGCGCCTTCATAGACGTCGGGCGTCCACATATGGAAGGGCACGGCCGAGATCTTGAAGGCAAGGCCCGCGAACACGAACACGAGGCCGAACAGCTGGCCGATGCTGACCCGCCCTTCTGTGCCAATAGTCTGGGCCAAAGAATCCGAGATGCCCGCGAACAGGGTGGTGCCGGTGAAGCCGTAGAGCAGCGAGATGCCGTAGAGGAGAATGCCGCTCGCGAGCGCGCCGAGGACGAAATATTTGAGCCCCGCCTCCGCCGACCGGGCGTCGCGGCGCTGGAAGCTGGCGAGCACATAGGCCGAGAGCGACTGCAGCTCGAGCCCGACATAGAGGGTGAGCAGATCGCCCGCCGATACCATCATCCCCATGCCGACCGCGGAGAAGAGGATCAGGATCGGATATTCGGCCCGATAGCCTCCCGCGCGGTCGAAAAAGCCGGGCGCGACCATCACCGATACAGCCGCCGCAATATAGATGAGCAGCTTGGCGAACGCCGCAAAATTGTCAGCGATGTAGAGGCCGTCAAAGCCCGGACCACCGCTGCCGGCAGGGCCCAGCAGCGAGAAGCCGGCGGCGCCGAACAGCGCCACCGCGCCCCAGCCGATCGCGCGGGCGAGCCCGTCGCCGCCGAAGGCCGCGACCATCAGCAGGAACATCGCACCGATCGACAGGATCAGTTCGGGCATAGTGAGCGTGAGCGAGGCGGTGATCGACATCAGTTGTGCGCCTCCGCAGAGTGATGGGAATCCGGCGCAGTTGCCGCAGCGGGCTTGCCGATCGACACCTTCGCGTCGCTTTCGGGCGCGGCAGGCGCCAGCCGGGCGAGGATTGAACCGACATCGTTGCGCATCGGCGCAAGGAAGCTTTCCGGATAGACGCCCATCCACAGCACGGCGAGCGCGATCGGCACGAGCATCGCCACTTCGCGCGCATTGAGATCGGGCATGGCCGCGGCCTCCTCGGTACGCGCCGCGCCATACGCGATACGGGCATAGAGGTAGAGCATATAGGCGGCGCCGAGGATCACGCCGATGGTGGCGACGAAGGCGACCCAGGAAGAAATCTCATAGGCGCCGACCAGCGCCAGGAACTCGCCGACGAAATTGCTGGTGCCGGGCAGGCCGACCGAAGCCATGGTGAACAGCATGAACAGCAACGCATATTTGGGCATGTTGTTTGACAGGCCGCCATAGCGGGCAATCTCGCGGGTGTGCATGCGATCGTAGATGACGCCGACGCACAGGAAGAGTGCACCCGAGACGAGGCCATGGCCGAGCATCACCATCAGCGCGCCTTCAAGCCCTTGCCGGTTGAAGGCGAACAGACCGATGGTGACGAACGCCATGTGCGCGACCGACGAATAGGCAATCAGCTTCTTCATGTCCTCCTGGACGAGGGCAATCAGGCTGGTGACGACGACGGCGACCATCGACAGGCCCATGACCAGCCACATCAGCTCGGCCGAGGCGATCGGGAACATCGGCAGCGAGAAGCGGATGAAGCCATAGCCACCCATCTTCAGCAGAACGCCGGCGAGGATCACCGAGCCAGCGGTCGGCGCCTGGACGTGCGCGTCGGGCAACCAGGTGTGCACCGGCCACATCGGCATCTTGACCGCGAAGCTCGCGAAGAAAGCGAGGAACAACCATGTCTGCGCCTGCGCCGGGAAATCATAGGCCATCAGCGTCGGGATGTCGGTGGTACCCGCCTCATTCGCCATCCACAGCATCGCGATCAGCATCAGCACCGAACCGAGCAGCGTGTAGAGGAAGAATTTGTAGCTCGCGTAGATCCGGTTCGCACCGCCCCAGATACCGATGATCAGGTACATCGGGATCAGGCCAGCCTCAAAAAAGATGTAGAACAGGAACAGATCCTGCGCCGCGAACACGCCGATCATCAGCGATTCCATCAGCAGGAAGGCGGCCATATATTCGGGCACGCGCTTCTCGATCGCTTCCCAGGAAGCGGCGATGCAGATCGGCATAAGAAAGACGGAAAGGACGATCAGCAGCAGCGCGATGCCATCGATGCCGAGCGCCCAGGCAAATCGCCCGAACAGCGCGACATGCTCGGTGAACTGCCATTGCGGCCCGCCAATCTCGTAGCGGGTCCAGAGGCATAGGCCGAGCAGAAGGTCGATCAGGGTCGCGGCGAGCGCGATCCAGCGCGCCGTCCTGGCGTCGACGAACAGGCAGATCGCGGCCGCAATCAGCGGCAGTCCAATCAGCAGCGAAAGGATCGGATAGCCCATCGGATCAGCCCATCATCGCCCAGGTCGCCGCTGCGGCCAGGCCGAGCAGCATCACCAGCGCATAGGTATAAAGATAGCCGGACTGGGCCCGGCGCGCGATCGCGCCGGTGCCCGCCACCAGCGCGGCGATGCCATCGGGACCGAAGCGGTCGATCGTCCCCTCGTCACCCTTCTTCCACAGCACGCGACCCAGCCAGAAGGCGGGAGCGACGAACAGAACATGATAGAGTTCGTCGAAATACCATTTGTGGAGAAGGAAGTCGTAAAGCACGCTGAACTGTGCGGTGAAGCGGGCCGGGACCGTCTTGTCGAGCACATAGGCCCAGATCGCGATCAGCAGGCCGGTGACCATCACGATCGTCGCCGACCATTTCACCCACCATGGCACTTCATGCATCGCGTGCATCAGATGCTCGTCAAACGCGATGCTGCCGGCCCAGAAGGCGCTGCCATGCTGCGCGTCGAGGAAATAGGGCGCCCACAACCAGCCCGCGAAAATCGCGCCGAGCGACAGCAAGGCCAGCGGGATGAGCATGGTGGCCGGGCTTTCATGCGGGTGATAGCCGGCATCGCCTTCGACAGCATGGCCATGATCGTGCCCATGGTCGTCATGGGCGTGCGCGTCCTGGTGACCCTCGTCATGGCCTTGGGCATCATGCACGGCGTGCTGAATGTGCTCCGAACCCGCCCAGCGCGGCGTGCCGAAGAAGGTGAGGAAGACGAGCCGCCACGAATAGAAGCTGGTGAGCAGCGCCGCGAACACCGCGACGGCATAGGCGACCCCGCCCGAGGTTGATCCGCTCGCAAATGCAGCCTCGATGATCGCATCCTTCGAATGGAAGCCGGCGAAGCCCGCCACACCGACGATGCCGACGCCGGTAATCGCGAGGGTACCCGCCATCATCGCCCAGTAGGTGAGCGGGATATGCCGGCGCAGGCCGCCATAGAAACGCATGTCCTGCTCATGGTGCATGGCATGGATCACCGAGCCTGCGCCGAGGAACAGCAGCGCCTTGAAGAAGGCGTGGGTGAAGAGATGGAACATCGCCGCGCCATAGGCGCCGACGCCGGCTGCCATGAACATGTAGCCGAGCTGCGAACAGGTCGAATAGGCGATGACCCGCTTGATGTCGGTCTGGGTCGTGCCGACCGTGGCCGCAAACAGGGCGGTGGCGGCGCCGACAAAGGTGACGACATGCATCGCCGTCGGGCTGACCTCGAACATCGGCGAGAGGCGGCAGACCATGAACACGCCCGCGGTCACCATCGTCGCGGCGTGGATCAGCGCGGAGACCGGGGTCGGGCCTTCCATCGCGTCGGGAAGCCAGGTGTGGAGGCCGAGCTGGGCCGATTTGCCCATCGCGCCGACGAACAGCAGCAGGCAGAGCAGGGTCATAAGATCGACGCGAGCCCCGAGGAAACCGATCGAGGCATCGGCATAGCCGGGCGCGGCGGCGAGGATCTCGGGAATCGAGACGGTGCCGAACACCAGGAATGTTCCGAAGATGCCGAGCGAGAAGCCGAAATCGCCGACCCGGTTGACGACGAAAGCCTTGATCGCGGCGGCGTTGGCCGAAGGCTTGTGATACCAGAAACCGATCAGAAGATAGGAGGCGAGCCCGACGCCTTCCCAGCCGAAGAACATCTGCACCAGGCTGTCGGCGGTCACCAGCATCAGCATCGCGAAGGTGAACAGCGACAGATAGGCGAAGAAGCGCGGCTGGCTGTCGTCCTCGGCCATATAGCCCCAGCTGTAGAGGTGGACGAGGCTCGAGACGCTGGTCACGACGACGAGCATCACCGCGGTCAGCGTATCGACGCGCAGCGCCCAGTCGACGACCAGGTCGCCCGACTGGATGAAGGTCAGCACCGGATGCACCTGCGCGGTGAGTTCGCCGGTCATGAAGCCGAGGAAAATCGGCCAGCTCAGCGCACAGGAGATGAACAGCGCACCGGTGGTGATGATCTTGGCAATAGTGTTGCCGAGCATATGATTGCCGAGCCCGGCGACGATCGCGGCGAGCAAGGGCAGGAAGACGATGGCGTTGATCATGTCCTAACGCTCACCCCTTCATCCGGTTGATATCGTCAACCGCGATCGAGCCCCGGCCGCGGAAATAGATGACGAGAATGGCGAGCCCGATCGCCGCCTCTCCCGCCGCGACGGTCAGCACGAACATCGCGAAAATCTGACCGACGAGATCGCCGAGATAGGCGGAAAAGGCGACGAGATTGATGTTCACCGAGAGCAGGATCAGCTCGATCGCCATCAGGATGATGATCACGTTCTTCCGGTTGAGGAAGATACCGAACACCCCCATCACGAACAGGATCGCCGAGACGACCAGATAATGTTGCAGGCCGATCATCGTCTTAGATCCTCCCTATGCGAAGCATGGGGAGGGGGTCCGCCCGCAGGGTGGTGAAGGGGTAGGGCAGGACCGAAGAGCCAGCGATGGCCGAGAGGTTGGAAGACCCCTCCACCATGCTGCGCATGGTCCCCCTCCCCGTGCTCCGCGCAGGGAGGATTTCAAGTGAACCTATCACAGCTCCACTCCCTGGCCGACGGCCGGCTTGACGTTGCGGGTCGCATCCTCGGGCCGGCGCATGTTCTGCGCGCTGACGTTCTGCACCTTGACGCCGCCGCGAACGCGGTGGGTCAGCACGATCGCGCCGATCAGCGCGACCAGCAGGACGAGGCCTGCACCCTCGAAGATGTAGAGATAGCGGGTGTAGAGCAGGGTACCGATCGCCTCGATGTTCGAGACCCCTTCAGGCGTGGGCGCGACGCGCGATGCCATGTCGATCCCGCCGGCCTGCCATGCGCCGACCGCAAAGATCATCTCGGCCGCGAGGACCAGCACCAGCAGCACGCCGAACGGCAGATAGGTCGCGAAACCCGAGCGCAGTTCGGCGAAGTCGATGTCGAGCATCATCACGACGAACAGGAACAGCACCGCCACCGCGCCGACATAGACGATGACCAGCAGCATCGCGATGAACTCGGCACCGACGAGGATCATCAGCCCGGCCGCGTTGAAGAAGGCAAGGATCAGCCACAGCACGCTGTGGACCGGATTGCGCGCCACGATGGTGAGCACCGCGGAGGCGATCACCAGGGTGGCGAACAGGTAGAAGGCGATGGTCTGGATCACGGTTTCTGTCTCTGCCCCTTCGCGTGTCGCTGGCGCTTACCGGTACGGCGCATCGGCGGCAAGGTTGGCGGCAAGCGCCGGCTCCCAGCGGTCGCCATTCGCCAGCAACTTGGCCTTGTCGTAAATCAGCTCTTCGCGCGTCTCGGTCGCATATTCGAAATTCGGACCCTCGACGATCGCATCGACCGGGCAGGCTTCCTGGCAGAAGCCGCAGAAGATGCACTTAGTCATGTCGATGTCGTAGCGGGTCGTCCGCCGCGAGCCATCGTCGCGCGGTTCGGCCTCGATCGTGATCGCCTGGGCGGGGCAGACCGCTTCGCACAGCTTGCAGGCGATGCAACGCTCCTCGCCGTTCGGGTAGCGGCGCAGCGCATGCTCGCCGCGGAAGCGCGGGCTCAGCGGGTTCTTCTCGTGCGGATAGTTGATCGTCGCCTTGGCCCTGAAAAAATATTTCAGGGTCAGCCAGTGCGCCTTCACGAACTCCCAGAGCGTGAACGACTTGATGTAATAGCCGAGGCTCATCCGAACACTCCGTAGCGGGTGACTTCGAGCCAGCCCGAGACCAGCACAACCCAGAACAGCGACAGAGGCAGGAAGATCTTCCAGCCCAGCCGCATCAGCTGGTCATAGCGATAGCGGGGCACTGTGGCCTTCACCCAGGAAAAGACGAAGAAGAAGGCGAACAGCTTGGCGAAGAACCAGACGATCCCGGGGACCATGTAGAGCGGCGCCCAGTCGATCGGGGGCAGCCAGCCGCCCCAGAACAGGATCGCATTGAGGCCGCACATCAGGATGACATTGGCATATTCGCCGAGCCAGTAGAGCGCGAAGGCCATCGACGAATATTCGGTCTGATAGCCGGCGACGAGCTCGCTCTCCGCTTCGGTGAGATCGAACGGCGCGCGCGCCGTCTCTGCCAGCGCCGAGATGAAGAACACGACCGCCATCGGGAAGAGCAGCGGGTTGAAGCCATAGCCGTTGAGAAAACCGAACACATGGGCGCGCTGGCCCTCGATGATCGCCGACATGTTGAAACTGCCGGTCCACAACACCACCGAGATCAGGACGAAGCCGATCGAGACCTCGTAACTCACCATCTGCGCGGCGGCACGCAGCGCCGAATAGAAGGGATATTTGGAATTGGACGCCCAGCCCGCGATAATCACGCCATAGACGCCGATCGACGAGGCCGCGAGGATGTAGAGCAGGCCGATATTGATATCGGCGAGGACCACGCCCGGCGCGAAGGGGATCACCGCCCAGACGATCAGCGCGACCGTGAAGGTGATGATCGGCGCGAGCAGGAACAGACCCTTGTTCGCGGCCGAGGGAATGATCGTCTCCTGGAGGAAGACCTTGAGACCGTCGGCGAAGCTTTGCAGCAGACCCCAGGGCCCGACCACGTTCGGGCCGCGGCGAAGCGCCATCGCCGCCCAGATCTTGCGATCGACATAGATGATCATCGCCACGGCGAGCATCAGCGGCAGGGCGATGGCGAGGATGCCGATGAGCATCGAAGCGAACGACGCCCACGCGAAAGGCAGCCCCCAGGTCTGGAAGAGCGCGGTCATTCGGCCGCCTCCGCGAAGCTTACGCCATGGAGCAGTTCGGCCGAGCAGCGCTGCATCGTCTCGCTCGCGCGGGCGATCGGGTTGGTCAGGTAGAAGTCCCTGATCGGATACCCGACCGGACCCGAGGCCTTGGCGCTGAGCTTCGGCGCGGCCCAGGTGTAGCTGGCGAGGCCCTCGATGCCCAAAGCCGGCACCTCGGCGGCCATCGCTGCACGCAGCGCGTCGAAATTGTCGAACGGCAGTCTGTGGCCGAGCACATCGGACAGCGCGCGCAGGATCGCCCAGTCCTCGCGCGCATCGCCCGGCGGGAAGACCGCGCGGTCGCTGCGCTGGACCCGTCCTTCGGTGTTCACATAGGTGCCGGGCTTCTCGGTATAGGCCGAACCGGGCAGGACGACATCCGCACCC
Source organism: Sphingomonadaceae bacterium (assembly GCA_947476735.1). Taxonomy (GTDB): domain Bacteria; phylum Pseudomonadota; class Alphaproteobacteria; order Sphingomonadales; family Sphingomonadaceae; genus Rhizorhabdus. Next base: position 11,416 of record CANJRZ010000069.1, read on the forward strand.
GCCGCACCGGCATCACCATGATGGCCGATATAGACCTTGAAGCTCTTGTCGAATTTCGAAAGATCGACGTCATCGGCGCCGAGCAGGAAGAGCAGTTTCGGCGCGGCGGCAGCCAGATCCGCGATGCCGCCCTTCTGGCCGTAGCCGAGCATCAGCGCCCCCATCCGCGCGGCGGCGAGATGGACGACATTATAGCCGTTCCAGCCGTCCCTGATCAGGCCGAGCGGCTTGACCAGCGCGAGCGTCGCGCCCTGCGCGCCCGCCTTGAGGGCGCCGCCACCAACGATCAGCGCCGGGCGCTGAGCGTTCGCGAACGTTTCGGTCACCGCCTCTGGAAGCTTGCCGAGCACGGCGAGATCGTTGCCGAGCCACTGCGCGCGATAGGACAGATTCACCTCTTCACCGATCGCGAAAACCTTCGCGCCACGCTTCACCGCCTTGCGGAGCCGGGTGTTGATCAGCGGCGCTTCCCAGCGGAGGTTGGTGCCGACCAGCAGGATCGCGTCGGCAGTCTCGATGCCGGCGATCGTGCTGTTGAAATTGACTGCGGCGAGGTTCGAGACGTCATAGTCCAAGCCGGTCTGGCGGCCTTCGAGCAGCGTCGAGCCCATCGCCGCGAGCAGCGCCTTCGCGGCGTACATTGTTTCGCAGTCGAGCTGGTCGCCCGCGACCGCGGCGACCGAACTGCCCGCCTTGACCGCCTTGATCGCGGCGAAGGCATCGGCCCAGCTCGCTTCGACAAGCTTGCCCTTGCGGCGGACCCAGGGCTTGTCGAGCCGGCGCCGTACGAGACCGTCGACCGCGTGACGGGTCTTGTCCGAGGCCCACTCCTCGTTCACGTCCTCGTTGATCCGCGGCAGCACGCGCAGCACCTGCCGGCCGCGGCTGTCGAAGCGGACATTGCTGCCGACCGCGTCCATCACGTCGATGCCGGCGGTCTTCTTGAGCTCCCACGGCCGCGCCTCGAAGGCATAGGGCTTGGAGGTCAGCGCGCCGACCGGGCAGAGGTCGACGACATTGCCCGACAGCTCGCTGGTCACCGCCTGCTCGAGATAGGAGGTGATCTGCATATTCTCGCCGCGGTAGATCGCGCCGATCTCCTCGATCCCCGAAACTTCTTCGGCAAAGCGCACGCAGCGGGTGCACTGGATGCAGCGCGTCATCGTCGTCTTGACGATCGGGCCCATATATTTGTCGGTGACCGCGCGCTTGTTCTCGTGAAACCGGCTCTGGCCACGGCCATAGGCGACCGACTGGTCCTGCAGGTCGCATTCGCCACCCTGATCGCAGATCGGGCAATCGAGCGGGTGGTTGATGAGCAGGAACTCCATCACCCCCTCGCGCGCCTTCTTGACCATCGGCGACTGGGTCAGAATTTCCTGGTTGTCGGCGGCGGGGAGCGCGCACGACGCCTGCGGCTTGGGCGGCCCGGGCTTCACCTCGACAAGGCACATCCGGCAATTGCCGGCGATCGACAACCGCTCATGATAGCAGAAGCGCGGAATCTCCTTGCCCGCGGCTTCGCAGGCCTGGAGCACCGTGGCGCCGGCGGGGACTTCGACCTCGATCCCGTCTACGGTCAGCTTAGGCATGGAGTGTCCTGACGATCATGGCTTCACTTCTCGGCCAGCACGGGGCTGGCCGCACGATGGTAAAAGGCTTCGGCCAGCGCCGCGCGGAAGGCCTGGCCGGTAGCTTTGACCGCCGCGCCCTGCGGCAGGCAGGGGACGATCACGCCGTTCAGCGCAGTGACGATGGCAAGCTCCTCGGCGCTTTCCGGGCTTGTCCCCAGCATCCGGCGAATGCCAATCGGATGGCGGGCGGCCATGCATACGGCCATCTCGTCGACGGAGGCGTCGCGCCCGGTCGCTGCGAACCAGCCGCGTCTGTAGTCCGGTTCGGGTGCCAGCGGGCCGAGTCCGGCCGCTGCCGGGACATCGCGCAATGCCGCTTCGGCGAACATGCCGCGCAGGATGTCGTCGGATGCGTTCGGCGAGCTGCCGCAAGACGATGCAGCGCGCAGGGCGTTCCGGTAATGCTTCGCCAGCTCCGCCGTGCTCGCGTTCAGCGCGCCGACCACATCGGCCTTGCGCTCAGCATAGACGCACTGGGCAAACCCCGGGCCGGCACGCACCGCTTCGGACCCGTCCGGCGCGGCATTGGCCACAACCTGCGGAGCCAGTATCGCGGCGGCGAGCATGATGATGCCCAGGGAAGGACTCATTTTGCCCCGTCCTTCGCCGAAGCCGCAACCGATAGCCGGTAAAGGCTTTCGGCAAGCACGCCTTTCACGCTTGCCCGTGAGAGTGTGAACTGCTGCCCTTGTGGCAGGCAGGCACCAATCCGGGGCGCCACATTGGCAAAAGCCAGCTTCTCGCTTGGCGAAGCGGATGTCGCGATAAGCAACTGCCGGACACCGGCGGGGTCAGCACGCGCAATGCATTCGCCGAACTGCGCCATCGCAATCGCCGAGATCGCTTCAGGGGAAGGATTGGGGCCGAATGTGGCTGCATAACCGGTGTCGAGATCGGAGGCGTAGCTGGTCGGCCCCTTTTTTCCGAACTCCCGATCATAGACCGCCTGGAAGAGCGCCCCGCGTAGCAAGCCGGTGCTCAGCCCGAGATCGCCGCCGCTCAGACATTCGTCGTTGATCGACTCGAATAAAGCACTGAATTGTTGTCTATATTCCCTGGTATCGAGGGGTGTGGCGAGCATCTTGGACACTCGACCGGGCGACCGTGACAAGAGGCAGGCAGCGAAATCCTCCAGTACGAGGCGCGCAGCGCCGGGGCTACGCCGGTCGCGGACCTGCGCAGCCTTGTGCTGGAGCAGCGTGCCGGTCTCCTGCGCCTGAGCGGCCGTGCCGGTCAGTGCGAGTAGACAGATGGCAAGCAGGCGGCCCAGCCTCGTCACTCGGCGGCCTCCAGCATCTCGCCGCCGCCGCGCCGCTCCGTGATCCGGCGTTCGACCTCGGGACGGAAATGGCGCAGCAGGCCCTGGATCGGCCAGGCCGCCGCATCGCCCAGCGCGCAGATGGTGTGGCCCTCGACCTGCTTGGTGACGTCAAGCAGCATGTCGATTTCCTCGACCGCCGCCTCGCCGGTGCGCAGCCTTTCCATCACCCGCCACATCCAGCCGGTGCCTTCGCGGCAGGGCGTGCACTGGCCGCAGCTCTCATGCTTGTAGAAATAGGACAGGCGGCTGATCGCGCGGACGATGTCGGTCGACTTGTCCATGACGATGACGGCGGCGGTGCCGAGGCCCGAGCCGAGCGCCTTGAGCCCATCGAAATCCATCGGCGCGTCTTTGATCATCGCGGCCGGGACGAGCGGCACCGACGACCCGCCCGGGATCACCGCGAGGAGATTGTCCCAGCCGCCGCGGATGCCGCCGGCATGCTTGTCGATCAGTTCCTCGAACGAGATGCCCATCGCCTCTTCGACGACGCACGGCTTGTTCACATGGCCCGAGATCTGGAAAAGCTTGGTACCCTTGTTGCCCTCGCGGCCGATGCCGGAGAACCAGGCTGCCCCGCGCCGCAATATGGTCGGCGCAACCGCGATCGATTCGACATTGTTGACCGTCGTCGGGCAGCCCCAGAGGCCGGCACCGGCAGGG
>CANJRZ010000070.1 GCA_947476735.1 Sphingomonadaceae bacterium
CCTCGATCGAGCCAGGCCTCGCGCAGCAACCGAACGGTCTCGGCGTCGAAGGCTTCGGTGAGGTTGGCACCTTCGACCAATGCGCCGACGGCCGGGGTGATGGGCGTGAGACGGATCAGTGTCTTGGTAACCATCGCCAGTTCCTGTTGATCTGATGAGACTGACATTCCCCAGATGAATCCCGGTTTCGAGTGTCAGGATAGCCCTGTGAGCCCTTGGCGGCAATCGGCGACCTACAAGACCGCCGCTCGGTCGCATTGGCCGAGTGGCAGTCGCTCATGGCCTGAAATCAAGCTGCTGCGGCAATAGCTGCATCAATTGGAGACCAGTTGTGATCCGACTGGGAGCACCGTTCTGAAGCCTAAATGAGAAGCACCCGCAACCTCATCCTGAGCATGCCGCGCTTCGGGTCGATAGCGAGCACAATAATTGGGCGCACATAGGAAGGAGCCGCCCTTGATTACCCGCGCCCGCGCATCGGGCTGGAGGGGGTCGAAGCTCGGATTGCCGGGGGCTCCGACTGGCTCCGCGAGCGGGCCATGTGTCGGCAGATACCAACTGCTCGTCCACTCCCAGGCATTGCCAATCATGTCGTTGAGGCCGAAGGCGTTTGCTTCATAACAGCCGACTGGCGCGAGTGCGGCATGGCCGTCGGCGCGGCTGTTCGCGCGAGGAAACTCGCCTTGCCAGGTGTTTGCTTGCTGCGGCGCCGGCTGTTCAATGCTTTCCGCGGCTTCCGCCCGGGCGGCATGTTCGAACTGCTCTTCAGTCGGCAGGCTGCGCCCGCGCCAACGGGCATAAGCGAGCGCGTCCGCATAGGCGATGTGGACAACCGGCATCTCGGCGCGGCCGGTGAGCTCGCTGGCAGGTCCTTCGGGGTGGCGCCAATCGGCACCCTCGACATAGCGCCACCAATCGGAGGGGCTGCCCGCGGGTTGGTCCCGACCGGGCGGCTGGAAGACAATTGACCGGCCCGCCATCTCGGCGGCTGTCCTGTAGCCGGTTGCCGCAACGAACTCGGCATATTGGCGATTGGTCACTTCGTGACGATCGATCCAGAATGGCTTGATCGTCACCTCATAAGGTGGGCCTTCATCGGGATAGCCCTGGAGTGTGCCCATCCGGACGAGGCCGCCCGGCACCAGCAACTGATCGTCTGCCGCCACGCACTTGCGCCCGGAATCGGCGGGAAGGCGTTTCGCCATGAGCGCCACGCAAAGCAGGATGGCCAGAAGGATTGCTGTGCCCAGGCGGTTGCGGCTCATGGCTGGGCGGAAGACTTCACCGGCACGACGCCGACTTCCTTTGCATAGGCATCCCATGCCACAATTAGCATCGCCATTCGCTCGGGCTCGGCCGCCGCGAGATCGCGCGTCTCGCCGGGATCGCTGGCGATATCAAACAGCCGCCATTTGCCGTCGCCAATGTCGGTGATCTTCCAGTCGCCCTGACGAAGCGAGCGGGCGCCCATCATCTCGGTGCCGATTCCCTCGTCGGGACGGTGAATATGATCGGCGTGACCTTTCAGAAAAGGGAGCCAGCTCGTACCGCGGATAGGCTCGACCGGCTTGCCGCCGAACCGGCCCTTTGGGTCAGGAATCCCGGCCAGATCGAGGATCGTCGGGTAGATGTCGGTGACATGGCCGAAGACAGGGGTGACGCCCTTCCTGGCCAGCCCGTGATAGTGAATGAAGGCAGGCGAGCGGGTGCCGCCTTGGCTTGCATAGCCCTTGAACATCCAGGAGGGCGCCGAGGCGGCTGAGCCCCAGCCTGGTCCCTGTGAGAGATAGGAGGTCGCAGCGCCACGATTCTCGAGCCGATTGTCGGCGGCGGCGAAGCGCTGGTTTAGCCCGCGCGCCGGGGTGGTGGCGATGTCCATCCCGTCGGCGCCATTGTCGGACATGAAGATGATCACGGTGTCTTCATATTGACCGAGGCGCTTTAGCTCGGTGATCACCCGACCGACATTCTCGTCGAGCCTGTCGACCATCGCCGCGTGGACCTCCATGTTGCGGGCGGCGAGCTTCTGCTGCTCGTGACTGAGCGTGCTCCAGGCCGGAGCGTCGAGCAGATGCGCTACGATGCCTGGTTTCACCAGACTGAGCGCGATCTGGCGCTTCAGGCGCGCATCGCGCATCGCCTCATAGCCGCCATCATACTTGCCGTGATATTTGGCGATAGTCTCGGCCGGCGCCATCAGCGGAAAATGGGGGGCGCTGAAGGCGAGATAGGCGAAGAAGGGCTTGGCGTGCCCGCTCTCGTCAAGGAACTGGATCAGCTTCGATGCGAATGTATCGGACGAATAGAAACCGTCGGGCGCCTTTGCGAGCCGCACACCCGCTTCGGTTAGCGTCGCCCCCCTGGACGGATCAGTCGAGAGATTAAGCCCAAAATGGTTGTGGGACGCCTGCAACAACGCGAAGCTACGTGCGAAGCCGCGGGCGTGCGGATCCTGATCGAGCTCGGTGCCGAGATGCCATTTGCCCGCCATCATAGTGCTGTAGCCATTGGCGGTGAGCAGTTCGGCAAGGCTGACCACGTTACGCGAGAGATAGCCGTCGTAACCGGGCTTGCCCTTTTGCTCGGGCGCGATCGTCTCGGCCATGGTGCCGAGGCCGGCGCGATGACTGTCCGTCCCCGACATCAGCATCGCGCGGGTCGGTGAGCAGGTCGGTGCAGTGTGAAAATCGGTCAACCGGAGGCCGCGCAACGCGAGCCCGTCCAGGTTCGGCGTCGCGATCTCACCGCCAAAAGCGCCGATATCGGACCAGCCGAGATCATCGGCGACGATGATCAGGACGTTGGGCTTCCTCGCTTGAACCGGCGCCGCGATCGCCGCCGCCGCAACGAGCAACAGGGCGATCGCAGCGCGGATCACAGCCGGTACCGACGGTTGATCGCGTCGAACCGCGCCATCATCTGGCCGGTGCGCTCCTCGGGCGTCACCTTGCGGCTGCCGGCATGCATCGCCGAGGCAAGGGCGGCGACCTTCACGACCTTCGGAGTGATGTCCATCAGCTCTTCGGCGAGGATGTTGCGGAAGGTGAGCTGCCCGTCTGTGTATCCCTGATTGTCGATCCAGTTGTGGTAGCCGGGATCGTTCTTGGTCAGGACCAGACGGACCTTGCCGTCGGGATCGACCGTCGTCCGGCTCGGCGTGTAGCTGATGGGCCGGTAGAGATAATCCATACTGTTCGAGAAGACCCCCATGCAGGTGATCATCCAGAACGTCTTCGGATCGGGGAATTCGAGGATGAGGGCCTCGTCCCCGGCAAGCTTCCACCACATGCCGCCGATCGCGCGACCGCGGCGGCGGTCGGAATCGGGCAAGGTCGCCTTTCCGGACGCGGTGGTCCCGGTCTTATCGGTGATGATCATCTGGTTGGGCTTGTCATGGCCTTCGCCGCCGGCGCGCTCGAGCCCCCAGTCCGGCCAGAAGTCGACGACATTGTAGACGAACTCGCCCGCCCACTTCATCGCCTCGATCATCTCCTCCGGCGTCGGGATCGGCCGTGGGTCGGTCATGCCGATCCGTTCGATCCGGTATTCGGCCGAGCGCTCATCCCAGCTGTCGAAATATTGGCGCAGGAACAGCTTACGAGTGCCCGGTGTCGTTGGCAGCCAGTTCTGGCCCTGCTTCTCGCCACCGATGAACAGTTCGAACGTCCCATCCCAATTAGTCTTGAGCTGGTGTCCGAATATATTTTGCTCGGGCACATCTCCGAACGGATCGTGGAGGATCCGCTTCATCTTCTCGCCATAGGCGGTAGGCGAACGCGGTCCCTGAACGGCGATGTTCCAGAAGCGCGCGGTGCCCTTTTTGCCGCTTATCTTGTAGACCGAGCTGCCGTCGACCCAAGCCTGCATATAGACGCAGTCGGCATTGTCGCCGCCCAATTTCCGGGTCGGCGAGCAGAAGGTGTAGATGCCCGGATATTTGGTGTTCTTGGTTTCCAGCGCCAGCTCGTAGGCTTGGCTGAGATTGCCCATAAGATAGCGGAAACCATCGACCCGCTGCTCGGCGTTCGGAGGGTTGACGTCTTTGAACACCAGTTTCCCAGCAGCCTTCAACTGATCGCAGAAATGGGACCACTCCGCGAACATCGGCTTGTCGAATGGCGAATCTCCGTAGGCCATGGCCCCATCTCCTCGATCTGATTAGAATTTGTAGCCGATGCGGCCACCGAAGGTCCGCGGCTCAGCCATCGGCGAATAGCTGCCAAACGAGGCAGTACCGGTGAAGTGCAGCTTGTAGCGCCGGTCGGTCAGGTTGTTGCCGTAGACCTGCGCGTAGAAATGCCCATCCGGCGCAGTCCAGGTTGCCTGGGCGCTGATCAGCGTGAAGCCTTTCTGGCGGAAGCGCTGTTCGCGGGCTCGGGCACCAGCGAGAGGGCCCCACACGGAAGGGTTCGTTACCACATAGCTGCTGGTATAGTTTATGTTGGACGACAGACGCAGGCCGCCATCCTTGTTAGGGATGTTGTATTCGAGGCCGAGATTTGCGGTCCAGTCGGGCGAGCGCGCCATGTCGAGGCCCGACCAATCCTGGGTCTGGCCGACGTTTAGCGCGCGGCGCAGCGGATCGTTGTTGGCATTGACCCCCAGCGCTGCGGGATTGACGCCGACGCCGGTTGCGTTGGGGAAGTTACCGAAACGAGCATGAAGCCAGGCAAGGCCGCCGCGGATGGTGAAATTGTCGATCGGCTGGAACTCGCCGCTTGCCTCGATGCCCTTGATCTTCGCCTTGGGAGCATTGGAGACGAGAGTTACAACGCGGCTACAGGTCGGATCGGCACCGCAGGTGGGATCGCGCGACGTCTGGCTGACCTGGAGGTCGGTATAATCATAATAGAAGCCGGCGAGTTCGAACCGGAAATTCCGTCCTGCGGTCTTGAAGCCGACCTCGAACGCTTCGACATTCTCCTGCCGGGCAGGAACGAACAGGGCCGGCGTGGCGGGGAAGGCCAGATTGAAGGCCCCGCTGCGGAAGCCCTTCGAATAGCTGCCGTAGATATTGGTGCGAGGAGCGATCTCGTAGCGGATCGAGCCGCGCGGGGTGAATTTGCTGAATTTGGCGCGCTTCGTCGTCTGGGGGAACACGACGGCGTTGGTCAGCCGATTGAGGATGGTGCCGCCGGCTGACTGCTTCTCCGAGCTGTAGCGTCCGCCGACGTTGACGGCCAGGGCCGGCGTCACGTGCCAGGTAAGGTCGCCGAACAGGCCATAGGCTTCCTTTGTCTGCCGGAAGAAGGTCGCGCGCGACTGGACGATGGTGCCCAGCCCCGGCGCCGTGGTGGTCGACGGCGCTGGCTGACCGGGCGTGAGGATCCAAGAGATCGATCCTCCAGTAGGATCACTGGTGAGCTTGTCGTACAGATAATTGCCGCCGACGATCAGGTCGACGTTCGGGATCGCGTTGATCGCGAAATCGATGCCCTGCTGATAGGTCTGGTCGCGGCTGGCGGTCGAGGTCCAGCCGGTGTTCACATATGAGCCGTCGAAGTCGAAGGCGGTTTTGATCTTCAGGTTGGAGAAGCCGGTATAACTCTTCAGTGTGCCGATGCTGGTGTCCCAGGCCAGCGTCAGCTGATATTCGAAGTTCTTGGTCTGGGTCATCGCGCCATAATCCCACGCAACGACGCCGAGCTTTGTTGGACGGGTGGGCACATTGACGGCGGGCGCTACATTCTCAAGCGCCGAGAAGGTGTTACCCTTCGCGTCGCTGACCAGCGTGTAGTTGAAGCCAAGGGTCGCCGAGAAGGTCTCGCTCAGATCGGCCTTGATCTTGGTACGTACCGCGTCCTGCTTGAGCGGTGCGCCGTTGCCGTCGGTCTCGCCCGGAATTGTTCGGGAGGCGAGCTTCACATAACCGTCGCTGCGGCGGCGATAGGCGGCGAGGCTGACGCCGATTTGATCGTGCAATGGCCCGCCGACATAGAAGCTCGCGCGCTTGTCGTCGAAGCGCGCATAAGTCAGCTCCATCTTGCCCTTCCACTCCTTGCCCGGCGTGAAGGTGTTGAGGAGGATCGCACCGCCCGTGGCGTTGCGTCCGTAGAGCGTTCCCTGCGGCCCCTTGAGCACCTGGATATCGGAGACATTCGGTAGATCGATGTTAATCGTCTGAGCCGAGATCTGGTAGAAGCCGTCGACATAGACGGCGACATTGTTTTCGACACCGGCACCGTTGGTAAGCGTGCTGACGCCGCGGATCGCGGGCTGCGGGAAACCACCCGCCTGGGCGATCTGGACGCCCGTCACGACGCGACTTACGTCACGCAGCGAAACCATGCCAGCACTGTCGATCGTCTTGCTGGACAGGACCGAAACGGTCATCGGCACTTGTTCGATACGCTCGGCACGGCGCTGGGCGGTAACGATGATCTCCGATTCCGAAGCAGCCGCCTCGGCTCCCGCCGCGCTTTGCGCCCAGGATGTGGCCGGAATGCCAACAAAGGCTGCCCCCGCCAACAGGATGAATGTCTTTTTCATGATGCCCCCTCGTTGATGAATTTTTGAATTGAAGTGACGTGTCCGACCTAGACCCGGCATCGACGCCGGATTCCGTCAAAACGCTGATGAAGCTGGGCGATCCGCTCCTCGCGGCTCACCTTGCGGCTGTTCGGCATGTAGCGGGCGAGATCGGCCGCATTGACAACCATGGTCCTGAGCTGCGGCAGGCTCCGTGACATTACATTGCGGAAGACGAGCTGCCCGACATTATAGCCCTGATTGTCGATCCAGTTGTGGTAGCCCGGATCGTCCTTGGTCAGGACGAGGCGGACCTTGCCATCGGGATCGACCGTGGTGCGGCTCGGTGTGTAGCTGATCGGTCGGTAAAGATAATCGAGGCTGTTGCCGAACACCGCTTCCGTTGTGACGTTCCAGAAGCCCTCATAATCGTCGAACTCGAGGATCAGTGCCTCATGGTCATTGACCCGCCACAGCGCCGCTGTCGCCTGGCGGCCACGGCGCGCGTCCATCTTCTCCGAGGCCGCCGACCAGTTGGCGGCTGTGTTCTGGGTGGCAGTCAGGCCCTTGAACTGGTTGGGCGCATGGATGTCGACCGCGTCGGTGCTAGCCCAGGTCCAGTCGGGCCAATAATCGACGACATTGTAGCAGAACTCGCCCGCCCACTTCATCGCCTCGATCATCTCGGCGGGCGTCGGGATCGGTCGTGGTGAGTCCATGCCGATCCGCTCGATGCTGTACTCGGCGGGCTCCTCGTTCCAGTCGTCAAAATATTGGCGGAGGAAGAGCTTGCGCGAACCCGGCGTGGTCGGAAGCCAGTTCTGGCCCTGCTTCTCGCCGCCGATATAGAGTTCGAAGCTGCCGTCCCAGTTGGTGTTAAGCTCATGGCCGAACATATTGGCCTCGGGCGTGTCGCCGAACGGATCGTGCAGTGGACGCTGGCTCGCGCGGCCATAGGCGCTGTTCGATCGCGGCCCCTGCACCGAGACGTTGAAGAAGCGGGCCGTCCCCTTCTTGCCGCTGATCTTGTAGACCGACTCCCCGTCGATCCAGGCCTGAATATAGATGCAGTCTGCATTGTCCGAACCGAGTTTGCGGAAGGGCGAGCAGAAGGTCTGGAACACCGGATATTTCGGATTCCTGGTCTCAAGCGCGAGATCGAAGGCCTGGCTCAGATTCTGGGTCAGATAGCGGAAACCGTCGACCCGTTGGAGCGCGGTGCCTGGGTTGGCGTCCTTGAAGACGCGATCACCGGCGGCCTTTAGCTGGTCGCAGAAATGTGACCAGTTTGCCTTGAGATCCTTGTCATAAGGTGATGCGCCGTAAGCCATCTCGCTTCCCCAATTGCTTATTTGTCGAGATAGATTCGCCGGAATTCCGGCCCCGGTTTGACGCCGCCGGGCTCGAGATCGGCATTAGGGTTGGCCATGCCGGCCAGCGCGCCGCCCGACAAAAGAAGTGTAGAGCCCTTCAGCAAGTTGCGCCGCGTGGTCGGCAATCCGCCTTTGTCAGGGGTGATTTCGTCGTCCTTGTTCATGGTTCAGACCCTGCAACGCCGCCGGATTGCATCGAAACGCCGATGCAATTGGACGACCCTTTCCTCTTGAGTGATCTTCTTGGTGTCTGCCGGCAGGTGCCGCGCAAGATCCGCGGCGTTGACAATCTTCGTACGGAGTTGAGGCAGATCGTCCGTCATGAAGCTTCGAAACGTCATCGAACCGGCGTTGTAACCCTGATTGTCGATCCAATTGGCAAAGCCTGGATCATCCTTCGTCATCACGAGACGGACTTTGCCATCGCTGTCGACCGCGGTCCGGCTCGGCGTGTAGCTGATCGGCCGGTAGAGGTAGTCGAGGCTGTTGCCGAAGACGGCCTCGGCCGTGCACATCCAGAATTCGTCGTAATCGTCGAACTCGAGGATCAGCGCCTCATGGTCCTTGAGCGTCCACCACATCTGGGTGATCTGCCGCCCGCGACGCTTGTCGAGCGTGGCCGAACTGTTGGTCCGTGCTCCGCCGTCGCTGCCGATCCCCGGTGCAGGGAAAGCGTTGGGCGCATGGCCCCGGCTGGCGTTATCGCCCCAATTCCATTCGGGCCAATAATCGACAACATTGTAGCAGAAGTCGCCGGCCCACTTCATCGCCTCGATCATCTCGGCAGGGGTCGGGATCGGCCTTGGCGTAGCCATGCCGATTCGCTCTATGCTGTATTCGGCAGGCTCCTCGTCCCAGCTGTCGAAGCATTGGCGAAGGAATAGCTTTCGAGTGCCAGTGGTCGTCGGCAGCCAATTCTGCCCCTGCTTCTCGCCGCCGATATAGAGCTCGAACGAACCGTCCCAATTGGTTTTCAGCTCGTGGCCGAACAAGTTGGTCTCGGGGAAATCACCAAATGGTTCGTGGAGAATGCGCTTTGCGCCGCTGCCATAGGCATCGGACCGGCGTGGTCCCTGCACCGCTAGATTCCAGAAGCGTGCCGTGCCCCGGTTGCCACTGACCTTGTAGACTGAGTTTCCGTCGACCCAGGCCTGGATATAGATACAATCAGCATTGTCTGAACCGAGCTTGCGGGTTGGCGAGCAGAACACCTGGAAGGCGGGGTATTGGGTGTTCTTGGTCTCTAGTGCGAGATCGAACGCCTGGCTCAAATTCTGGGTAAGGTAGCGAAAGCCGTCGACCCGCTGCAAGGCGGTGCCGGGGTTGACGTCCTTGAAGACGCGATCGCCGGCTGCCTTCAGCCGATCGCAGAACTGAGCCCAATTCGTCTTGAGCTCTTTGTCGAAAGGAGAATCCCCGTACGCCATTCGCTCCCCTCCTTAGGGTAATTTGCTTATCGTATTGTTTTATAGCACAATTATCAGAATTTCTCTTGCACCTCGCCGATGTTGAGCGCTCGGATCGCGCCAAGGAACATGGTCGGATTGTCGGTGCGGATGATCGCGCTGATCGGCCGCGCGGCCAGTGCGCTGTCGGTCATCGTCAGCTTGCGGCTGGTGTAGCGGTTGAGCTCGGCGAGCACCTCCCCGATCGGCACATTCTCGAAAACGAGTTGACCCTTGACCCAGTCGCTTTCCCCCGCCGAGATCCCGCGGGTGAGACGCCAGTTCCTGCTGTCGACTACGAGGCGATCGCCGGCCGCCATCTCGACTGCGTGCTGGCCCTGGTTCGCCCGGGCCGGCAGACCGGCCTGCTGCGTGACCCGCAACCGCCCTTCGACGAGATTGATTTCGAGCCCGGCGTCACGTTGATAGACGTCGAACCGCGTGCCAAGCGCTGTGACGCTGGTGCCCCTGACTGAAACGGAGAAAGGCCGCTGCGGAATCTTGGCAACAGCAAACTGGACCCGACCGCGCAACACCTCAATCCGGCGATCGCCTTGCGCGCCAATCCGCGAGCGGATCGCGCTATTGGTATCGAGCACCGCGGTCGAGCCATCGGGTAGGTCGACATGCGTGATCTCGCCCAGCCGGGTCGTGAACATCTGGGCCTGCACCGACGGCTGGGGTGGGGACGGGCGCAGACCGGGAAGCGACATTGCGCCCGCAACAATCAGCCCGGCGAGCAGTGAGGCTGCCAGCACCATGCCCGCCATCCTGCGCCCGCGCCGGCGTGCGATCGCGGCCATCGCATCCTCGCGCATCTGCAGGATGGCCGAATCGAGCCGGAGCTGTTCAAGTTCGGTCCAGAGCTTGGCGGTCCGGTCATAGGCGGCTTGGTGGCGCGGATCGCCGGCCTTCCATCCATGTATTGTGGTTGCCTCCTCGGCCGAAATCTCGCCGCTGCGACCTCGGGCGAAGAAATCGAGTGCGAGCTGCTCGATCGCCGCATCGAACTGATCGCGCATTGGATCTCCGCTCATGGCTCGCGCTCCACGACGTAGCGGATGGCCTTAAGCGCGGCGATTATGTGCTTTTCCACCGAACTGACCGAGATGCCGAGACCGTTGGCGATCGTGCCATAGGTCATCTCCTCAAAACGGTGCAGTAGAAAGACGTTGCGTGTCGTCGCGGGCAAAGTGGCGATTACCTCCAGGACGCGGTTTAGCCCGTCCTTGCTTGCCAGGATTCGCTCGGGGGTGATGTCCGATCCCGAGTCCCAATCGTCCGGCAGTTGAAAGTGTGAATAATTGGGGTCTTTCAATCTTTTCTTGAGAGTGTTTCCTGCAACTACAAATACATATCGCTCATAATCTTCGATTTCGGTGGTCGCTTGCCGGCCTTGCAGGTTGACGAGGACGTCCTGAACGAGATCCTCAACCTCCTGGCCGGGTACGCGTTTGCGGAAATAGGCCCGCAGCGCAGCCACCAACGTTGGTGGCATCGCTTGCGCAGGCGTTTTCCCGATCACGACCCCCACCAAGCAGCTCTCCATTTGCCAGTCCGCTTGTTTTGTTCGGCTGGCTTCAGCTCATAAGAGTGGGGAATCGCGAAATCCCTCAATGAAAATTCCGCGAACTGCCGATTTCTTTCCTCAGGCCCGCCCAGATTTGGGTATTCGATGACTTGACCTTGTGATTTGGTCCGTTTGGTATTCAAAACGGAAGGGAGTGACGTTTCCCCGCTGGGGCCAATTAGGAGAGGAGGCTGGTTGAGTGCTGATGCCTTCGTTCCGGCGATGGGCCATCTCCATTGCGATCGCCAGCATGATGACGTTGTTCGCGAGTGCCGCCGGGCAAGCGAAGGTCGCCAATTTTAACATAGCGCCCCAAGTCCTGACAGGGGCATTGCGAGAGTTCGGACGGCAGGCCGGCCTGTCGATTGTTTACGAAATTCCGGATGCCGCGACGCTCCGTTCGCCAGGCATCAAGGGCAGCTGGGATGCTGCCGAGGCGCTCACACGACTCCTAGCAGGAAATTCTCTCGATGTGGTCCGGGTCGACGGCGGGTTTATCATCCGATCGAGGTCGCGCTCATCACCGAGTTTACCACGCGTCGCGCCGCGGCGTCCCGCCGTGGGGCCGGCTAGACCCCCGGTCGAATATGACGGGACCATGCTCATCGTCACGGCGCGCAAGCGTCAAGAGTCGATTCTCCACGTTCCCGTGATCGAAACCGTGGTCCCGCAGCGCTGGCTCGAGCACCATCAGGTTCAGGATCTGAAGGGCGTAGCACAATATGTTCCCGGCCTGCTGCTCGGGCAGACACTTGGCGTATCGGGCACCCAGGTCTCGCTGCGCGGGGTCGGGTCAAGTGCATTGAATTCGGGAATCGACGCGTCGGTGGCTCTCAATGTCGATGGCGTGCAGATGACCCAGGCGCTCTCGTTCGGATCGGCGCTGTTCGATATCGCCCAAGTCGAAGTGCTGAAAGGGCCGCAAGGGCTGTTTTACGGGAAGAATACACCGGGAGGGGTGATCGCGGTCCACACCACCGATCCCGGGTCCAACTTCGAGCTGATCGGCCGGGTCGGTTACGAATTCGAGGCCAGGGAACGAAGGAGCGAACTGATCGTCTCAGGCCCCGTTTCGGACAAGCTGCGCCTACGCTTGTCGGGTCTCTATGTTGCCGCCGACGGCTTCTATAGGAATGGTGCTACGGACGCGGTGCTAGGCGGCCTGGTGCCGGAGCACCGACGCCTCCCGCGCCTCAAGAACTATGTGGTGCGCGGAACGGCGCTCTGGCACCCCTCGGATGCGCTCGACGCCCGGCTCAAGTTGGTGATGACCCGCGATTTGCAGATTGGCGGCACCGCTTTCCAGTTGACATCATGCCCCGATGGCACTGGCCCCGTACCCGGTTTCAACCTCCATTTCCTGGCCGGTGAGGATTGTCGGCGCGACCGGACGATCAACATCGTGGGGTTCGATCCCGCCGCCTTCCCGAGCATCAAGCGGGGTGGCACGCTATTCAACGAGACCGAGGAGCGTTACGGTTCGCTCGAGCTCAACTATCGGCTGGCCGACGATCTAACTCTAACCTCGGTGACCGGCTATTATCACCTGCGGTTCCAAAGCCAGCAGCCAGGGGCCACGGCCTCCTTCGTCGGCCCGTCACTCGCATCGGTCGTCGATCCGCTAAAACGCAAGGAGTTCACCCAAGAACTACGAATCAACTCGGACTTTTCCCGGCTACTCGACTTCACCGCCGGGCTTTTCGTCCAGGACGGTTCGATCAGTAACAGCGCGGGTCTTCTCGGCAACATGGCGCTTGGCCGGCCGGCCATTCTTTCCAATTATCGCGCGCTCGTCGAAATCCGGTCGCTGTCGGCGTTCGGTCAGTTGCGCTGGAAGGTGCTGCCGCAAGTGGAGATCGCCGCCGGCGCACGCTGGACCGACGAGAGACGCCGGCTGACCTTGTGGAATCTGATTTCTGGCACCCCGGTCCGGTTTCCCACTGCTGTGCCGAAGATCCAGTCGGATCATCTCGCTCCCGAGCTGACCCTCGCCTTTAAGCCGATCGATGAGCTGGTTCTCTTTGGATCGTTGAAGAAGGCCTATAAATCGGGTTCCTTCCAGCTGACGACACCCTTCGGGTTGCTGCCCGACCAATCGTTCGGCGACGAGAAGGCTGAAGGTGGAGAGATCGGCGTCAAATCGCGCCTGCTCAACCGGCGCCTTACACTCGGGCTCGCCTATTACAATTATCGATATTCGGGGCTGCAGGTTGGCGCGATCGTACCTTCCGCGCTTGGTACCATCCCTATCGCTCGTACCGTCAATGCCGGCGCCGCGCGCGTTTACGGTGTTGATTTCGACGTCAATTTTAGCCCGCCTGGATTGGAGGGCTTGAACCTCCATGGCGCAGTCGAATGGAATCATGCCCGTTTCATCAGGCTCAACACGATTCCTTGCTGGGGTGGACAAACCATAGCCGAGGGCTGCACCGAGCTTCTCAACAGCGCGACGGGCCGTTTTACCAGCCAGAATCTCGCCGGTAGACCGCTGACACGCGCTCCAGCCTGGCAGCTCAATTTCGGTTTCGATTATGAGATGGCGGTCGGCAAGGGGATGACCTTCACCATCTCCAGCTCGAACCAATATTCGTCACGCTATCTGACCATTCTCGGTCAGCGCGACGACTTCTATCAGCCCTCCTTTTTCAAGAGCGATCTCACCCTGGCGGTGGGCGGCCCCGAAAAGGTTTGGGAGGTCGCGCTGATCGGCCGCAATCTGAGCAACCGGCTGACGAGCAGCAGCTGCAACCTCGGTAACGCGCAGAATGGTAGCCTGGGCGGCCAGATCACCGGCGGGACCACGCGTGGTCCCGCCGGTGTCGATGAGCTTGGCTGCTACATGGACCGAGGCCGCGAGTTTTGGATGCGCCTCACACTTCAAATCTCAAACTAGGGCCGCCTCACGCTGCACAAGGTTGAGTTGAGGGGTTTCGCCTGTCCGGACTCTTTGAGGTGTGCAGCAATGGTGAATTCGCGGGTACCGGTTAGCTGGCACCCTGGATTTCGTGCAGCGCCGGAGATTGAGCCTTGGGAGAGGGAGACAAGAATGGCCTACGGAGACTCACCATTCGACCGTGATCTCTTTGCCAACTGGTCCCACTTTTGCGATCAGTTGAAGGCGGCAGGAAAGCTGGTTTTCAAGGATTTCAATCCCCCGACCGGTCCGCATCGGGTCGACGGCTTCCGCTATCTGATGGGCAATCTGAGCCAAGCTTACGAGCTGGCTCTTGAGACGAAGAACACGAAATATCCTGCCATTTATACCTTCTGCTCGCCGACACGTAAGTTGGGTGGCGATAATGCCGACTGCGTCTACATGCAGGCCTGGATCGACGGCCAGTCAGTGTACAAGATCAGCGGGACCAAGGGTACCGCGCGCTTCTGGAACATCGCGGTACAGGGACCACGAACCATAGCGGCCTATGGCGGGCCCGCGGCTCGGGTTCTGCATGAACCGTTCGGCGATGTCCCGGAAGCCAACCTGTTCGGCCACGAGTTGCACACCAACTGGGACGGCACGTTCGAGCTGTTCATCGGCGGCGAGAAGCAGGGCCAGAATTGGCTCCCGACGACGCCGGGCACCCGCAAACTGTTCCTGCGCCAATATTTCGACAGCTGGGATGAGCGATCTGCTGAATATCGGATCGAACGGATCGGCATGTCCTCCCCACGACCGGTACCCAGCCCGGAGGAATTGATCGATGCGATGAAGTGGGCCGCGGATTTCGTATACAACGTGGTCGACTTCTATCCGGATTGGATGGTTAACTCTCCGGGCGGCCCGGACCCGAAAAACCCGAATAGAGGGCTGACAACCGATAGAAGCGGCGTAACCGCTACAGGTAAGCCGACACAGGCCGCTTCGGACAAGATGCGTGGCCGGACGATCGGATCGATGTGGTGGAGACTCAAGGACGGCCTCTCCTGAAAACTCGTTACGCTAGAAACCGGCAACCTCACTTCATAGTGAAAGCGTTGACGGCAGGAAGTAAGAATGTACTACAATCTAGCCCTGGGCGCAGAGTGCCTAACCAGCCCGCTCAGGGGCTTCAGAAGGACTGGCTCG
>CANJRZ010000071.1 GCA_947476735.1 Sphingomonadaceae bacterium
AGACCAGCCCCGTCAAAATCGTCCCGTAGCCCAACCGCTGATGCCATCGCATACCTCCCACAGCCTGCGATGTTGAATCAGATCATGGCCGCTTTGGGAATCCCCCGCGTTGAGTCAGCGTCCAAGGGACTTGGTATCAGCTGCAGATCGCTCGATGATCTTGTCGAGTTCGCCGCGGTCGAGCCAGACGCCTCGGCATTGCGGGCAATAGTCGATCTCGACATTCTGGCGTGCGCTCATCGTCAGCGGAACCGTGCATGCGGGGCAGTTCAAGGTCATGTCGCAAGATTCTCCCTCGTTGGCCGGTGCCGGAGGAAGAAGGGTCCCAAGGCACCGAGCTTGCTCGATGCGGTCCGACATCACGATCGTTTGATCGCCAGAGGGGCCCGGTCCCGCACCTTGAAGATGGGGGCGAATTTAGGGACGACAAGAGGTTCTGCGATATTCTGTTGTGCCTGTTACCTTAACCGTGGCCGCCAGACCGTGCGGTCAGTTTGGCAGGTCGGAATTACCCATCAGGTGAAGATCGACGGCGCGAGCACATTGGCGTCCTTCGCGGATCGCCCAGACGATGAGGCTCTGGCCGCGGCGCATGTCGCCGCACGCGAAAACGCTTTCCTGGCTGGTGGTATAGTCGATAATCGTGGCTTTGACATTGCCGCGCGGGTCGAGTTCGACGCCGGCTTGTTCGATCATGCCGGCGGTGTTCGGCCCGAGGAAGCCCATCGCCAGCAAGACGAGATCTGCCTTCACGGTGAACTCGCTGCCCTCGATTTCCCGCATCTTGCCGCCTTCCCACCCAACTCGCGTGCATTCGAGCGCGGTAAGTTGGCCGTTGGTACCGATGGCTCGCTTAGTGACGATTGACCAGTCTCGCTCGCAGCCTTCGTCATGGCTTGAAGAGGTCCGCAGCTTAAGCGGCCAGTTGGGCCAGCTCAGGGCCTTGTTTTCCTTTTCTGGTGGCTTTGGCATGATCTCGAACTGGGTCACCGAGGCGGCCCCCTGGCGGTTCGAGGTGCCAACGCAATCCGAACCGGTGTCGCCGCCGCCAATGACGACAACATGTTTTCCAGTCGCCGTCAGTGAGCCGCGTGGTGCGGCTCGCATCTCGTCATCCCCCGCGACCCGCTTGTTCTGTTGAGTGAGAAATTCCATGGCGAATCGCACACCCTGCAGTTCGAAACCCGGAATTTCCAGTGGGCGCGGCTTTTCTGCACCGCCGGACATCACGACCGCATCGAAATTCTCGCGCAGCGAGTCCAGTGACACCTGAACGCCGACCTCAGTGGAGGTGCGCAAAGTGACGCCTTCGGCTTCGATCTGGACCAGGCGCCGGTTGATGAGGTGCTTCTCCATCTTGAAATCAGGAATGCCGTAGCGAAGCAGTCCACCCATCCGGTCGTTCTTTTCGAACAGCGTCACGCTATGGCCAGCACGGGCAAGCTGCTGGGCGCAGGCCATACCGGCAGGTCCCGAACCGACCACCGCGACCGACTTTCCGGTTCGTTTCATCGGAACCTGTGGCTGGATCCATCCTTCTTCCCAGCCGCGGTCGACAATCGCACATTCAATCGACTTAATCGTTACCGGCGAATCCTCAATGTTGAGCGTGCACGATGCTTCGCAGGGGGCAGGGCAGACGCGACCAGTAAATTCGGGAAAATTATTCGTTGAATGAAGCACTTCTAGTGCGTTCTTCCAATCATTTTCGTAGACCAGATGGTTCCAGTCCGGGATGATGTTATTCACCGGGCAACCGTTATGGCAGTATGGGATACCGCAGTTCATGCAGCGCGATGCCTGCTCGCGCAGGTCCTTCTCAGGCATCGGAACGACGAACTCATTCCAATTTTTGAGCCGCTCCACAGGCTTTATATAGCCGCGGTCCTTGCGCTCTATTTCCAGAAATCCGGTTGCCTTACCCATTGTCTACTCCGGTCATTCCGCGGCTACGTCGGCGGCAGCAAGGCGTTCGGCCTCCAACTGCTGGAGGGCGCGGCGATAGTCTCTTGGCATCACCTTGACGAAGCGGGTGACGGTTGTCTGCCAGTCGTCAAGCAGGGTTCGCGCCTGGGCGCTGCCCGTATGCAGATGATGCCGCTCAAGCAGGATGCGAAGCCGTTCGGCGTCGTGGCGGAGCATGTCGCCCATGCCATAGTCATAGACATTCGACGGGCGCTGCTGTGGACGCCCGATGCCGTCGTCTGCGTCAGGTGTGGTACCGATCGGCTCTACGTCCACCATCGACTTGTTGCAGCGGTCGCGGAACATACCGTCGGCATCATAGACATAGGCGATGCCACCTGACATCCCCGCGGCGAAATTCCGTCCAGTGCGGCCGAGTACGGCTACAACACCGCCAGTCATATATTCGCAGCCATGATCACCGGTGCCTTCTACGACAGCGATCGACCCGGAATTACGGACGGCGAAGCGCTCGCCAGCGACGCCCTGAAAATAAGCTTCGCCCGCGATTGCGCCGTATAGCACGGTGTTGCCGACGATTATATTCTCGAGTGGATCGCGTGCGACATGGGCTGGCTGCCGGACGATAACCCGGCCGCCGGATAGGCCTTTGCCGACATAGTCGTTGGCATCCCCCGTCAGCTCAAGCGTGACGCCGTGAGCGAGGAACGCGCCGAAGCTCTGTCCCGCGACGCCGGTCAAGCGGATGGTGATACTGTTCTCCGGCAGTCCATCATGGCCGTAGCGCCTTGCAACCTGACCGGAGAGCATGGCCCCGACGGTACGATTCACGTTGGTAACGGGCCGCTCGATGATCACCGGATGACCCTTTTCGAGGGCGGGAGATGAGGCAGCGATAAGATCGTTGTCCAGCGCAGCGCCAAGGCCATGATCCTGCAGCTCGGACTGGTAGAGCGTGTTTCCCATGGCCGGGGGGGCGCGGTGAAGGAGACGGCTGAGATCGATGCCGTGCGCCTTCCAATGGTCGACCGCGTTACGCATGTCGAGTCGGTCGACGCGGCCGATCATTTCCCTGACAGTCCGGAAGCCCAAGGTGGCCATGATTTCCCGAAGTTCCTCGGCGACGAAGAAGAAATAGTTGATCACATGCTCGGGCTGCCCAGTGAAGCGTGCCCGCAGCACCGGGTCTTGGGTGGCAACGCCGACGGGGCATGTGTTTAGATGGCATTTGCGCATCATGATGCAGCCCGCGGCAATCAATGGAGCGGTAGCAAAGCCGAACTCGTCGGCGCCCAGCAGCGCACCGATCGCGACATCGCGGCCAGTGCGGATGCCCCCGTCAACCTGGACGGCGATACGACTCCTGAGTCCATTGAGCAGGAGGGTCTGCTGAGTCTCGGCTAGGCCGATCTCCCAGGGGCTTCCCGCATGGGTCAAAGAGGTCAACGGCGAGGCGCCTGTTCCTCCTTCATAGCCTGAAATGGTTACATGGTCGGCGCGAGCCTTCGAAACGCCCGCGGCAACGGTGCCGACGCCGACCTCCGACACGAGTTTCACTGAGATGCGCGCGCGCGTGTTGACGTTCTTCAGATCGTGGATCAGCTGAGCAAGATCCTCGATCGAATATATGTCATGATGCGGTGGCGGCGAGATCAGACCGACGCCGGGAGTTGAATGCCGCACCTTGGCGATGTTCTTGTCAACCTTGTCGCCGGGCAGCTGGCCACCTTCGCCCGGCTTTGCGCCCTGCGCCATCTTGATCTGGATGTCGTCCGCGTTGACCAAATATTCTGCCGTCACGCCGAATCGGCCCGATGCGACCTGCTTGATCGCGGAGCGCATGGAATCACCGTTGGGCAGCGGCTTGAAGCGGTCGGCTTCCTCGCCGCCCTCGCCGGTGTTCGAGCGGCCTCCGATGCGATTCATTGCGACGGCGAGTGTGGTGTGTGCCTCGCGCGAGATCGATCCGAAACTCATCGCCCCGGTGGCGAAGCGCTTGACGATTTCGGTGGCGGGCTCGACCTCGCTGATGTCGATTGGCTGCTCGGCAGCTTTAAGGTCGATGAGCCCCCGGATCGTGAGCAGGCGGGTGCTCTGATCGTTGATCGAGCGCGCGAACTCTAGATAGCGGTCCTGGCTGTTGCCACGGACTGCGTGTTGGAGAGACGCGACACTGTCCGGTGTCCAAGCATGCTCCTCGCCACGAATGCGGTAGCCATAGACGCCGCCAACATCGAGCATGTTGCGGTAGATTGGATTGTCGCCATAGGCGGCAGCATGACGGCGGACTGTCTCCTCCGCGACTTCGGCGAGGCCGATACCCTCGATTGTTGTTGCCGTGCCTGTAAAATATTGCTCGACGAACGGGGTCGAAAGTCCGACCGCATCGAAAATTTGGGCGCCGCAATAGCTTTGGTAGGTTGAGATGCCCATCTTAGACATCACCTTCAGGATGCCCTTGCCGACCGCTTTGATATAATTCTTCTGAACCTCGGACGGCTTGAGCGGCAAATCCTGGCGCACCCGGATCTCCTCGAGCGTGTCGAAGGCGAGATAGGGATTGATTGCCTCGGCGCCATATCCCGCGAGCACGCAGAAATGATGGACTTCGCGCGCCTCGCCAGTTTCCACGACCAGGCCGGTCTGCATGCGCAGGCCCTGTTTGACGAGATGATGATGGACTGCAGCCGTCGCGAGTAGTGACGGCATGGCGATCCGATCCGAACTTTGGGCGCGATCGGACAGGATAAGAATGTTCTTGTCAGCGAGAACAGCTTCGGTTGCTGCCCAGCACATCTCCTTGATCGCGGTGGCAAGACCTGCGGCGCCGGTCGCGGCATCCCAGGTGATGTCGATCGTTTCGGTTCGGAACGCTCCGTCGAGCTGCTCTACGGCGGAACGTATCCTGGCGAGATCGCGATTGGTGAGAATCGGTTGATCCACCTCGAGACGCTTGTGTGTGCCGGCCTGACGACCGAGCAGATTGGGGCGCGGGCCGATCATTGAGACCAGCGACATCACCAGTTCCTCGCGGATAGGATCGATCGGCGGATTGGTGACCTGAGCGAAATTCTGCTTGAAATAGTCAAACAGCAGGCGTGAGCGGCTGGACAACACAGCGATCGGGGTGTCGGTACCCATCGATCCGAGCGGATCCTCGGCATTGCTCGCCATCGGCTCTAGGAACTTGGTGATATCCTCCTGAGTATATCCAAAGGCCTGCTGCAGATCGAGCAGGGTCTGTGGGTCATTGGGTAAGGCTGGAGATGGTCCGTCCGCAGCCAGGACTTCAAGGTCCTTCAGCTTGTACTGGGTTGCTTCGAGCCATTTGGCATAGGGCGCAGCTTCGGCCAGGGTCGCCTTGATTTCCTCGTCTTCGATAATGCGGCCCTGTTCCATGTCGATGAGCAGCATCTTGCCGGGCTGAAGTCGCCACTTGCGGACGATATTCTCCTCGGCGACCGGGAGCACGCCCGATTCCGAGGCCATGATGACATGATCGTCGTCGGTGACACAGTATCGGGCAGGACGGAGCCCATTGCGGTCCAGCGTTGCGCCGATCTGGCGGCCATCGGTGAAGGCGACAGCGGCCGGGCCATCCCACGGCTCCATTAGCGCGGCATGATATTCGTAGAAGGCTTTGCGGTCGGGATCCATCAGCGGATTGCCAGCCCATGCCTCCGGAATCAGCATCATCACCGCATGGGCCAGCGAATAACCGCCTGCGACAAGCAACTCGAGCGCGTTATCGAGACATGCAGTATCCGACTGGCCGTGAGGGATGATCGGCCAGATTTTGTCGAGATCGGCGCCGAGCAATTCGGATTCCATCGTGCGGCGGCGCGCATTCATCCAGTTAACGTTGCCACGCACTGTGTTGATCTCGCCGTTGTGGGCGATGAAGCGATAGGGATGCGCCAGCTTCCAGCTCGGGAAAGTGTTGGTCGAAAAACGCTGGTGAACGAGGGCGATCGCTGAGGTCGTCAGAGGATCCGCGAGGTCTGTGTAGAAGCTGCCTACCTGACGTGCGAGCAACAGGCCTTTGTAGACCACCGTGCGCGACGAGAACGATGGCATGTAGAGCTGGGTGAGCCCGGGCAGATCATGCTTTTCGGCGAGTTCGGCCAGCGGGTTCTGGGTCTGCTTGCGGATGACCAGCAACTTGCGCTCGAACGCGTCCTGATCGGGGCAGTCCTCTCCTCGACCGATGATCGCCTGCCGGACAACCGGCATTTCGTCGAGCACCGCCTGGCCGAGACCGGTGGTGTCAGTAGGCACGTCGCGCCAGCCGATCAGTGTCTGACCTTCTTTGGCAATGAATTTTTCGAAGGCCGTGACGGCGAAATCGCGTGCTGCGCTATCGCACGGGAGAAAGCACATAGCGACGGCGTAGTTGCCGGGAGCCGGGAGTGTGACATCTGTGCGGGCAGCCCAGTCGCGTAGCAGGGCGTCAGGAATCTGGATCAGGATTCCAGCGCCGTCTCCGAGCAATGGATCGGCGCCGACAGCGCCGCGATGGTCGAGTGCAAGCAGAATCTCCAGCCCTCGTTGGACGACCGAATTCGACTTCTCCCCCTGAATATTGGCGATGAAGCCAACGCCACAGGAGTCATGCTCATTGGCGCTGTCGTACAAACCCTGGTTCTGCGGATAGGTCATCCGGTGATCTTGCTCCCACGGCCCGAAAAAGGGTGTCCCGGCGGGCCGCTATACATATCTGCGTCTCTGAGTGAAGCCTTTCGCGACGATATCTTTTCGTGCTGTCGCGATAGCTTGTAATATTGTATCAAAATAAGGTAATGTTATTATGAGACTTCGGGCGGAACCGCCCTGACTATCCAGATTTTCTGTGTTGTAGGATCCACCACGATCACTCCATGAAGGGAGCAGAGGCCGCGCAAGCTAAGCAATGCAGACAGTAGCGCAACCGGCGCTGGTGACCCCTACGGGACTCGAACCCGTGTTTTCGCCGTGAGAGGGCGACGTCCTAGACCGCTAGACGAAGGGGCCATGCGATGCGGAGCGGCGTCATTATGGGGCGGCAGATAGCAAGTCAAGGCGCATCCCCCCGGTTGCGCTAGCGCACCCGGTTCAGGCCTCAGCAATTTACAGAATGGGCGGTCTGATACGGCACGCTGATCTATGGGATCAGGGGTTAGAGCGCCGAGTCGCTCATAGCCCTCGACTGGCGGTGCGATGATCATCTTTGTGAAGCGGTTCTACGAAGCTGTCGGCCAGAGCGAATACTCGGTTGGTCAATCATATTCACCAGATACGCAAACTCGTCGAGGGGTGGGCAGATGCCATTGCGTATGGCTCATTGCTGAAGTTCGTTTCTCTTATAAGTAGCCTTCTTCACGCAGACTACGCCAACCGGTGCGTCCGACGATGAAGTGATCGTGCAGGATGATTTCGAAAAGTCGTGCGGCGTCCGCGACGGCGCGCGTTGCTTGAAAATCGCTCCGGCTCGGCGTCGGATCACCTGACGGGTGGTTGTGGGCAAGGATGAGGCCGGTTGCCCCCAGGTCGAGCGCGCGGCGTACAATCTCCCGAGGAAACAGGTCTACCTTGGTGACACTTCCTTTCGCGATACGCTCCTGGGCGAGTACGCGGTTCTTAGCGTTAAGGAAAAGGGCGTGAACCTGTTCGGTACTTTCGTGGGCAAGGGTGACGAAGAGATAGTCCAGCGCCGCTTTGGTGTCTGGCAGGATTGGACCTTCGAGCATCTCGCTCTGCAGCATGTGTCGTATCAGTGGCTGGATGGCCGCAAGCAGTTCAACCAGAACCGGTTCGCCCGGAATTCGTCTGGCCAAGGCCGCCTTGCTTGATCGCAGCAACGATTGAAGGGAACCGAAGTCGTCAATCAGTACGCCCGCGACTTGCTCGGCTCTGTCGCCATAAAGTGACAATATCAAGCGGGCGAGTTGACGGTGCTGTTCGTTTCGATGCTGCGCTGGCGGGTGGCCCGAACGATGATCAGCAATATCGGCCAGGACCAGAGGGCGATCGCGTCGTGGTAAACTTCCGGATTCGACATTGGCATCAGCGGTAGAAGATGTCCCAGCAAGCTCACCCCGCTGATGGCGGTGACCCACATGGGCCAGTAGCGCTCCGATAAAAGGCCAACGCCGAAAAAGGCCAAGAAAGTTATGGCATCGTATAACATGATCGGTGTGACGACGTGCATGAAGCTGTCCGTTACGGTCGCCGACAATACGCTCCCGATCACCACAATCCAGGCGGCGCTGAGTTCCGGCCAGCCGCCCCGTCGTATCGCGTAGATGAGGGTTCCCCACATCAGCAACGCATAAAGGACCTGGCGAGGACCCACGCTCTAATGCCTCGCTGAATTGAGGAGCGCTGAAATTGCCATCAGGCCCGACAAAAGGATTCCCGTCGACAATGCCAGCCCTATGATCAGGGCGATCATCCATCCCGCGCGCTGCCAAATTGAGAGCCTGTCAGGTGACCGAGCGAAAACCGTTAGGGGGAGCGGCAAGCCATTCCCGTCCTGCAGGCGCACGGCCTGCATCGGCCCATCATCGTGCGTCGAGAATACACGCCGGTCGGTCCCCTCCAATTCGAGGGTGATATCAGGCCTGCAATCCGCGCTCGATGCTAGGTCCGGCGATTGGGCCCCCAATCGCCGGTCCGTGTCGGCTTTTTCTGCGTCCGAGAGAAGTCGTGCGGCCTCGATTCGAGTGCTCACGCCGAGGACTCGCATTGCCTCCTTGATCCGCTTGTCTACCGTGTGGGTGGAAATATTATATTCGTGCGCGATTTCCTTTGATGAACGATGTGCAAGAACCAGGCGCAAATAGATGCGCTGGCTGTCGGTCAACCTGCTGATCCGGTTGTCGTTCATGCGGGTCTACGTCTAGCGGCAGTTGAGCTGTTAGACCATCGTACATTCGCCGTGACGGCGCAGGATTCGATCAAGCAGAGGCTCGATCGCGTTCTTTCATTTCCTGATTCAACATTTCTGCCAGCAGAAACGCAAGTTCGATGCTCTGGCCGGCGTTAAGTCTTGGATCGCAATGTGTATGGTAGCGATCAGCCAGATTCTCGTCGGTCACCGCCATCGCGCCGCCGGTGCATTCGGTGACGTTCTGGCCGGTCATCTCTGCGTGGATGCCGCCGCCATGCGTCCCTTCGGCGCGGTGGACCGCGAAGAAGCCGCGCACCTCCGCGAGGATTCGGTCGAAAGGCCTCGTCTTGTAACCGCTTGCGGTCTTGACGACATTGCCGTGCATGGGATCGCACGACCAGACGACCTGACGGCCTTCGCGCTTTACGGCGCGGACGAGCGCGGGCAGATGTTTCTCGATCTTGTCGTGGCCATAGCGGGTGATCAATGTGATCCGACCCGGCTCACGCTTCGGATCAAGCGTGTCGAGCATCCGCAAGAGCGTGTCGGGCTCAAGGCTGGGACCGCATTTAAGGCCGATCGGGTTGATCACCCCGCGCAGGAACTCGACATGAGCCGAGCCCTCGAAGCGCGTGCGGTCACCGATCCAGAGGAAATGCGCGGAGGCATCGACATATTCGCCAGTGCGGAGGCTGTCTTCGCGGGTTAACGCTTCCTCATAAGGCAGCAGCAAGGCCTCGTGACTGGTATAGAAGTCAGTGCCCTTCAGTTGCGGCACCGTCTCGGGATTGATTCCGCACGCCGCCATGAAATCCAGCGCGTCGCCGATCCGGGTCGCGACCTCGCCATACTGCGCGGCCCAGGGGCTGCGACCCATGAAATCGAGCGTCCAGGCATGAACCTGGTGGAGATTGGCATATCCCCCCTGCGCGAATGCGCGCAGCAGGTTCAGCGTTGCCGCTGACTGGCTGTAGGCTTTGATCATGCGCTGAGGATCGGGTGCGCGACCGACTGCCTCGAAGGCAATGTCGTTGATGATGTCACCACGATAACTGGGCAGCGAGACGTCGCCCTGTTCTTCAGTCGAAGCCGAGCGGGGTTTGGCGAACTGACCAGCCATTCGGCCGACCTTCACGATCGGGAGCTTCGAGGCATAGGTGAGAACCACGGCCATCTGCAGCAGCACGCGGAACGTGTCCCGGATGTTGTTCGGATGAAACTCGGCGAAGCTTTCCGCGCAGTCCCCGCCCTGGAGGAGGAACGCCTTGCCCTCCGCGACCTTGCCCAAAGTGGCCTTTAGCTCGCGTGCTTCACCGGCAAATACCAGGGGCGGAAAGCCTGAGAGCTCCTTTTCGGCCGCGGCCAATGCAGCAGCGTCCGGATAGTCCGGCATCTGCACCGCCGTATGTTGACGCCAACTTGAGGGCGTCCAGTTCGTCGCCATTTCCAGTCCCACCAGTCTTTTCGGGCGCTCCCCATGCGCGCGAGGCCTCCAAAAGGCAAGGGGAGGGTGGTTCTTGAACGGACAAGGTGCGATTTTAGGGAAGGTTCAGGAGACCGTTTTCGATTTCCGCTGCATGTAGAAGTTTGCAAAAAATCCCAGCAGGACGACCGTCGCAATGCACAACAGGATATAGGCGGCGTGATAGGGCAGATATTCGATCCAGACGAAGCCAGCGGTATAACTGAGAGCGACGCAGACCACAAAAGCTTGAAGCGAGCTCGATCCGATCACAGCGCACTGCTTCATCAGCCACAGTTTTTGAAGACGAGGCCACATCCACAGGATGCTCATTATCAGCCAGCAAACCGATAGGGCATGGACGACGCGTACGGGCCCGATTCGGATCTTACTCTGGTAGAGGACTTCGAACGCGAACCAGTCCTGCGCAAGGAATAGGATAGTCAGCCCGGTGAAGAGGAGCAACGGCGCCACCAGCCAGTGCCAATTTCCGTCCGCGCGCTGCTCCATCTTTGCGAGTAGCCGATAACGGCCGGCCGCGAGTGCGCCGAAGAAGATCAGTTGCCAAGAGGCGGGATTGAAGTTCCACCGCCAATCCCCAACCGGCGAACCGCCGATGATGTTGAACCAGGCGTGCTCATGCGCGAACCAATAAAGCGCGATAGAAATGGTGAGTGCCAACAAGATGTTTAGCCGCAGAAGCATGGCGAAGATCGGCGCCGCTGCGAGCAGGGTCATATAGGTTACAAGGATCTCAAGGCAGTAGGGCTGGGTATAGAGGATGAGGAAATCGACGATCGAGGCCGGTCCCTTTTCTATAAACCAACTGTAAAAGCTTAGCCGTGCCAGGTCGCGTGACAGCAGGCACAATGGCAACAGCACCAGGAATAGAACGAGATTATATAGATAGAGCTTCCCAGCGCGGCGCCAGACTTTACCTGCGAACTCTCGAACCGGAGGGTCCTTCGCCACGGAGAAGTAAACTGCCCCGACCAGATAGCCCGACAAAAGGAAGAAAACCTCGGCGGCGCTTGAGAATCCCCAAAGTGTGAGTGTGGGGAATTGCATGCCGACCATGTGCATCCGGTCGGTGAAGCCTGTTATGTGATTGATCGTGATCGTGATCAGCGCGAGGCCGCGCAGGATATCTATGCTGGCATCGCGCTTGCTCGGGCGCGGCCCGCTGCGGTTTCGGGAATCGCTGGACGTCACCCGCGGCCCTTACCGTAGATGCGAAAAATTACAAACGTGCCCGAAATCTGTCCTCCACATTCATTGATCCTGAAGAGTCACCGGCCCATATACCGATTCGAAGGGGTGCCCCTGCGGCACGCCGATCGGAGATCGAATGACTGAGAATCTGCCTGTATTGCCGTTGCGCGACATTGTTGTGTTCCCCCACATGATCGTGCCGTTGTTCGTGGGCCGTGAGAAATCGGTGGCGGCGCTCGAGAGCGCTATGGCGGCCGACAAGTCGATTTTTCTCGTCGCTCAGCTTGATCCGGCCGAGGATGATCCGGACCGCGATGCGCTCTACGATCTCGGTGTGGTGGCAACGGTGCTTCAGCTTCTCAAGTTGCCCGACGGCACAGTCCGGGTGCTGGTTGAAGGAAAGCAGCGTGCGCGGCTCGATAATCTGCGCAGTGAGGAGGCTCACCTCGTAGCTTCGGTGGTGTTGATCGATGATGTCGAAGCGGAGGGCCACGAGATTTCGGCGCTGATGCGATCAGTTGTCGATCAATTCGAGAATTATGCGCGGCTCAACAAGAAGCTGCCAGCGGAAACGTCGGTCCAGCTGGGGCAGATTGAAGAAGCCTCGAAATTGGCTGACGCGGTGGCGGCAAATATCTCGATAAAGGTGGCCGACAAGCAAGCGTTGCTGATCGAGCTCGACCCCGCCAAGCGGCTTGAGATGGCGTTTGCGCTGATGGAAGGCGAACTGGGTGTGCTCCAGGTCGAGAAGAAGATCCGCAGCCGCGTCAAGCGGCAGATGGAGAAAACTCAGCGCGAATATTATCTTAACGAGCAGCTTAAGGCGATCCAGCGCGAACTTGGAAATGGTGATGGCGAAGAGGCCGGCGACGAATTGGCCGAGTTGGCTTCCAAAATTGCCAAGCTGAAGCTCTCGAAGGAAGCACGTGGAAAGGCCAATACCGAGCTGAAAAAGCTTCGTACCATGGCGCCGATGTCGGCCGAAGCAACGGTCGTCCGCAACTATCTCGACGTGTTGCTGGGCCTGCCCTGGGGCAAAAAGTCAAAGCTCAAGAAGGATATTGCGACGGCTCAGGCCGTACTCGACGCCGATCATCACGGCCTCGAGAAGGTCAAGGACAGGATAGTCGAATATCTTGCCGTGCAGGCGCGCACCAACAAGCTCAAGGGTCCGATCCTGTGTCTGGTCGGTCCGCCCGGTGTCGGCAAGACATCGCTCGGCCGTTCGATCGCTAAGGCGACCGGGCGCGAATTCGTCCGTCAATCCTTGGGTGGCGTGCGCGACGAGGCTGAAATCCGAGGCCATCGGAGGACTTATATAGGCTCGCTGCCAGGCAAAATCGTCACCAATCTCAAGAAAGCGGGCACGTCTAATCCGCTCTTCCTGCTCGACGAGATCGACAAGCTCGGCCAGGACTTCCGTGGCGATCCGGCCTCAGCGTTGCTTGAGGTGCTCGATCCTGAGCAGAATCATCGGTTCCAGGATCATTATCTGGAGATCGACATCGACCTGTCGGACGTAATGTTCGTGTGCACCGCGAATAGCCTCAATCTCCCGCAGCCGCTGCTCGACCGGATGGAAATCATCCGGCTTGAGGGATACACTGAGGATGAGAAGGTCGAGATCGCCAAGGCGCATCTGCGCGACAAGCAGATTGAGGCGCATGGCCTGAAGAAGGGCGAGTTCGAGCTCACCGATTCAGGTTTGCGCGACCTTATTCGGTATTACACACGAGAGGCTGGTGTCCGCACGCTCGAGCGCGAGATCGCTAAGCTCGCTCGCAAGAGCTTGCGCCGGATACTCGAGGGCAAGGAAAGCAAGATCGTCATCACGTCGGAAAATCTTGCCGATTTTGCCGGGGTCAGGAAGTTCCGCTACGGGATCGGCGAGGAAGAGGATCAGGTTGGCGCTGTCACTGGCTTGGCCTGGACCGAGGTTGGTGGCGAACTGCTGACAATCGAGGCGGTGACGGTGCCGGGCAAGGGCATGATCAACACCACCGGTAAGCTTGGCGAAGTGATGAAGGAAAGCGTTCAGGCGGCCTTCAGCTTCGTCAAGGCGCGGGCACCGGCCTATGGCATCAAGCCGAGCCTGATTGCCCGCAAGGACATCCACATCCACTTGCCCGAAGGAGCGGTGCCGAAAGATGGACCATCAGCGGGCATCGGGATCACCACAGCAATCGTCTCTACTCTGACGGGCATTCCGGTCCGCAAGGAAGTGGCGATGACCGGCGAGGTGACGTTGCGTGGCCGCGTGCTACCAATCGGTGGCTTGAAGGAGAAGCTGCTCGCGGCGCTGCGCGGTGGCATCAAAACCGTGCTGATCCCCAAGGATAATGAGAAGGATCTTGTCGAGATCCCCGCAAAGATCCTTGAAGGGCTGAAGATCGTACCGGTCAGTCATGTCGACGAAGTGCTGGGTTTGGCACTGGCCGATCACGTCACTCCGATAGACTGGACCGAGGATGATGACCTTGCGCTCACGATTAAAGGGGCAACGAGCCCAGATGGTCCCGAACTACAAGTCCGGCACTGACTGGCCCGCTTGGTCGATGTGATGCGGTTGGATGGCGCTTTATGCGTCGCTTGGCAGTCAGCAAAACAGATCTAATTTGGGTATTATGCGTTCAACTGGTCGCGCTTCCGAATGGCGAAAGCGAGAACGATGAGCATCGGATACATCCAGAGTGCAGCGGCAGCGGCATAGGCCCATGGGATGATATGCGGGACCAGCGGCGCGAAGTGCGATAAGGTTCCCAGCGCCTGCATCGCGCAGAGCCACAATGGCCAGAATTTCCTTGATCGTAGCGCCAACCAGAGCAGGAGCGCGATCAACGCCATATCGACATAGACGATCGACACCTCAACGTGCCGAAAACGGGTGGCGAGTGGCTTGACGACGAGCAGCGTGCCATAAGCGTCGATGACCATGCCCAGGGCAGCGATCTTCTCTTCCCTGCCACCGCGCCTGAAGGCGTAGAGGCAGACCGCCCACAGCAGTATCCCGAACAGGATAGGTCGGATCATTCCCAGGTTCACCCCTTGACAGCATCATGGCGGTTGTCGCTGCGTCAAGGGGTGATCTGGTTTGTTACAGGCCGCGGGTCAGGCGACGCGAGGCTGTTGCACAGGAATGTCGCGAGCTGGCGCGATCGACGGCGATACCGGCTTGTCGCCACCCGCCACCACCGGCAAATTGAATTTGCGTTGCACGAGGGCAAGCTCCTTGTGGCCTTCTATGATTTGACCACGGGCGGCAATAATCGTTGAGAGCGAAGTGTAAAAGTGCTCGAACGCCCCTTGGGCTACCTCCATGGCGAAATTGCCATCGAGCCGGGCTTGCGGCAGCTC
>CANJRZ010000072.1 GCA_947476735.1 Sphingomonadaceae bacterium
ATCCGCTCAATTCTGAATCGGTAGGTCGTACCCTGCTTGCTAACGTCGCCGACGAAGGTGGCTCGCCCCTCATAGGTGAAGCCGGCAGTACCGCTCGTTTGTGTCCAGGGCAGGCCTTTCGGCATCTCCATCACCAGCGAATCGCCATCTAGCCGGATGTTTCGCGCAGTGAAGGGCAGCGCAAAACCATTTTGGGCGAACAGCGAGAGCTGGCCGGGCGCATTGCGGTCGAGGAAACCGCGGATATGCTCCTGCCAGGGGTCAGCCGGCCATGCGATCGCCTTGCTGGCGCTCGCCACCGGTGCCGGATCGGACTCCGGATAGACGGTGCCGGCAGGCTGCTCGAGAATATGCGGCGGCCCGTCCATCGCGGCGCGGTTTTCCCACCACATCACGCGGCTCGGCATCACCTCCATGATGATCCGCGACCAATACCAGACGGCCTTGTGGGCGACCTCCCAGGGCTGCATCAGCGAGGGACCATAATGTGCGACCTCGGAAATATAGCGAATTGAGTTTTTCTGAATGTCCGAGTCCCGCACCGAAGCCATGCCGGCGATCGAGATGACCGGATCCTGCTTGCCGCCTTCGATCAGCAGTCCGACCCTGGGGTTTCTGCGCGCCCGCTCTGCCTTCGCCGGATAGGCGAGGCCGGTCCCGAAATCGAGCGTGCTCAGATCTTCAGCATAGAAGAGCAACAGCGGCGTATCGATCGGCACCCCGGCCGCACTGATCGTTGTGAAGCTCGAATTGATCCCCGAGCGAATGAGGTCCCGGACACGAACCGGCAGTTGCTGCAGCAAAATCATCACTCACCTCTCCCGGTCATTCAGGCCCGACCAGTTCGCTTGTCATATAGCGTCAGTAGCCCGATCTTGCCCTCGGCGGCATCTTCGCGCATCACATTCGGGCGGAGCGGGCGCTTTGCACCCCGCACGGCGGGATTCCCCTCGGACCACAGAATGCGGCAACTGCGTTGCCTGATCCGCCAGCCCATCGGCGTGCGGACCCAGTGATCATCGTTCCATGCCTGACCCTCGGCAAAGTCACCGCCCTCGGTGCCGAACTTGATCAGCCGGAAGGAAACATAAACGAAGGAGCAGGCTGCATCGCCAGCGACTTCGATCAACGGAGTCATCACGGCGTGCTGGGTCGCGTCATAGCCGGCATGACTATCGGCAAAGTCCTTCCTGAAACTGGCCAGATCGGTCCATTGCACGCCCGGATAATTGGCGACGACATCCTGCGCGAAGATATCATCGAACAGATCCCAGCGCCGCGCATCCATCGCCAGGGCGTAGAGGTGCAGCACCCTGGCTATTGCCCGCTCGTCGCGTTCTTCCTGGTCGGTCATCATCCTCTCCCCTTGTTTATCGGACCGTCGTCAGGCGCTCGTCGCCGTCCCGACAGCGCTCCGCACGGGCGCCGGATCGAAGGCAATCGGCAGCTTCTCGAATCCCCATGCACCGAGAAACGGCTTCCAGACCGGCTCGCCCGCCAGCCGCGGTTGCCGGAGTCGTCGGGCAATGAGGTGCAGCCCCTCTTCGAGCAAAGCGCGGGCGATATATTGGCCGATGCATATATGACTGCCGCGCCCGAAGGCGCTGTGACGGTTGACCGAGGACCGCTCCGGATCAAAGCGGTGGGGGTCGGGAAACGCCACCGGGTCACGCCCCGTGAGCGGGAAGGCAAAGGTCAGCGTGATCCCCTTGGGAAAGCGGATGCCGTCATAGTCGAAATCCCTGACCACTTCGCGGTAGAGCGTGGCAATCGCGGCGTAGCGCAACGCCTCCTCGACGACCTTGCCGCAATAACCGATGTCATCGGCGCAGTGATCCCACATTTCGGGGTGATCGAGCAGCGTGTGTACGATCATCGCCAGCATGTTTTTCGACGTGTCATAGCCGGCGACCACGAACGTCAGCAGCATGAAACGCAGTTCGGTCTCGTCCATTTGTCCGGCATTTTTGGCGTTGATGAAGGCATCGAGCTCCGAGCCATCCTCTGTCTTCCCGCTCTTTTCGCGCTCGGCGATGACGCTGCGAACGAAGCCATCCATCTCCCGATAGGCGGCCTCAATCTTCGGCCATATGTCGGGCTTGAAGGTGAGCGAGCTCATATGGTCGTCGAGCGACTGGCGAAGCCCCGCGACGGACGCAGCCGAAATGCCAAGCAACCCGCACATCACCGCCACCGGATAATTGGCAGCAAAATCGGCGAAGTCGAACGCTCCGCGGGGCGCCCATCTGTCGAGCAGATCACCCACCACCTCGCGCACCATTGGCCGGATCTGGTTCGCCCGGCGCGGCGTGAATCCCGCGGCGACGCTGTCGCGCAGCCGTTTATGCTTCGCGGCCGGGCTCGTCATGAGCATGTCGATCATGAACTCGCCCCACGGCGTATCTCGACCTTGATGGAAATCGACGACCTGCGAGAAACTGAGCTGCAGATCCTCGTCGCGCACAGCGAGGTCGCGGGCCGCCTGATAACCGTGGATGACGTAGCCATGGCTGAACCGGGCCAGCCACGGATGTTCCTTGCGAGCCTCGTCCGCGAAGCGGAACGGGTCCTTGTGAAACTCGGGCGCATCGACATCCAAAAAGGGAAGCGCCATTTCGGTTAGCAACTGCATCTGCCGGAATCCTCTGCCTAAGCCGACCTGCATAACCGCGCGGATGCCATTCCGCCAAGTATGGCCATCCAGCTCATTCCGTCGCAGGCGTTGCTGAGCTAAGAAAGGTGCAAAGGCAGGGAGAGGCCAATGAACAGGACTTGGACGGCGGGGCTGGCAATCGGCCTCGCGCTCGGAGCATCAGCGATGACCGGCGCAGCCCCCAAAGCTGCGGCTCCCCCGCCTGCCGCGCGCTATCTCGACAGAAGCGACGGCGCCGACTGGCCCGGCTATGGCCGCACCTTCGGCGAGCAGCATTACAGCCCGCTCGCCCAAATCGACCGGAACTCGGCCAGCCGGCTGGGTCTCGTCTCCACCTATGATCTCGATCAGATCAACAGTGCGACGCAGCCGATCGCGGTCGACGGGATCGTCTATTTCGGCGCCGGGTTCAGCATCGTCCACGCGGTCGATGCGCGCACCGGTAAGCTGCTGTGGCGATACGATCCGAAGGCCGCAAAGAAATCGGGCCCTGGACTTCGGATTGGCTGGGGCAGCCGCGGCATCACTTCATGGAACGGGAAAATCTACACCGGTACGCATGACGGCCGGCTGATTGCGCTCGATGCCAAGACCGGCAAGGAGCTGTGGAGCGCGCAGACCTTCGACCCGCAAAATCCGTGGTATATTTCGGGCGCGCCGCGGATCTTCGACGGCAAGGTGGTGGTCGGTTTTGGCTCGGACATCGGCAAGATACGCGGTTATGTCACCGCCTATGACGCCGAGACCGGCAAGCAGGCCTGGCGCTTCTACACCGTCCCGGGGAACCCGGCTGTCGACACTGACGAGACTACAAGGCTGGCTGCCGCAAGCTGGGCCGGCGAATGGTGGAAATATGGCGGCGGTGGAGCCGTCTGGAACGCCATGTCCTACGACCCCGACCTTGGCCTTCTCTATCTCGGTACCGGCAATGGCTGGCCGTGGAATCGGAAACTGCGCAGCGCCGGTCAAGGCGACAACCTGTTCCTCAGTTCGATCGTTGCGGTCGATGCAAAGACGGGGGCCTATCGCTGGCACTATCAAGTCGATCCCGGTGATAGCTGGGATTACAACTCGGCGATGGACATCGAACTGGCCGATCTGACGATCGGCGGAGTCCATCGCAAGGTGCTGATGACGGCGCCGAAGAACGGTCATCTCTATGTGATCGACCGGCAGACCGGACAGTTCGTGTCAGCCAAGCCCTATGAGAAAGTGAGCTGGGGCTCGGTAGATCCCGTTACGGGCGCGCCAAAGCGCCATCCGGACGCATTCTTCGAGAATGGAAAAAGCTTCGAACTCTGGCCGTCTTCTGCGGGAGCCCATAGCTGGCCGCCCATGTCGTTCAGCCCGGCGACCAACCTCGTCTATATTCCCGCGATCCACATGGGATTCGTGGTCAGCGATCCGCCCGATCTGTTCAGCCTGAACCCTGAAGCAGGTTATATCGCCGGCGCCACGGTGGCGGTCGGAATAGCCCCTGGCCATGTCCCGGCCGGATCGCTCGTCGCCTGGGACCCGGTCGCCCAGAAGCAGGTTTGGCGGGTCGAATATCCGACCCCGGCCAATGGCGGGGTGATGGCGACAGCCGGCGGGCTCGTTTTCCAGGGAACGGTCGACGGCAAATTCCGCGGCTATGATGCAGCAACCGGCAAGCTCGTCTGGTCCTTCGACACCGGCACGCCGATTCTGGCGCCGCCGATCTCATACAGCGTCGGCGGCAGGCAATATGTGTCGATCCTCACCGGGCTCGGCACGACCATGGCCGCCTGGGGGCCGATGATCGAGAAATATGGCGTAGACCCGGCGACCCAGAAGCGGCGACTGCTTACCTTCGCGCTAGGTGGCAAGGCGAAGCTGCCGACAACCAAGGCAACGCCGCGCCCCTTCCCAGCCGATCCCGATTTCAGGCCCGACTCTGCTCAGGCCAATAGGGGCATGGGCGTCTACCTGTCCCATTGCGTTCTGTGCCACGGAGCGGCGGTGATCTCCGCGACACACGCCCCCGACCTGAGGCGTTCGCCGGTACCCCTGTCGGCCGATGCCTTTACGGCGGTGGTTCGCGACGGAGTGCTCAAAGACAACGGCATGGCAGGGTTTGGCGACCTGTCCCCGGCACAGCTCGAGGATATCCGTCACTATATCCGCACCGCTGCTCACGACGCGCGCGCGCCGGAAGGCAAAGGCAAATGACTGCGACACCGTTCAGGATCGATGTGCCGCAGCTAGTGCTCGACGATCTGCAGGCGCGGCTGGAGCGCGCCCGTTTTGCAGAGGATTTCGCCAATGACGACTGGTCCTATGGCACCAGTGGCACCTATCTGCAGCAGCTCGTCGCTTATTGGAAAAACGACTATGACTGGCGGGCAACCGAACGCGAGATCAATGCATTTCCTCATTTCAGGACCGTCATCGACGATGTCCCGATCCACTTCATCCATGTGAAGGGACGGGGACCGAATCCCCGGCCAATCATCCTGAACCATGGCTGGCCCTGGACCTTCTGGGACATGCAGAAGATCATTGGTCCGCTTGCCGATCCGGCAGCGCATGGCGGAGATCCCGCTGACGCCTTCGATGTCGTCGTCCCGTCGCTCCCCGGCTTCGGTTTCTCGACCCCGCTGCGCAAGCCAGGGTTGCATTTCCACAATACACCCGATCTCTGGGTGAAGCTGATGGACCAGCTCGGCTATCCCCGCTTCGCCACCCATGGCGGGGACTTCGGCGCCATGCTGTCCTTCCAGATGGCGCACAAATATCCCGACAGGATCACCGGCATGCACGTCCATCTTGCCGTGCCGCTCGACGTATTCTCGGGGGTGATGATCCCGGAGGAGGATTTCGCGCCTGACGAACAGCATATGCTTGTTCGCACCCGGAATTTTGCGCAGGCCGAGAGCGCCTATATGGCGCTGCACTCGACCAAGCCGATGACCCTTGCCCACGCGCTCAACGATTCACCGATCGGGCTGCTGTCCTGGATTCTCGAGAAGCGGCGGACGTGGAGCGACAGCGGTGGCGATGTCGAATCGCGCTTCAGCAAGAAAGAGCTCATCGACACGATCATGATCTACTGGATCACCCAGTCGATCGGCACGACGATGCGCTATTATTACGAGGCCGCTCATGATCCCTGGAAGCCGGTCCATAACCGTCCAAGGCTGGTCGATGTGCCGGTGGGCTTTCTCCACATGCCGGGCGACATCGTCCTGGCGCCGCGCAAATGGCTGGAACGGATCTTCAACCTGGTAAGCTGGAACGAGCTGGCCGCCGGCGGCCATTTCGCGCCGATGGAAGAACCGGAAGGGGTGATCGCCGACCTGCGGCAATTCTTTCGATCGTTACCGTGAACGACTGATCTGGAGCGATATGATCTACGAACGCTGACGCGCTGCGATTACTGAAGTTCGACGAGCATCGATGGCGTTAGCACCTGGGGCAACTCGACCGGCTCGCCGCCGCCCGCAGGATAGAAGAGGTATAGCGGCACACCGGCGCGACCCCGTTCGGCGAGAAATCGGCTGATCGCCGGCTCGCCGCGGGTCCAGTCTCCAACCATGGTCACAATCCCCTTGCGCGCGAACGCCTCCGACACCTCGGTCCGTTCAATGGCCGCCTTCTCGTTGACCTTGCAGGTGAGGCACCAGTCAGCCGTGAAGTAGAGAAAGACCGGTCGCCGCTCGGCCCGGAGCGCCGCCAGCCTGCCCTCGCTGAACGCCTCGCCCGATGAAGGCGTGGTCGCCATGGTCCGCTCCTGCGGGAGAATCGCGACGAGGGTGAGCGCGGCTACCAGCAGGGGCAGCGCCGGCAGCCACGCGCCGCCGAGCCCGCGCCGCTGGCGCTCGCCGCCCCACCACAGGCCCAGCGCCGCCATCGCCACCGCGACGAGGCTCAGCGCCATGGCGTTGACGCCGGCCTGTCGGCCGACGATCCAGGCAAGACCGACGGCGGTGGCGAACATCGGCACCGAGAGGATCTTGCGGGCCGTTTCCATCCACGCCCCCGGCCGGGGCAGGCGGCTCCGCAGCGCCGGGACAAAGCCGAGCAGGACGAAAGGCAAGGCGATTCCGAGACCCAGCCCACCGAAAATCGCCAGCGCCGCAGCACCGGGCAGCAGCAGCGCGGCGCCCAGCGCGCCGGCCATGAACGGCCCGGTGCACGGCGTCGCGACGAACGCCGCGAGCATCCCGGTCCAGAAGGCACCGCCGATCCCGCCGCTGTCGGCAAGCCGGCCGCCGAAGCTCAGATTGGGCAGTTCGAACAATCCGGCGAGATTGAATCCGATCGTGCTGACCAGCAGAAGAAGCAGCAGGCTCACCCGCGGGTCCTGGAGCTGGAAAGCCCAGCCGACCGCCTCGCCCCCGCTCCGCAACAGCAGGAGAATCGCGCCGAGCGCCGCGCAAACGACGATCACGCCCGCCGCATAGGCAAGAGCCTCGCGGCGCGCATGCTGTGCCGTCTCGCCCGCTCTCGCCAGGCTCAGCGCCTTGAGACTGATGATCGGGAAGACGCAGGGCATGATGTTGAGAATGATGCCTCCCAGCACTGCCGCACCGAAGCTCAGCAATATGGTGGCGATGAACCCAGCCTTCGACCCGTTCGCTGCTGTGGCGATCACCGTTCCGCCCTTCGGCACTGGCCCCGGCTCCGCCCTGAGGCTGACACCCAGACCCTGGCCAAGTTCGAGAACGCCCTCGACGAACCGCGGGCCTGCACCGGCCTTGACCGCCGCCTCGATCACCAGCCGGTCGCCATTGCGCCGCACCGTTTGCGGCGGCGCATATTGGAGCACGCCATCCGCCAGCGGATAGAAATAGGGTTCGCCGACGTCCAACCCGGACGGAATCGGCACCGCGAGGCGGAATTGCCCGCTCTCTATTGAGAACATCGCGGCCCGATCGAGCGGTCGCGGCAGCGCCGCCCGGAAGCCGTCGAAACGGACACGGTCCGCCGAGGCGATCGCCCCGTCGCCCACCACCAGATCGATCGCGAGTTCTGCCTTTTCAGGGACGCAGATTTCGTTGGTGCAGGCGAGCCAGTCGAGCCTGGCGCGGATCGGAAGCATCGTTCCCGGCGTCAGCCCGGCCGGGATATCGAACCGCAGCGGGTGGGCATATTCATGCTCGTAGACATAGTTCATCAACCCGGCGATCAGCAGCCGATCGGGCACGGGATAGAGCAACTCCCCTGCCCGAACTCCTTGCGGCAAAGTCCATGCAACCCGCGTTTCCATGCCGGCATCGCCCGGATTTTTCCAATAGCCGTGCCAGCCTGCGTCCGGCTTCATCACAAATGCCAGCGAGACGCTCTTGCCGGCCGCGGGTCGACTGGTTTCGGCAACAAGCTCGGCATGGATATGATTGGGCGCGGCCTCGGCGCCGAATGGCAGCGAGCCCGCACAGAACAGAATCAATCCGGCGAGAAATCGAATCAGCAAAAGCCTGTCCTGCGGTGTACGGTTGTGAGGCGACGGTCACGGCCCGATGCCGATGCCAGGACCGAAGGCGGCCGCTTCTAGCATGATTTTTCGCGGACGAAACATCATCCCTCGCCGGGACCCGACGCGGCAATTTTGGTCAGGCCTGCCCTCTGCGAACAAGACGCGGGACGTTTACCGCTGTTTCCATGCCCGGTGAGATGACAAGCTTCACAAGGAGGACGGGATGGATCTGGAACTGACCGGAAAGCGCGCGCTGATTTCGGGGAGCAGCTCGGGCCTCGGCGCCGAATGCGCGCGCAGGCTGGCTCAAGAGGGCTGTCTGGTTGTCGTCCATGGACGCGACAAGGCTCGTGCCGAAGAGACTGCAAACGATATCGTCAAGGCGGGCGGCAAGGCCGCGGTGACGGTTGGCGATCTCGAGAAGGATGAGGATGCCGACCAGGTCTGCGCCGATGCGCTGAAGGCGTTCGGGGGGATCGACATCCTCGTCAACAATGCCGGCCTGCTGATCCGCGCCGAGAACCCCGACTGGACGACCGTCCCCACGTCCGACTGGCTGCGCAGCTTCAACATCAATGTCGTCGCGGCCGTCCGCCTCTGCCAGAAGCTGGTGCCCCCGATGATTGAGCGGAAATGGGGCCGGGTGATCAATTTTTCCTCGGTCGCCGGTTACCAGATGTTGGGCCAGCTGCTCGAATATGGACCCGCCAAGGCCGGCGTCCACAATCTCACGATCAATCTCTCGCACATGATCGCGGGGCAGGGCGTGACGGTGAACACCATCGCGCCGGGGACGATCAACACGCCGGGGATCGACCATTTCATCGACTCGATGATCGGCCAGCCGGGCTGGGGCGCGACGCGGGCCGAGTGCGAAGCGATCTATACCGCACAGCTTTTTCCTCAGCCCATCCAGCGGATCGGCAAACCCTCGGAAATAGCCGCAGCGGTGGCGCTGCTCGCCAGCCCCCTGTCCGACTACACCACGGGCGCGCTTTTGCGGATCGACGGCGGTATCAGTCGCGCGCTTTAAATGTCAGCCAGCGCCGCCGAGAGGTGCGGGGTGTTATAGTAGAAGACATAGACCTCGCGAGCGAGATCATCCTCGAACGTCCAGACGAGCGAGGCATAGCCGATAGTATCGCGCTTCCGGTTCGGACGCGTGTCGGTGAGCTTGAAGAAACCGGTCGCATGCCTGCCCGAGGCATCGCCGGTGGTGAACTGGAGATCGAGGCATTTCGGACCCCAGGCCGCATAGACCTTGCGACGCAGTTTGAGGAAATTCGCGCCGCCCTTGTCCTCGCCGCCATAGGGCATGCCGGGATCCTCATGGATCTCGAAGTCCGGATGGAAAAGCTTCGCGGTCTCCTCGTCATCCTCAAGGCGCATCGTCCTGAGCAGGTTCGCGTAGAGCGTCAGCGCGTCGGTCATTGATCTTACCCTCCTGGAGTCGAAGCCGCTTCGGCCATCTTGTTCATCGTTCACCGCACCGCACCGGCCGGCATCGGGTTCACCTCGGGGAGGTCCGGGCGGAAGAAGGCATCGACGATCGTCATCGGAGCATCAGGCTCCCCGACCAGCCGCGCGAATTTCTGCCCTTCGAAGGTCGCCGCCGCGAACATCCGCACGCCGAGCGCATCGCCGATGGTGTAGAGTTGTCCGACCTTGCCCTCCAGCTCTCGGGCGATGCCGTCCACCGGCAGCCGGCTGGTAGACAGCACCACCGCGTCGACCGGGACAACCCGCTCCTCCCCGGTGAATGTGTCATAGAGGGTGACCGTGCCGTCTCCGATAGCGCGCGCCCAGGTCGTCGGTTCGAAGCGGACGCCTGCCGCCTTCATGCGTTCGACGGCGTAACGGCCTTCGTGGCAATCCGCGAGCCGCGCCGAGATCGGCGAGAAGCCCTCGGTCACATAGCTGACCTCCGCTCCGCCACTCGCGAGCAACTCGGCGATGCCGGCGCTCGCATGATAGCCCTCGCCATCAAGCAGCACGATCCGGCCGCCGGGGCGGGCACCGGCGATCAGTATATCTTCCGGGCGATAGACGAACGGCCGATCATGACCGGGCAGATCGGCATCGAGGGTGATGCTCCGTCCCCCCTTGCTGTACAGCGATCCGGTCGCGACGATGACGGCGTCGGGCGCCTCGGCCAGTACTGCCGCTGCGTCGGCCGCACCACCCAGCCTCAGGTCGACGCCGAGACGGCGCACCTCTGCCGCCCACCAATTGATCGCCTCATGGTAGAAATCGCGGCCCGGCAAGTCGGCCCAGAGCGCGAGCGCGCCGCCCAGGCGCTCCCGCGCCTCGAACAGCACCACCCTGTGTCCCTTCAGAGCCGCGGTGCGCGCCGCTTCGAGGCCGGCGGGGCCCCCGCCGACGACCACCAGCGTCGAAGGGTTTGTCGCCGGCACCTTCCAGCTGTCCACCCCCCAGAGCCGTTCGCGATGGCTGGCCGGATTGATCACGCAACCCTGCGCATTGTCGGCCTTCGCGCCAAGGCACCAGTTGCAGGCAATGCAGATGCGGCTCCGTTCCTCCTGACCGGTGCGGGCATTCTGGACGAAGCGGGGTTCGGCGATCAGCTGACGCGCGGCACCGGTCATGTCGCAGACCCCGGCTGCGAGCGCCGCTTCGGCCTCCTCCATCGTGACGATGCGGCCCAGCACACTCAGCACCGGCACATGTCCCGCCGCGCTGCGCACCTTCTCGACCCAGGGACGATAGAATTGCCGGTCGGCAAAGCTGGTCGGCATGCCATTGTGAAATTGCTGGGGCTCGAGCCCGACATCGAGATCGACGAAATCGACCAGCCCCCGCCGGCAAATCGCCGAGACGACCTCGCGCGCCATCTCGACGCCATAGCCGCCCGGCACCAGCTCGTCGCAGTTGAGACGGATTCCGATCGCGAAACCGGCGCCGGCACCCTCTCGCGTCGCAGTCAGCACCTCGACCAGGAAGCGCATCCGGTTTTCGAAACTGCCGCCATATTCATCGGTGCGTTCGTTGAAATAGGGCGAGAGAAATTGCTCGATCATCGCCGCGTGCGAGCCGTGCAACATCACCCCGTCGAAACCGGCCTCCTTCATATGACGCGCGGTCGCGCCGAAGGAATCGACCATCGCCCGAATCTCGGCATGGTTCATCGCATGGGTCGTCGACGGCCGGTCACGATAACGGAAATGGCGGGACGAGGGGCCGAAGGAGGGCGCAGGCGGACTGAGCGGCTGCCACTGCCCGCAGCCGCCCCACCAGTACAGCACCTCGCCGAATACCTTGCCGCCCGCCTCGTGAACGGCGTCGGTATAGGCGCGGAAGGAGGCAAGATTCTCCGCAGGATGGGGCGACGGCTGAGCGGTGCGCGCGCGTTCATGCGCGGCCAGCGCG
Source organism: Sphingomonadaceae bacterium (assembly GCA_947476735.1). GTDB lineage: Bacteria > Pseudomonadota > Alphaproteobacteria > Sphingomonadales > Sphingomonadaceae > Rhizorhabdus. The sequence goes on from CANJRZ010000072.1 coordinate 11,478, forward strand.
ACGATGACGAGCCCACAGCCGCCATCGCGTACCCGCTCGGTGGTATAGGCGACGAGATCGTCCGAGGGCTTCGTGCCGACGTTCAGCGAGCTGCCGTGCGGGGCGAAGAAGAAGCGGTTGTGAATCTCGACCGGGCCGAGCCGGATCGGACTGAACACATGCGGGTATTTCGGATGTTTCATGCCCCTCCCCCGACCGCGATGGCGGACTATATGGACTGTTGGTAGATTTTGATGGACATAGTGTCCACTATTTTATACGAGCCCGATCAAATAGGACAGGATTGACCATGACGTGCAAGCCGACTCCGGTGCCCGCCGCCGATCAGATCGACATCCCCGCGATCATGGCGAAATATGCCGCCGAACGCGACCGGCGCCTGCGTCGCGAAGCGCAGGACCAGTTCGTCGACCCCGAGACCGTCTTCGAGAATTTCGAGGAGGCCGATCCCTACACCCCTTTTATCGAGCGTGAGCCGATCGCGGAGGAGCTCGACGTCGCAATCCTCGGCGCGGGCTGGTCGGGGCTGTGGGCCGCCTATCATATGCGCAAGGCCGGCATCGCCAGCTTCCGCAACATCGACACCGCAGGCGACTTCGGTGGCTGCTGGTACTGGAACCAGTATCCCGGGCTCCAGTGCGACAATGAGGCCTATTGCTACATCCCGCTGCTCGAGGAGACCGGCTATGTCCCCTCGAAGAAATTCGCCGACGGCTGGGAAATCCAGGAGCATTTCCAGCGCATCGCCAACCAGTTCGACCTCTATGAGGGCGCGCTCTTCCACACCAAGATCAGGAGCCTGAAGTGGGACGCCGGCATCAGCCGCTGGCGGATCGAGACCAACCGCGGCGACGATCTGCGCGCGCGCTTCGTTATCCTCGGCAGCGGCCCCGCCAATATTCCCAAGCTGCCCGGCATCCCCGGCCTCGACAGCTTCAGGGGACACAGCTTCCACTCGTCGCGCTGGGACTATGCCTATACCGGCGGCAGCCGCCGCGAGCCGGTGCTCGACAGGCTGAAGGACAAAAGGGTCGCGATCGTCGGGACGGGCGCGAGCGCGGTGCAGGCGATCCCCTATCTCGGCCAATATGCCAAACAGCTCTACGTCATCCAGCGCACCCCTTCGAGCGTCGACGTACGCAACAACACGCCGACCGACCCCGCATGGCAGAAGTCGCTCAAGCCCGGCTGGCAGGCCGCGCGGCAGGCCAATTATCACAAGGGCATGCTCGAGGCGTACGGCCCCGGCGACGAGGATATGGTGTGCGACATCTGGACCGAGATCAGCCGCAATTTGCAGGTCGAACTCGAGGCCGAGGGCTGGCCGCAGCTTACGGTCGAGCAGTTCCTCGCCCGGCGCGAGGTGATGGACCACCAGGTGATGGAGCGGCTGCGCGCGCGGGTCGCCGAGATCGTCGAGGACCCGGCGACCGCCGAGGCGCTCAAGCCCTGGTTCCGTATATTGTGCAAACGGCCGACCTCGAACGACGAATATTATCCGACCTTCAACCTGCCGCATGTGAAGCTGATCGATGTGTCGGCGACGCGCGGCGTCGAGCGGATGACCGAGAAGGGCTTCGTCCACCAGGGCATTGAATATGAGGTCGACTGCGTCATCTTCGCGAGCGGCTATGAGATCACCAGCGAGCTCAGCCGCTGCTGGGCGGTCGACATAATCGAAGGCCGAGACGGCGTTTCGCTGTATGACGCCTGGGCCGATGAGCCGCGCACGCTGCACGGTTCGATGACCCATGGCTTCCCGAACATGTTCTTCTCGGCGCTGATCCAGGGCGGGCTCCATTCGAGCTACACTGTCTCGCTGGGCGCGCAGAACGAACGGTACGCGGCAATCGTCAGCGAAGCGAAGCGCCGCGGGGCGACGGTGGTCGAGCCGACTCTGGCGGCGCAGGACGCCTGGGTGCAGCATATCCGCGAAACCGCGATCGACATCATGGGTGCAGTCCGCGAGTGCACGCCGGGCTATTATAATGGCGAAGGCGGCGAGAAATTCCGCGGGCCGCTCGGCGAGTTCTACGGCCCCGGCTGGTACGCCTTCATCGATCTGATCGAGACGTGGAAGGCCGACGGCATGCCCGGCATGACCTTCGAGACGGCCTGAACCATGGCGCGCGACACTGCGGCGGCAAGGCAGGAGCTGATCGACGCCGACGATGCGACGATCGACGATGCCGTCGGGCATGCCGACCCGATCGTGCTGCGCGGGCTGCTCTATTTCCTGACGGGCGACGCGGAGATCGCCGCCATCCCGCACACAACCGAATCGCGCGGCGTGCTCGGCGAGGTGACGATGCTGTCCGACCCGGACCATGTCGCGCTGCTGCGTGCCAAGACAGCGGCCTGGCTCAAATCCTATCGCGATGCCGGCGCCGGCGATGTGCCGATCGCGGTGCCGATCGCGCGCGAGCGGCTGCGCCGGAGCATGGAGCTCGCCGCCGGCAGCCCGATCGCCGACGCCGAGATCGAGATGTGGATCGAGCAGCTCGCGATCGACCCGATGGCGCGCGGCTATGACTGGCCCGAACCGCCCGATCCGGCCAGGCGCGACGCTTTCCTCGTCGCGGTGATCGGCACCGGCATGGCCGGGCTCAACGCGGCGGTGCATCTCAAGCGCGCCGGCATTCCGTTCGTGGCGATCGAGAAGAATGGCGAGGTCGGCGGCACCTGGCACGAGAACCGCTATCCGGGCGCCCGACTCGACACCACCAGCCGCAGCTATTTCCACAGTTTCGGGGTCGACTTCCCCTGCCCCGCACCCTTCTCGGTGCAGGCGCATAATGGCCGCTACATGAAATGGGTCGCCGACCATTTCGGACTGCGCGACAATATCGTCTTCAACACTGAGGTGACCTCGGTCGCCTGGAACGAGGCGACCCAGATGTGGGACATCAGCGCCAGCGGCCCCGACGGCCCGGTCGGCTGGTCCGCCAATGCGGTGATCAGCGCGGTCGGCTTCCTCAACCGGCCCAACATCCCCGACCTGCCGGGCGCCGACAGTTTCGCGGGCCTGCAGGTGCATACGGCGGTGTGGCCCGAAGGCCTCGACACAAGCGGCAAGCGGGTCGCGGTGATCGGCAGCGGGGCCACCGGCTATCAGCTCGTCCCCGAGCTCGCGAAGCAGGTCGATCATCTGACGCTGTTCCAGCGCGAGCCGAGCTGGTGCTTCGAGGCGCCGGGCTATCTCTCGCCCTATCCGCCGCAGGTGAACTGGCTCGACCGCAACCTGCCCTATATGACCAACTTCCTGCGGTTCCGCTCAAGCTGGCTGTTCCGGCCCGAGGCAACGCTGCCGCGCGTGACGATC
>CANJRZ010000073.1 GCA_947476735.1 Sphingomonadaceae bacterium
GATCGGCTTTTCCCATCCTGGCCAGACAGAGTTCATTGCAGAACGGTGCGGTATCGCTTCGGCCAATGCGGTGATGATGCTGATTGGACCAACGCTCCGAGCGGTACCGATCACCACCCATATGCCACTGCGTGACGTCTCTGACTATGTCACGGTGAAGTTGATCGTTGCCAAAGCACGCGCCACTGATCGCGGATTGACCCGCAATTTCGGAATCGATCGTCCACGCCTGGCCATCGCCGGGTTCAATCCGCATGCAGGCGAGCAGGGGGCCATCGGTCGCGAGGAGATTGATCTGATCATACCGGCCCTCGAGATTTTACGAGGCGAAGGCATCGATATTGTCGGGCCACTCGCTTCGGATACGATGTTCCACGCGCGTGCACGCGTTCAATATGATTGTGCACTGTGCCTCTACCACGATCAGGCATTGATCCCCCTGAAAACGCTCCACTTCGACGAAGGCGTCAACATGACACTTGGCCTGCCCATAGTTCGCACCGCGCCAGATCACGGCACCGCGTTCGGTATCGCAGGCCAGAACAAGGCCCATCCGGGTGCTATGATCGCGGCAATCTCGCTTGCGGCCGAAGCCGCGCGGAACCGCCTCATTCACGCATGAGCCGGGCCCTGCCCGATCTGCCGCCGCTGAGAGACGTGATCGCGCGACACGGACTCAGCGCAAACAAGGCGCTTGGCCAGAATTTCCTGCTCGATGGCCAACTGCTGGATCGCATCGCACGGATTCCCGGCGATTTATACGGCCAAACAGTCTATGAAGTCGGACCGGGACCGGGCGGTCTGACGCGCGCGCTGCTCGGCGCCGGCGCGCAGGTCGTCGCAGTCGAGCGCGATGTTCGCTGCCTCGCAGCGCTGGAAGAACTCAACGATGCTTCCGGCGGAAGACTTCACGTTATCTCCGCAGACGCCATGAAGATTGACGAATGCAGCGAGGTCGGCATTGGCGCGCATATCGCTTCGAACCTCCCTTATAATATTGGTACGGCCCTGTTTGTTCGCTGGATGACACTTGAGGCCTGGCCCCCATGGTGGCGCTCGCTGACACTGATGTTCCAGAAGGAGGTCGCCGAACGCATCGTGGCAAAACCGGGGAGCGCAGCATATGGTCGGCTCGCGGTCCTCGCCCAATGGCGTGCAAGACCCACTATCGCCATGACCGTGCATCGATCGGCTTTTGTCCCGCCACCCAAGGTAATGTCAGCGGTGATCCATGTCGTTCCGACGGGTCAACCTGAAGGAGTATCCATCGGAACAATCGAAATGTTGACGGCGGCTGCTTTCGGTCAGCGCCGCAAAATGCTGCGACAAAGCCTGAAGGGAGTTAGAGGCGCCATTGAAGCACTGAATACGGCAGGTATTGATCCCGAACGTCGCGCCGAGACACTTTCAATTGAAGATTTTATCAATTTGGGACAAATACTTACTGAAGATTCTTGAAATTATTTTTGGCCCGCGACACTTTTTTCTTCGCCCTTTGGGGGGACCTTCGCGTTATTCTGTGCAGCAACCACCGCCGGCGGAGGGCCTTTGGCAATTACCGCGGCAAGCTGGGTAGCAGGCGCGCATTCCGATTTGCACAACGCCTTTATGCGGGCCAGATTGGCACGCGCACGCTCAAGTGCGCCCTTCTGGACCATAGCCTCACCTTGGGCCGAGAGCGCGTTCAAATCATTGGGTTCGAGCGACAGTGCCTCAAAGTACATCCGGATCGCCTTGCCCGGCAACTGTTGTGCTTGAGCGACACGCCCCAACGCAACGAAGGCGGCACGGTTGCGTGGATCAATCGCCAGCGCGGTTTCCAACGCATCGTTCGCGGCCGCCAGATTGCCTGCCGTCAGTTCTGACTGGCCTTCCGCCAGCAGAGCCATCGACTTTGGATTGATCTGATCATCAGCCTTCTGGCCAACCGCGCCGCTCGAAACCACCAACAGGGTCATAGACATAGCAATCGCAACAGGCGAAAAACGCATCAACATCTCCACAAACTGGGCATCCCCGCTCTTTAACATGCGCGGACCAACCTGGCGACGAAAAACCCATCGGTGCCGTCATGGGCAGGGCTTAGCAACTTGCCTGGCCCGCGATCGCGACCCGCAGCAAAGATATTCTGGTCGGGCCGGAATCCGGGGTTTCGTCCAAGGAAATCGACAATTTGACTCGCGCCTTCTTCGTCGAGCAGCGAACACACGGCATAGACCAACACGCCGGTGGGCCTGACAAGGCACGCCGCAATATCGAGCAGGCGGGACTGGGATTCGACCAATTTCGCAAGGCGGTCGGGAGTTAATCGCCAACGCGCCTCCGGATTGCGCCGCCAAGTTCCGGTTCCGGAGCAGGGCGCATCAACGAGCACAATATCGCAAGCGGTATCAAGATCGTTCAACGCCGCAGTCTCATGCCCCGGATTGAGCAGTCGGGTCTCGATGAAATCGACACCAAGGCGTTCCGCTCGCGGCCGCATTCGGCTCAACCGAGCGCGGTTTGTATCGGTCGCGACCAGCCTCCCCTCGCCTGCCATCGCGTCCGCGAGCGCTAACGTCTTGCCACCGGATCCTGCGCAAAGATCGAGCACCGTCATTCCGGGTTGGGCACGCGCGGCCCCAACGATGAGTTGGCTACCTTCGTCCTGTATGTCGATATAACCCGCCAACCACGGTTCGCTGGATTCGATGGGGATATTGTCGGGCAGTCTCAGACCAAAAGGCGCAAACGGCATGGGGATAGCGCCCGGTAACGCCTCTACCATCTTTCCCCGGTCCGCTCGGCGATTCACGACCCTGAGGTCAAGCGGGGCGCGTTCGAGTAAGGCGGCATGTTCTGCCAATTCGATTCGCCCCGTCAACCAGGTCGGTAGTGCCCCTTCATGAGCGCCTGGTTCTGCCAAGCCGATCGGCGCCGGTGTATGCGGCGAGCCGTCAAAAGCACTCGCCAGGCCCTCGTCTCCGCGCGCGAGGCCGACCAACGCCGCACGACCGCTGGCTGGACGATCTCCGGCACGGCGGATCGCTCGGTAAACCAGTTCGCGGATCGCCCTGCGATCTTTCGAACCCGCATAGCGCCGGGTCTTGAAGTAACGCGCGATCAACGTATCAGCAGCCGCGCCTCCTTCGCGCGCAGCCTTGATGATCTCGTCGAGGAGATCGATCGCGGCCTGTGCCCGTCCACCGGGCGTCACAACGCTCTACCGCGTCGGATAGTTCGGCGCTTCGCGCGTGATCGACACGTCGTGGACATGGCTTTCCTGAAGCCCTGCATTGGTGATGCGTACGAACCGGGCTCGCTTTTGGAGGTCTGGGATCGTCTTGGCTCCGGTATAGCCCATCGCAGCCTTGACGCCACCCACCAGCTGGTGAATCACGTCGCGCGCTGTGCCTTTAAAGGGTACCTGGCCTTCGATACCCTCGGGCACGAGCTTCATCTGGTCCTTGATATCCTGCTGAAAATATCGATCGGCTGAGCCACGCGCCATGGCGCCTACTGAACCCATGCCACGGTAGCTCTTGTAGGCCCTTCCCTGATACAGGAAGGTCTCTCCCGGCGCTTCCTCTGTGCCCGCGAGAAGCGAGCCTACCATGACGGCGCCCGCGCCCGCCGCCAGCGCCTTAGCAATGTCACCCGATGTCCTGAGGCCTCCGTCGGCAATCACCGGAATGCCCGATTTGGCCGCTTCTTCCGCAGACTCCATCACCGCGGTGAGCTGGGGTACGCCGACACCGGCAACCACGCGCGTGGTGCAGATCGAGCCAGGGCCGATACCGACCTTTACGCCATCGGCGCCGGCTCCGATCAGTGCCCGGGTCGCCTCAGCGGTCGCGACATTGCCGGCAATAACCTGTACCGAGTTGGAAAGGCGTTTCACCCGCTCGACCGCGCGCGCGACATCCTTGTTGTGGCCATGGGCGGTGTCGATGACGATCAGGTCACACTCCGCGTCGATAAGCGCCTGGGTCCGCTCGAACCCCTTGTCGCCAACCGTGGTGGCTGCCGCGACACGCAGGCGGCCGCTCGCATCCTTGGTTGCCGCAGGATAGTTGACTGCCTTCTCGATGTCCTTGACTGTGATCAGGCCGACGCAGTGATAATCCTCGTCCACTACCAGAAGCTTCTCGATACGCCGCTGATGGAGCATGCGGCGGGCTTCTTCCTGGCTGACACCCGTCTTGACCACAGCCAGATTTTGGCTCGTCATTAACTCGGAAACCGGCTGCCTGGGGTTTTCGGCGAAGCGCACATCGCGATTGGTGAGGATCCCGAGCAACTTGCCGCCTGCCGCAACGATCGGGATCCCCGAGATACGGTTGCGAGCCATCAGCTCCAGTGCCTCGGCCAGCGACTGTTCCGGGCGCATAGTGATCGGATTGACCACCATCCCCGACTCGAAGCGCTTTACTGCTCGGACTGCCGCGGCCTGTTCCTCGACGGTCAGGTTGCGATGTAGCACACCCAACCCGCCCAGCTGAGCCATGACAATCGCCATGTCCGCTTCCGTGACAGTGTCCATGGCCGATGACAGGATCGGGATGTGGAGCCTGATCGTCTTGGTAACCTGGGTCGCGGTATCGGCCTGGCTTGGCAACACTTCGGATTCGGCGGGCCGCAGGAGCACGTCGTCGAAAGTGAGGCCAAGGCTGATGTCCATGTAGTCGAATCCCCGCGAGGTGATGAAGGATTCGAGGCCATATAAGTTGAGGCAGAGCGAACCGCTAGCCCGCGTTACGCTTTTTCGTCATGCAAGCACAGGCGATATCGCGGCGGGAAGGCACATCGCCAATCCGTCGTGATACCTGCCCGCTTCAGATCAGTCCTCCCCGTGGATGACCACACGGTTTCGGCCGCCATTTTTGGCCGTGTAAAGAGCCTCGTCGGCACGCTTGAGTATGGCGCCTTCTTCTTCACCGGGAAGCAACTGCGCCACCCCAGCTGAGAAAGTGACCGTGCCGAGCGGTTCGCCGGTTGTCTTGGAGACGAGATGACGGCCTGAGAGCTCATCGCGGATCTCATCGATGCGCATTGCCGCGCGACGCGCCATGATTCCGTCAAACAATACGAGAAACTCTTCGCCACCAAACCGCCCGACGAACGCGTCCTCGCCAACGCCATCGGACAGAGCATCGGCGACCATCTTGAGGATGCGATCGCCTGTGTCGTGGCCGTGATTGTCGTTGATCTTCTTGAAAAAATCGATGTCGCAGAAGGCGACCGAGAGCGGCGTGTCTTCCGCCTGCGCTTGCGCCATCGCGCTCATGAGACGCGCCTGGAACGCGCGACGATTGGCGAGCCCGGTTAGCGGATCACTTTCTGCGACGAACTGCGCCTCTGCCAGGTCACCCTGCAGCGATTCCATCTTTGAACCCATTTCGGCAAGGCGCCGTTCCGCGTCCTGGGTCTTACCGATCATGGTACGTGTCACTTCGACCATCAGTTCGAGCGCACGGGTGGCTGGCTCGCCGCCCGCATCCAGCGCTGCAGCGCCTTTATCCAGAGCGCTACCATAAGCGCTCGCATCACTGCGCGACTGGCCTACCAGGCTGGCAGCGAGAACCATGCTCTGGTGCGCCTGATCGATGAGCTTTTCGAGCAGCTCTGACGAAACCTGGTTGGTCGCCGACTCCGCGATCTGTTTGACGACCTCCCCGAGAAGACGTCCGTCCCTGGCGATCGCTGCATCAACCGATGCCACCAACACCGGATCAGTTCCGCTCAGATACTGGTACGCCAGATCATAGTTTCCCGGCGTCGGATCGAGCCGGTGCCCGCGCAGGAACGCGCCAATCCGAGGAAACAGATCATTGGCGCCATGCTCTTCCGCAGCGATGACCGCAACCGCCAGTGGCGCATCAGCCTCAGCTCCGCGACCAAATAAGGCATCAAGGCTCCAGCCCTTACGGCCAGCAGACGAAGGTGGTTTTGATTCGTACATGACACCTGCCCAGCAAATTGCCGGATCGGTTTAACTGTTCGATCTTAATTTTCGGTGTGCGTATCAACGGGAAATGTCGGCTTCAGCACCCGCTACCCTCCGCCCATCCGAAAAACAGAAGGGTGCCCCGCCTGGACGGTACACCCTCCCGAAAAAAACCTCGACGTGAACGCGTTGATCAGGCCGCTTTGGGCGCCGCCTGCCGCACGCCTTCATCGACATGTTCCGCAAACTGCGCGAAATTTTCGATGAACTGTCCGACTAGTTTTTGCGCGGTTGCGTCATATTCAGCCGCATCGGGCCATGTCTCGCGCGGGTTGAGAATCTTGCTGTCGACCCCTTGCACCGCCACCGGCACCTTGAAGCCGAAATTGGGATCAATCCGAAATTCCAGATTATTGAGGCTGCCGTCGAGCGCTGCATTGAGCAATGCGCGTGTCACCTTGATCGGCATGCGGTTGCCTATACCGAACTTGCCGCCGGTCCAGCCGGTGTTGACAAGCCAGCAATCGACGCCGCCTTTGGCGATCCGCTCCTTGAGCAAATTGCCATAGATGGATGGGTGACGGGGCATGAACGGCGCGCCGAAGCAGGTTGAGAAGGTAGCCGTTGGCTCGGTGACGCCGATCTCGGTTCCCGCAACCCGCGCCGTATAGCCGGACAGGAAGTGGTACATCGCCTGATCAGGCGAGAGCTTCGCAATCGGCGGCAACACGCCATAGGCATCAGCCGTCAGGAAGATAATGTTCTTAGGGACCGGCCCGAGATTCTCCTCCGACGCATTCGGTATGAAATCGATGGGATAGGAACCGCGGCTGTTCTCGGCGAGACTGTCGTCGTCGAGATCAATCTGGCGCGTATCGGGATCGATCACAACATTTTCCAGAACGGTGCCGAACCGCTTGGTAGTCGCATAGATTTCGGGCTCGGCTTCGGGCGAAAGACGAATCATTTTCGCATAGCAACCGCCTTCGAAATTGAAGACCGCTTCATCGGACCAACCGTGCTCGTCATCGCCAATGAGGGTTCGGCTCGCATCGGCAGAAAGCGTGGTCTTGCCTGTGCCCGAAAGGCCGAAGAAGATCGCGGTATCACCCTTGGGACCAATATTCGCCGAACAGTGCATCGGCATAACGCCAGCGGTTGGCAGCTTATAGTTGAGAATGCCGAAGACTGATTTCTTCATCTCGCCGGCATAACGGGTGCCACCGATCAGGATCAGCTTCTCGGTGAAGTTAACCGCGATTACCGTCTCGCTGCGCGTGCCATGACGGACAGGATCAGCCGCAAAGGTCGGCAGGTCGATGATCGTGAACTCGGGTACGAAGCCTGCAATATCGGCCGCGTCCGGTCGCACCAACAGCGTGCGAATGAACAGGCTGTGCCATGCGAGCTCGGTTATGACGCGGGTGTTGACGCGATGTGTCGGCTGCGAGCCCCCATAGAGATCCTGGACAAACAGCGTGTCCTTGCTCTTCAGATGGGCAATAAAATCAGCTTTCAACGCGGCAAATTGCTCGGGCGTCATTCCTTTGTTGGTTTTGCCCCACCAGACTGTACTCTCGGTCTCTCCGTCCCGAACGATGAATTTGTCGTTGGCGGAGCGGCCGGTATGAGCGCCCGTCTTGACGACGAGCGGGCCATCGTTGGACAATATACCTTCGCTTCGTTGGACGGCCAGCTCGACGAGCGGCGCCGTACCCAGATTCCAGTGAAGCCTGGCATCGACGTCGAGACCCTGTTGGTCGAGACCAAAAACGGGCTTAAACTGCGGCACTGCATTCTCCTATGCGGGTGACCCCCGGTTGCGGTGGCACTCCTAATGTCTAAGCTCGAACTGACCTTCCCGCCCCCGAGCGGAATCGACTATCGGGCCCTTATCTTTCCGATCGCGCATAGTTTCAAAGCCGGGGATCGTAAAGGGGCGCGCAGCATAGGTTGAACCCCCTCCAGTGCTGCGCTACGCAAGGTGCGCCAAATCCGGGCCATGGCGTAAGGCCAATTTTCATTCTGGGAGGCCTTTCGGTCCCATGTCGCCCACGATCGCGCTAGTCGATGACGATCGCAACATTCTGACCTCGGTATCGATCGCCTTGCAATCGGAAGGCTTTTCGGTGCGCGTCTATTCGGATGGCGAGGCTGCGCTCAAAGCACTGCTCGACAATCCGCCTGACCTGGCGGTGCTTGATATCAAAATGCCGCGCATGGATGGCATGGAGCTGCTGAGGCGACTGCGTGAAAAGAGCAGCATTCCGACGATCTTCCTGACATCGAAGGACGACGAGCTTGATGAGGCGCTCGGCCTCGCAATGGGAGCTGACGACTATATCACCAAACCTTTCTCACAGCGCCTGCTGATCGCAAGAATCCGCGCGATATTGCGTCGGACGGAAGCACGCGCTGAGATTGAAGGGCAGCCCGATACGCCCCCCGCCGAAAAAATCGTACGCGGCCGGCTAGAGATGGATCCAGCGCGGCATCGTGTGCAGTGGAACGGACAGGATGTGACCCTGACGGTTACCGAATTTCTGATTCTCGAAGCGCTGGCGCAGCGTCCGGGCTTCGTTAAATCGCGCGATCAACTGATGGACACCGCCTATCAGGACGATGTTTATGTCGACGATCGTACGATCGACAGCCATATCAAGCGGCTGCGCCGCAAATTCCGCCAGGTCGACGGCGAGTTCAAGGCGATCGAGACGCTCTACGGCGTGGGATACCGCTTTGCCGAAGAATGACAGCGCACTGGGCACGCCCGAGGCTGCAGCCCGCACATCGCTCACCAGCCGTATTCTTGCAGTCAACATCTTCGCGCTAGCGATGCTCGCGGGTGGGTTCTTCTATCTCGACAGCTATCGTTCGCAACTGATTGATGCCCGGCTCGAAGAGACTGCAACCCAGGTCAGGCTGATTGCCGAGGCTTATAGTGTGACACCCGCTAGAGGTCGTAATGCGCTCCTCGCTAAATTCGGAGCGGTTACCGACACTCGTTTGCGCATTTACCATTACCGCTCGCCGCGAGACCGCGCGGCAGAGGTTCATGTCAGATTCGACAGCTGGGCCCTGTCCGGCCCCACTTATCGCCTGCGCGATCCCAGCGTGGAAGATTGGCAAAAACAGGCCGCCCGCTTCCTCGATCGCTCGATCGACATGATCGTCGGCGCTGACCGCCCTCAGAATTTTTACGAACCCCGCGTCGACACTCTTGCAGCATGGCCCTTGACGCTCACCGCCGCTCGCAAGCAGGAGATCGTCACCGAGGTGCAGCGTGCCCCCGACCGCACGCCGATGATCCTTGCGGCCATCGTGATTTACCAGCCACACGGCGGTGGCGATATCCTGCTCTCTACTGAGAATCAGCGAGACATTACGCGGATCGTGCGCGCCGAACGATTGCGCCTTAGCGTCGTTCTTCTGTTTGTTGTGATCGTTTCTGTCAGCCTCTCGCTATTTCTGGCGCGAACGATCGTGCGTCCCCTTCGGCGCCTTGCTCTTGCCGCACACCGCGTCCGGCTTGGCCGTGCGCGCGAGGTGCAGGTCCCTCGCCTGCCTGACCGGCGCGATGAAATCGGCACTCTGGCTCGGGCACTTTCGGACATGAGCCTAGCGCTCCGCCAGCGAATCGATGCAACCGAAGCGTTCGCGGCAGACGTCGCGCACGAGCTCAAAAACCCGCTCGCTTCGCTCCGCTCCGCCGTAGACAGTCTCGGCATTGTCAGCGACCCTGCTCTTCAGAAGCAACTCATAGACGTCGTCCGCGATGATGTCGGCCGACTCGACCGACTGATCACCGATATTGCCGAGGCCTCACGCGTCGATGCCGAACTCGCTCGCGCGCGTTTCGAGTCGGTCGATCTTGGAACGATGATCGAAGGACTCCTGGCGACCCGTGAAGGACGCGGTCTCAACGGCGACATCCGGGTGGCTTTCGCTCGCCCGCATCGCGGTACGGCAGTGGTGTTTGGAGATGGCTTCCGTCTCACCAGGGTCGTCGAGAATCTCGTGGAAAACGCTGTCTCATTCTCTCCACCAGGAGGACTCGTCCAAGTTGCGGCCACTCGTGACGGCGATGATGTCGTCATCAGGGTGGAAGACGAAGGACCTGGCGTACTTCCCGAGGATCGTGAGGCAATTTTCAACCGCTTTCACAGCGATCGCCCTGCCACCGAGGCGTTCGGCCGTCATAGCGGCCTTGGCCTTGCGATAGCCAAGGCCATTGCCGAGGGCCACAATGGCACGATTGTCGCCACCGACCGCGAGAACGCTGCACAAGGCGCGAGGTTCATGATCCGACTGCCTGCGTGGAGTCGCTGACACATGCCTGGCGAACTCGTCTTGCATGCAAGTAGTGTGATGATTGAAGGACGCGTGCTCCTGCTGGCGGGACAGTCGGGACGGGGCAAATCAGATCTGGCGCTCCGACTGATCGACCGCGGAGCACAGTTGGTTTCTGACGATTATACCGAGCTGGTCGCCCGCAATGGCATTCTTTACGCAAGTCCGCCGGACCGGATAGCAGGACAAATCGAAATTCGCGGAGTTGGCATAGCCACCATGACCTATGTCTTCGAAGGTCCTGTCTCCCTGCTGCTCGATCTCGACAACAAACCCACACGTCTGCCTGATGATATTCTGCCGACTACTGCTCTGTGCGGTGTAAAAATTCCAACACTCTCCTTTTCTGCATTTGAAACTTCCGCCGCCATCAAAGCCGAGCAGGCACTGTTGAGACGCGGGCTCGGAACATCACCATGACCGAAGCATCGAACCCAAAGCGCATCCTGTTCGTCACCGGCATGTCCGGTTCAGGAAAGAAGACCACGCTCAAGGCGCTCGAAGACATGGGCTGGGAGACCGTCGACAACCTTCCGGTATCCTTGCTGGACCGGCTCCTTGCCGCCAATCCACCCGAAGGCAGCCCCGATGAAGGGCGCCCCCTCGCGCTCGGTATCGACAGCAGGACACGCGATTTCGACTGCCTGCGCCTCATCGACCGCGTCCGTTCATTACGCCATGGCGGTGGGGAAGCTTCAATCCTGTTCCTCGACGCATCGGGGGCTGAGATCACGCGCCGCTATTCGGAGACTCGCAGCCGTCATCCGCTGGCCCAGGACAGACCAATCGAGGATGGCATCATCTATGAGCGTGAATTGCTCGCTCCGCTCCGCGCTGCAGCGGATGAGCTGATCGAAACGACCGGCCTCACCACCAATGAACTTCAGGCCCTCCTGCGTCAGCGATTCGGCAAATCGACGGGCGCTGGCGTCACCCTGACCGTCATGTCCTTCGCCTTCTCGCGCGGGGTCCCGCGTGATGCTGACTTGATGTTCGACATGCGGTTCCTGCGAAATCCGCATTGGGTACCCGAACTCAAGGCGCATGACGGCCGCAATCCCGCGGTAGCCGCCTATATTATTGCCGACCCGATCTACAAAGAGGCCAAGACACGGATTGAAGAGCTGATTATCCTGCTGCTTCCCAGGTACGAAGCCGAGGGTAAAAGCTACGTCACGGTCGCGATCGGCTGTACCGGCGGCAAGCATCGGTCGGTCCATTTCGCCGAATCGCTCGCAAGCCGGTTGCGCGATGCAGGATTTTCCCCCACGGTCCGGCACCGCGATCTTACTCAAACGAAGTGGGAGGCGGGGGAGAGTAGCTTGCCAGGCACGGGATCGGGAGCGTTGGAACGTTAGTCGAATGATCGGATTGGTGCTGGTAACCCATGGCCGTCTGGCGGCCGAGTTCGTGACCGCGATGGAACATGTCGTTGGCCCACAGACCGCGATTGAGGCGATCTGCATTGGCCCTGATGACGATATGGAGAGCCGGAGAGCCGATATCGCCCGGGCCGTAAAGGCGGTCGACGATGGCTCCGGCGTGATCTTGCTGACCGATCTTTTCGGCGGCACTCCCTCCAACCTCGCCATCTCGCTGATGGAGCCGGGGCGGGTTGAGGTCATCGCGGGTATCAACCTGCCGATGCTGATCCGCCTGGAAGGCGCTCGGAAGATGATGAAGATCAAGGCCGCCGTCGCGGCCGCCCGCGACGCGGGACGCAAATACATCTCGGTTGCGTCCGAGGTACTCGGAGAAGCTGCCGCATGACGCAGTTCTGTCGCGAGGTGCAGATCACCAATATTCGCGGACTGCACGCGCGGGCGAGCGCGAAGTTCGTGACGTTGGCCAGCTCGCACAGCGCCGAAATCGAGGTCGAGAAAGATGGCTCGAAGGTCGCCGGCACTTCGATCATGGGGCTGATGATGCTCGGAGCTGCAAAAGGCGACAGCGTGATCATTTCAGCGCAGGGAGACGGAGCGGAGAAGGCGCTAGCCGCTCTCGTCGAGCTGGTCGAAGGCAAATTCGGCGAGGAATAGCCGTCCAGCAACGGTCATGCCGTTTCTGCGTCAGCTTCGCCGATGCTGCATCTTCTCATCCACACCATCCCCACCGCATGTATGGTGGTTCCTGAAGCAAGTTCAGGATGACGTAGAGAGGATCGTCCCCTGCCCCGCCAGATTACCGCCTTTTCCAATCCACTTATCAAGCGCGTCCGATCCCTCCGCGAGAAGAAGCATCGGCGCGAGGAAGGGTTGTTTCTGGCCGAAGGATTGAGGATCCTTACCGAAGCGGCTGATTGCGGACATCTTCCCGAATTCATTTTCTTTGCAAGGGAAGGAGGGCAACATCCTCTAACACAACGCCTTATTGACGCCGTGGAGATGAAAGGCGTTGAGGCGATCGAAACCAGCCGCGACATCCTCGCCAAACTTTCCGGCAAGGACAATCCCCAAACGGTCATCGGCGTCTACCGTGAGTTCGACACGTCGCTCGACAATATCGACCGGACAACAGCAGACATCTGGATTGTCGCTCAGGCACTACGCGATCCTGGAAATCTGGGTACGATGCTGCGTACCGGTGACGCCGTGAGAGCCGGCGGATTGATCCTGGTCGATGATTGCGTCGACCCCTTCTCGGTCGAATCCGTCCGCGCAACGATGGGCGCCATATTCACCCAGCGAATCGCGATTGCACACTGGCCCGACTTTCTGACTTGGCTCCGCTCCGGCCCCGGACAACTGGTGGGCACCAGTCTCAATGCGACTCACGATTATCAGGCCCCGCGATACGCCGTCCCCACCTTTATTCTCGTCGGAAACGAGGCCCAGGGCCTTCCACCGGAATATGAAATCGAATGCGATATGCTTGTGAAGATTCCGATGCTCGGAAGCGCCGACAGCCTCAACGTCGCTGTGGCGACCGCGGTAATGGCCTATGAGGTTCTTAATCAGCGGCGACCCCGATGAACGCCGAGCGATCGAACTACATCACGCCTGCCGGTTTTGCCGCATTGCACCAGCGCTATGACTGCCTGCTAGGAACCGAAAGGCCGGCACTGGTCGAGGTGATCAGCTGGGCCGCAGGTAATGGCGACCGTTCCGAGAATGGCGACTATATTTACGGCCGGAAACGATTGCGAGAGATTGATCGCGAACTCGCTCATCTGGCGCGCCGCATGAAATCGGCCAAAATCGTCGATCCTTCGCAGCAGTTGGACCGAAAACGGGTTTACTTCGGGGCTAGCGTCACCATCGTCGACGATGACGGTTTGGAGCGAACCGTCACCCTCGTCGGCGAGGACGAAGCCGACGCCGCGACTGGCCGGATCAGTTGGCGCTCACCCCTGGCCAATGCCTTGAAAGGCGCAGTTGTGGGCGATGTCCGCCGGGTCACGCTTCCCGGCGGAAGCCGGGAACAGGAGGTCATTGCAATTCTTTACCCAAGTGAAAGTGCGACTTGAATCCGTCGCCCAAGAAGGCCTTTAACCGCTTTTAAGCAGGTGAAAGCTTCACACACCGCAAGTTTCGCATCGACTTGGCCAACCGATGAGGTAGATTTAGGTCATGGGCTACGAGGCTATCAACAAGCTGACATCCCGGCAGCGCGATTGCCTGCGCCTTGTTCTGCACCATAAGCAGTCGAAGGAGATTGGCCGCGAACTCGGCATCTCCCCGATGACCGTCGACAACCATTTCCGCAGCGCAATCCAGACCTTGGGCGTCTCCAACCGCCTCGAAGCCGCTCGATTGCTGGAAGCGCATGAGCTGGCGACGTCTAGTCAGCGATTGACTAGTCAACCACCGCCCGTTGTTTCACCGCTCGAAACCCCCATGATGACCAGGCCGGCGTTAGTCGGTGACGGGCAAAGGGAAGTGATGAGCGCGCTTCGGGAGGATCAGGTTCCATACCGGACCTATCGTGAAGTGAGTTTCGAAGCGAGTTTCACCGACTTTCCGTATCCATCCGGCGACGGTCATCTATTCGGCGTGCGTCTGACCTGAGAAGTTAGCGACGGTGCAAGCACTGTGGTTTGCGCCGTGGTTAGAGGCGTGGCTATGGGTCGGATTACGGTATTTTCGGGTGTTGAGC
>CANJRZ010000074.1 GCA_947476735.1 Sphingomonadaceae bacterium
CAGCCTTCGAAGACCAGCCCCGTCAAAATCGTCCCGTAGCCCAACCGCTGATGCCATCGCATACCTCCCACAGCCTGCGATGTTGAATCAGATCATGGCCGCTTTGGGAATCCCCCGCGTTGAGTCAGCGTCCAAGGGACTTGGTATTACACATCAACATCGTGATCCGGTCTTGATTTGACCTTTGGTAAAGAGTCGCACCCGGCGTCGAATAATTTTCAGGAGAGAACCGCGATGGCAGCGCCGCACAAATCCACAGCGTCGGCTTCGATCGCGGTCAAGCCTGGCGCAAATGGCATTGGCGCAGAGGTGTCGGGGATCGATCTCGCACAACCTCTGAGCCCAGAGCAGGTCGCCGGGATCGGGCAGACGCTTGTCGCCCACAAGGTTCTGTTCTTTCGCGACCAGGCCATTGACAGCGAGCAGCACCTCGCCTTCGGCAGGCGCTTCGGCGCGCTCGAGGTTCATCCGTTCGCGAGCTTCTCAGGTTTCACATCTGGCGGGGACAAGCCCGAACTCATTGCGCTCGAAAGCACGCCGGAGAAGCCCCAGGTGGCAGAAGTCTGGCACAGCGACGTCAGCTGGCGTGAGACACCTTCGCTCGGGTCGATACTGCGGATCACCCATTGCCCCGAGGCGGGTGGAGATACGCTCTGGGCCGACATGTCGGCGGCATATGAGGATCTCGATGATGCGACCCGGAGTTTCCTTTCGGGACTGGTTGCTGTCCACGACTGGAGCAATTTCCGCCAGCACCTGATCGCGCTGGGGACACCAGCTGACCATATTTCCGCACTTGATGCCTCCTTCCCTGCGGTCGAGCATCCGGTTGTGCGGACCCACCCGGTGTCGGGTCGCAAGATCATCTACGTCAATGCCGAGTTCACCCGCCGGATCAAGGGTATGCACCAGGAGGAGAGCGATATGCTGCTGAAGAAACTCTACGCGCTCGCCGACAACCCCGACTATCAAGCGCGGATGGAGTGGAAGCCTGGCTCAGTCGCTTTCTGGGACAATCGCAGCACACATCATAAGGTGATGCCTGATGTCCGCGGCTATCGACGGGTCGAACGCGTGACCATCGTGGGGGACCGTCCGTTCTGACCGCCATCGGCAGGATGCCGTGCAGTATGGCTGGCTATACTGAGCGACCCTGATTTGGCGTGCGATTGCCTTTCAGACATCCTTCGGCATTGCAGAGGCTGGTCCGAAGGGGGAAGATGCTTGCGCACAAGACAATGGATTGGGAGGTTGGGATGACAGGGGCGCTGCCGCTTGCGCATATCAAGGTGATCGATCTCACCTCCGCGCGTTCTGGTCCCTGCGCTGTGCGACAGTTCGCCGACTGGGGCGCAGATGTGATCATGGTAGAGGCCCCGAGTGGGATCAACGACGTCACAGGGGTGAGGCACAACTCCGATTTTCAGAACTTGCATCGCAACAAGCGCAGCATCACGCTTGATCTCAAAGTTGCCGACGACAAGGCAGCATTGCTCAAGCTCGTCGAGTCTGCGGATGTGCTTGTAGAAAATTATCGTCCGGACGTGAAATACCGGCTCGGCATCGACTATGCGACACTGAGCCGCATCAACCCGCGCCTCGTTTATGCGAGCATCTCGGGTTTTGGCGAGGATGGGCCCTATCGAGAGCGTCCTGGCTATGACCAGATTGCTCAGGGCATGGGTGGGCTGATGTCGATCACCGGCATACCCGGCCAGGGGCCGGTGCGCGCCGGTATCGCGGTCACCGATGTCACGGCGGGCCTGTACTGCGCGCTCGGCGCCATGATGGCTCTTCTCGAGCGCGAGCGGACAGGGAAGGGGCGCTGGATCAGGACCTCGCTGCTCGAAGCCCAGATCGGGCTGCTCGATTTCCAGGCGGCCCGCTGGCTGATTGACGGCAAGGTGCCGCCGCAGGAGGGAAACCACCATCCTTCGGCGGTGCCGATGGGGCTGTTCCAGACGGCGGATGGCCATGTGAACATCGCCGCCGCTGGCCAAAAGATGTTCACAAAATTTTGCCAGCTCACCGGCCATGGGGAGTTGCTCGAGGATCCGCGATACGCCACCTTCCAGTCCTGCTACGAGAACCGGGACAGCCTGCGCCAGACCGTTGCCGGGATCATGCTTACGCGATCTTCCGACGAGTGGATCAGGATCTGCAATGAAAATGGCATACCATGCGGGCCGGTTCACAATATCGACGCCGTTTTCGCCGATCCGCAAGTCCGGCATCTCCGGGTAACGCGCCAAGTCCAATCGCCGCAGCTCGGCGATCTGGAGCTGTTGTGGCAGCCGATTACCGTCGACGGTGTCGACTTCGAGATCCGACGCGCAGCACCCGAGCATGGCGAGCATACCCAGGAAATCCTCGACGCCTGGTGACGGTTCATCGCGCATCGAGCTTCAACGATACCAAATACAAAGGAGAGATCGGTGCCGTCACTCAAGCCATTGCTGAACGAGCATGCGCCTATCGTTGCGCCGATGGCGCTCACGCCGTTGCAGGCCGCCCTCGCCGAACAAACCGGCTTCAAGGCAATCTATCTGGGCGGCGGATCGCTTGGCTATGAGAAATATTACACTGAAGCCAATCTGAACCTCACCGAGATGTGCCAGGCCGGTTTGGAGATCGGCAGTGTCAGCGCCTTGCCGCTGATTCTCGACGGCACCGGGGGCTGGGGCGATCCGATGCACCTCCACCGCACGATCCGAATGACCGAGGCGGCCGGGTTCGCGGCAATTGAGATCGAGGATCAGTTGCTCCCCAAACGCGCTCACCATCATGTCGGCAAGGATCATATGATCCCGATGGAATTGATGGTCGACAAGATCCGCGAGGCAGTCGCCGCCCGTCGCGATCCAGACCTGATGATCATCGCACGAACCAACGCGATCCGCGAGTTCGGGCTCGACGAGGCGCTACGCCGCGCCGAAGCCTACAAGAAGGCGGGAGCCGACATGCTCTTCGTCGCGACGGTGAAGGAGGACGAACTTCGCAAGATCGCGGCGGCGATCGAGGGACCACACATGTCGATGATCTGGCCGGGGCTGACCCTGCCCGTCGACGAACTCTTCGAGGCAGGTTACCAGCTGATTGTCGATTTCGTTAGTCCTCTGCTCGCTTCCTATGTCGCGATGAAAAAAGCCTATGAAGATATCTACCATGGGCGGCCGAACGAGTTGGTCAAGGCGGCTGGCGGTGGCGAGGCCGTCCACAAGATGCTGCACGAAACGATCAGGCTGGAGACCCTGCTCGACGTAGAGCGGCGGACCGTCGAAAAGTAGACCGCCGAGGCCCGCCAAAGACGATAAGTTACGCCTGAGTTTTCTCGCTTGCCTGTTGATCGCCCATCGCCAACGCATCGCGCCAGCCGATCCGCTTGGGTTGTCCGTCGGCTTGCTTCGATTTCTCGTTGATCTGCCGACCGAGCGCCATGACTGGCTCGATCTGCGCCGTGGTGAGCGGCTGCATGCCCTGCTTCCGCTTGAATGCGGCCTCGATATAAGGAGCCAGTTCCGCCGCTTTGCGCGCCTCGCGCTCGGCTTCGCCGGCGCGGAACTCACCCATCACCTCGTTGGCGAAGAGCTCAATCGCCTCGCAGATATGAGCGTGGCTCGTCCGGCCCGCCTGCTGGACGAAGGCGACCTGATCGACGCCGGCCTCATGGAATTTGCGGAGATGGTGGCGCAGGCCCGCCGGATCGGAAATGCCGCCTTCCGAGGGAGCGTCGGCCGGCATGTGCGGCAGCGCCGTCTGAAATCTCTCCCACAGGCTGGTGAGCCCTGGGCGATGGTCGCCGAAGCCATAATGCCAGCCCACGGCGAACTGGAAGAAGCGGAAGCCTTCGCGGAATCGCTGGTGCGCGACTTCGGCGTCCTGGTGGACGCCGAAGCTCGACACCATGCAGAAATTGGGGTTCACCGCATGGCCGATCGGCACGCACTCTTCCTTGAAGATGCGATAATAATCATCGACCCATTGCTTGGCCTCGCCGGGGTCGACAAAGGCGAAAGTCAGAGCGCCGATACCCAGCCGCGCGGCCATCTTGATCGTCTCGCGGTTAGAGCAGGCAACCCAGAGAGGGGGGTGCGGCCGCTGCACTGGCTTCGGCACGAAATTGCGGCACGGCATCGAGAAAAATTTCCCGTCGAAACCCGGATAGGGCTCCATCGCGAGCATGTTTGAGCACTGCTCGACAGCTTCCCCCCACGCTTCGCGCTTTTCGGTGAGGCCGACGTTGTAGCCACCCAGTTCGAGCAGCGAGGAAGCCTCGCCCGTGCCCCATTCGACTCGTCCGTTCGAGACAAGATCGAGCGTCGCGATCCGTTCGGCCGAGCGAGCAGGGTGGTTGAAGCCACTCGGCATCAGCATGATGCCATGGCCCAGCCGAATATTGCGGGTCCGCTGCGAGCAGGCGGCGAGGAAGACTTCCGGGGCCGAGCAATGCGAATATTCTTCGAGGAAGTGGTGCTCGACAGCCCAGATATTGTCGAAGCCCAGCCGGTCGGCCAGTTCGACCTCGGCAAGCGACTGCTGGAAAAGCTGCTGTTCAGCTCCTTCTGGCCAGGGCCGTGGTAATTGCAACTCGTAAAACAGTCCGAACCGCATCGAGAAGTTCCCCCGGTTATGTCTCCGACGGCCTGTGGTTGAGCGCCGCTGCGAAGAATGATCTCATATTCCGGCCATTGATGACATCGCCAAACCGGACAGTCTTGCCCCCAGTCGCCACATCCGCTGCGCGGTCCGCCGAGGGTCCGTTCACTGCTTTCCCTGTCCGGCATGGCCGCGTAAGTGTTCAAACGGGGGCACAAAAAGGCGGGGGATTATGGCGATCAGCGATGGGGTTGGCGTAGCAGGAAGCGGGGCTGCGGAGCTTGTGGCGCGGCTCGATCGCTTGCCGCCGACGCGGACGATATGGTCCATCATAATCCTGCTCAGCATCGCCTATTTCTTCGAACTCTACGAGCAGTTGCTGACCGGCTTCATCGCGCCGGGGCTCACCGCCAGCGGCCTCTTCGAGACGACGACCAGGGGACTGTTCGGGACGAGCGGCATCGCCGCCTTCATCGCCGCGCTGTTCGCCGGCCTGACGGTGGGAACGCTCATCACCGGGTGGACAGCGGATCGGTTCGGACGCCGCGCGGTCTTCACCTGGGCGCTGCTGCTGTACACCGTGATGACGGTGTTTATGGCGTTTCAGGAGACGGCCGCCACGATCAACCTGTTCCGCTTCCTCGCCGGGATCGGTCTCGGCATGGAGAGCGTGATCATCGACACCTATATCGCCGAGCTGGTGCCGCGATCCCTGCGCGGGCGCGCCTTCGCGTGCAGCCAGGCGTTCGGTTTCTGCGCGGTGCCGCTGGGCGCCTTTCTGGCCTGGTTGCTCGTCCCGCAGGCGCCGCTGGGGTTCGACGGCTGGCGCTGGGTGGTGCTGATCGGCGCGGCGATGGCGCTTGGCGGATGGTATATCCGGCTGCGTCTGCCCGAGAGCCCGCGCTGGCTGCTCGAGCGCGGTCGCACCGCCGAGGCGGAGGCGATCATCGTCGATCTCGAAACACGGGTCGCCGCGGAGCATGGCCGGCCGCTGCCCGAGCCCGAGTGCTGCGAACTGGCGCCGCGACAAGGCCGATACAGCGAGATTTGGCAGCCACCCTATCGCCGCCGAACGCTGATGATGATCGTTTTCAACATCTTCCAGACGATCGGCTATTACGGCTTCCTGAACTGGGTGCCGACGCTGCTGATCGCGCAGGGGATCACCGTCACCAAGAGCCTGGCCTTTACCGTGCTGATCGCGATCACCGCGCCGCTCGGCCCGGTGATCGGCTTTGTGATCGGGGACCGCATCGAGCGGAAATGGATGATCGTCGGCAGCATGGCGGTGCTTTCGACGGTGGGCCTGGTGTTCGGCGCGACGAGGATGCCGGCGCTGCTGATCGCCTGCGGGATGCTGCTCACAACCTTCCAGAACATCATGTCCTACAGCTACCATGCCTATCAGGCGGAGCTGTTCCCGACCCGCATCCGCGCCAAGGCGGTCGGCTTCGTCTATTCGTTCAGCCGCATGTCGCAGATCGCCAACGCCTTCATCATCGCCTTCGTGCTCGGGCGGTACGGGGCCAGCGGGGTGTTCATGCTGATCGCGCTCGCCTATCTGATCGTCATGTCGGTGGTCACCGTCTTCGGACCACGGACATCGGGCCGTGCGCTCGAAGAAATTTCGCAGTGAGGGCGGGTTTCGCATGAACGAGATGACGCGGCCGATGGTGTGCAACCCGGTGATCCTGGGCCCGGTCGACGATCGCGGCGCCGCGGCGCGGGTGCTCGGGCGGATCGCCGAACTCGGTCTCCAGAAGAACGCCTGGGAAATCGACACCTTCGGCTACACGGTGCTGACCCCCGATCAGGTCGCGCCGGCTGGCTTCACCGACGGGCTGCGGGACCACATCCTCGACGAGGCGGCGAAGGTGTCCGGCGAGCGGCCTTCGCTCGACAGCGGCACCCAGGACAGTCCGTTCCTGACCTTTCTCGGCCGCACCCAGTTCCTGCCCGAGATCCTGTTCACCGACCGCGCCTTCGAGCAGGCGATGATGAATGACAACATCCTCGCACTGGTCACCTATATGCTCGGCGAAAGCTGCCTGATGACGGCGATGAATGCGGTGGTGAAGGGGCCCGGCCCCGAATATCTTCCGCTCCACGTCGATACGCCCGAGCCGTCGCCGCTGCCGCCCTATGCGACGACCGCCAACGTCACCTGGCTGCTGACCGATTATGACAAGGCCAATGGCGGCACCTTCTTCCTTCCCGGCAGCAACCGCTGGTACCGGGCGCCGATGTATCCGGAATCGATCGATCTCGAGCCTGTGGTGACCCCCGAAGTGCCGGCGGGATCGGTGCTGATCTGGCACGGCAATGTCTGGCACGGCGCATGGCCGCGCACCACGCCCGGCGTCCGGGTCAGCCTGCTCACCTATTTCGCGCGCTATTATATCCGAGACCAGCGCGACGATGCGGTCGGCCATTATTCGGAGCGGGTGACCGACGAGATGCTGGCGCGCAATCCGGAGCGCTTCGCGGTGCTCGCGGGCAAGAAGCGAGGTGACGTCTGCGACGAGCAGCACCGGCGCACCAGCATGTTCGCGTAATCGAGCCGAGGATGGCCTGGATCAGGCCATCGCCCTCTGCCGCTCCGTTGCCGGGATCCGCGACAGCTCGTCCTTCACGAACTCGCCGCCCTTGATGATCGCGAGCAGGTTGGACTTGTCGGTCAGCAGGTCCATTTTCTCGAGCGGGTTGCCGTCGACGACGAGCAGGTCGGCGAGTTTTCCGCCCTCGACGGTGCCCAGCTCATGGCCGCGGCCCATCAGCTCGGCGCCGTTGATCGTCGCCCAGCGGATCACGTCCAAGGCAGGGATGCCGATCTCGTTGACGTAGAAGGCCGGCTCCTCGGATTGCGAGCCATGGTCCATGATGACGATGCCATAATCGTCGCCCAGAACCATGCGGACCCCGGCCTTGTTGGCGAGGGGTACCATATGGCGCATATGCTCCATCTCGGCCTCCATTTCGCCGGGCGTGCCCTGGCTGAAGCCGTGCTTCTTCGATTCGGTGGCAAGGCGCAGGCTTGGTACGAAGAAAACGCCGGACTTCACGAACGCCTCGATCCCCGCCTCGTCGAGGAAATCGGCATGGTCGACGATGTCGATTCCCGCCTCGATCGCCTCGAGCGTCGCCTGGGCGCAGCTTGCATGGGTGCGGATCCTGGCGCCATGCGCATGTGCGGCCTGGATCGCGGCGGCGAGCTCCTCGCGGGTGATCTCCATCTGGCCGCCGGGGGTGACCGAAAGATGGCCTCCGGTGCTGTACAGCTTGATCATCTCCGCGCCTTCGCGGATCTCCTCACGGACGGCCTTGCGGAAGCCGTCTGCGCCATCGGCAGTCTTCACATCGATGAAGGGTGCGTGCCAGTACCAGGGCTGCTGATGGTCCAGCGAGAAGCCGGTTGCACTGATGCCGCGGCCGCAGGGTACCAGCCGAGGGCCGGGGATCATGCCCTCCTCGATCGCCATCTTGAGCGAGGCGTCCATCGCGAACCCGTTGCCGGCGCCGACCGCTCCGGTGTAGCCAGCCTCGATCAGCAATTTCATGCTGCGCCCGCCGGCGAGCGCCAGAAAGGCCGGCGGCGCCTCGAAGCCGACGACGAGCGGCTTCTTCCCGATCTGATGATAGCCGGCATGGTGATGGCAGGTGATCATGCCAGGCATCACCGAACGGCCGCCAAGATCCACGACACGATCGCCGGGGCCGGCATCGGCCGGTCCGTTGCTCACCTTTTCGATGCGGTCGTCTTTGACCGTGATCGTCATCCCCGTCCGGCCAGGACCGTCGCCGGGGATCAGATGGGCATTGGTCAGGATAAGGCGGGCCATAATCTCTCTCCGGATCAGTTCTTGCCGAGCACCTTACCGATGAATCCCTCGTTGCCAATGAACAACGGCGCGCCTCGGAAGCTGGCGAGCCGCCATTTGCCGTCGGCTTCCCGGACGCATTCCCAGAAGACGTCAGAGACCATGGATGGGCCGGTGAAGTCGGTCACCGGCGGATTGCCGCCGCCCGAATAGTTGACCATCACGAATTCAACCGAAGCGCGGTCCTTGCCGTTCAGCGCGATCCGGACATTGGCGGCGAGGTGACGCGTGTTGCGGATACCGTCCTTCTCGGTCGCGACATGCTTGGCGCGCTCGTCATAGAACTGGCGTACTCCCGCACGCCCCTTCAGGTGGAAGCTTGTGCCGGCGACATATTCGCAATCCTCAGTGTAATAGTCGGTGACGTTGCGGGCGCCGTTCGAATCGAGTTCGTGCCAGTAATCCGATATGAGCTGCTGCAGCTCCAGGGTGGCCGTAACGCTTTCCAGATTCATTTATTCTCTCCTGATTATACCGCCGGCTCGTCGAAGGCTTCGAAGCTGGCAGCGCCTGTATCGGGCACGCGGGGCTGCTTCCATACCTCGACCGCGAACGAGACCAGCACAAGCGAATAGAGCATGTTCATCAGCGCCTTTACCTCGTCGGGCCAGTCGTCAATGTCGAAACTGTTGCAATAGGCGAGCACCTCCTGCGAGCGGGGGAAGACCGTCTCGTAGAAGGTCTCCAGCTCGGCCATCGTGCTGGCGTGCCGCTTCGCCTGCCGGTCGTTATACGAGGCAAGCGCCCATGGCGCGCCGACCGCTTCGATGTCGGCGAACTGCTCTGGAAAGATGCCCATTCGTTCGTCCTTCATTCTGCCGCGACTGCGCCGGGACGACGGCCGTTCACCCACTCGTTGACATGATAATGGAGGTTGCGCAGCGCCAACTCCTGGTCGCACAGCGGCAGATGCGTCTTGATCCTGGCCTTGAGCATCGAGTGGGTCGCCTCGAGCGTGTTGGCGTCCTGCGCCGCATATTCGCGCGTGGTGATTGTCGCCATTTCCTGGGCCAGCCGCTCGCTCGCATTCTTCGGCGGCACAAAATATTGGCGGCATTCGAAGATATGTTCGTCGACATTGAGCGGCCAGAACTGCCAGGTGTGATACCAGCCGCGCTCCCAGATGATGATCGCGAAATTGGGGAAGATCTGGTGGGAATCGATCCCCCAGTCGGGATGGTTGCTGAGATTCTGTCCGGGCGGGGTGAGGTTGCCGCCAAGGTCAGGCTTCTTCCACGGGCCGTAAAGCCCGCATTGGGTCAGCTGCTCAATCGGTGTCGCCTGCTCGATGTCCGATGGGACATGGCGGAACGAGGTCGTGTTGTGCATCCCCATCATCTTGAAGGCGATGCCGTCGGCCATCACCATGTCCTCGGCCATCTCGGGCGACATTTTCCCGTGCATATAGGGGGTGTGATAGGCCTCGGCGAAGCTGTCGGCGAACACCTTCCAGTTCGATTTGATATGCGCGCGGAAGCAATAGGCCTGGGTCATTTCGTGGAACGGGTAGTCGATCAGGCCTTCGCCCATCTCGCCGAGAAACTCCTTGAGCGTCTGCTCCGGGGTCGGGTCGAGATTGATGAAGATGAAGCCTTCCCAGACGTCACACGAGATTTCGGCGAGGCCATAGCGGCAGCGGTCGAAGTTGAAGAACTCCTCCTCGCGGGTCGCCTGCTTGAGCGTGCCGTCCAGATTATATTGCCAGCTATGATATTTGCACTGGAAGACCCGCGTCGTGCCGCGTGTCTCGTCGTTGGGGAATTCCTCCCAGACGAGCTTGTTGCCGCGGTGCGAACAGATGTTGTGGAAGGCGCGGATCTTCTTGTCCTGTCCGCGCGCGACGATGATCGAGGTGTCGCAGACCTTATATTCCTTGGTGAAATAGCTGCCGACCCGCGGCAGTTCTTCGACCCGGCCGACATGGATCCACGCCTTGCGGAAGATCGCGTCGCGCTCGCGCTCATAGAATTCCGGGCAGACGCTGTCGGTATAGTCGACATCTGCGGTGCCGAGATGAGGGTATTGCTCGGTCCAGCTTCCGATATCGGGCTTCTTCGGTCGTTCGACCTTCATCGCATCCTCTCCCGCTGTTCGAGTCAGCCTCCCACTATAGGGGGCAGTCGACGCGAGGATGCAAGCGCCGGAGCTGCCCGTCGATGGGTGTATTCATCCCGAAAATGGCTCAATTCTCATAATCGACGACGACATTGGAGCTGGTTGGCAACGCCTGGCAGGTGAGGATCAGGCCCTCTTCCAGTTCCTCGGGTGTAAGCACCTCATTGTGCTTCATTGTAACGCTGCCCGCGACGAGCTTCGCCATGCAGGTGCCGCAGCTGCCGGCGAGGCAAGAGCAGGGCGGGCGCAGGCCCATACGGCGCGCGGCCTCGAATATTGTGTCACCTTGCTGATAGCGGGCTTCGGCCTTCTTCTTCCGGCAGGTGATCGTCAGGGTCTCGCAATTTTCGGGCGTCATCCGGCCATCCTGTGTGTATGCGTCGCGGGAAGTGATGCTTGGGAGAGCGTGTATATGGAAGTCGCAAATCGCGTTGCGGTGATCACGGGCGGTGGTACCGGCATGGGTTATGCCGCCGCCAGGCTGCTCGCGTCGAAGGGCACGAAGGTAGCCCTTTTGGGGCGGCGCGAGGCGCTCGTTGCCGAAAAAGCCGAACCCCTGAAGGGAATTGGCATCGGTTGCGACATCGCCGACGAGGCGAGTGTCGAGGCAGCGCTCAGCGCGGTCGAGGAGCGACTGGGGACGCCGACGATCCTGATCAACTCGGCCGCCGATGGACGGCTGTGGAATATTGTCTCGCCCAAGGGCGTGCCGGTGAGCGGTGACTATCTCCGCGAAATCCTGATGACCAATGTCGCGGGCATGTTGTTCATGGTGCGCGGCTTTGCGGCGCGTCTCGCTCGCATCGAGTCTCCTCCGCAGGCGCTGCGCGGGGTGGTTATCAACGTCTCGACGATCTCGGCCGCAGACGGCGGTATGGGGTCGGGCTATGTCATCTCGAAGGGTGCCGTCGATGCGGCGGGCTTGTCGCTGGCGCGCGAGCTGAGCCCCTGGGGCATCAGGGTGGTGACGATCGCGCCGGGCGGGATCGACACCGAGATGTTCCGCGCCGGGGCCACCGAAGGCACGAATGCGATGATGAAGGCGCTGGTGCCGTCGCTACGGCGGACCGGACGCCCCGACGAGTTCGCGAGGCTCGCTCTTCATATCTGCGAGAACGACTATCTCAACGGGTGCAACATCCGGCTCGACGGCGGGCTGCGCTCGCCCTTTTCGGCGGATGTAGGTGGTGGGGTGGAGTCGCTCGATTAGAGCTTATACCCGCCCGATGCGTCGATGATCTGCGCGGTCAGCCAGCGGCCGGCCGGCCCCGCCAGCATATGGACCACCTCTGCTATGTCGCGGGGCTCACCGACCCGGCCCATCAGCGTGTCCTTCGCAATGAAGTCGACGATCGCCGGGTCCTTCAGGAACTCGAAATTGGTGTCGACATTGGTGGTGCCCGGCGCGACAGCGTTGACCGTGATACCGCGGGGACCGAGTTCTTTGGCCAGCGCGCGGGTAAAATAGTCGATCGCCGCCTTGGCCATGCCATAAGCGAGGATCTCGGGGTCGACGATCCGGGAACCCGCCGAGGATATGTTGATCAGCCGCCCGCCTTCGCGCAGCCGGGGCGCCACTGCCTTGGTGATCAGGAAGGGGACGCGGACGTTGAGGTTGAGCGTCCAGTCGAGCGTCTCGATGCCCGTCTTTTCGAATGGCTCATAGATTCCGCCGCCGATATTGTTGACCAGGATATCGAGCCCGGTGTTGCCGGTGTGCTCGGCAAGCGCCGCATCGAGCGCCGACACCATCGCCTCGATCCCGCCCGGCGGGCCGATCTCGGCCTGGATATGGAAGGCGTGGCCGCCCTTCGTCTCGATCGCGGCGATGGCCTCATCGACCGGCTTTGCGTCGAGCAGAGCCACCAG
Source organism: Sphingomonadaceae bacterium (assembly GCA_947476735.1). Lineage (GTDB taxonomy): Bacteria > Pseudomonadota > Alphaproteobacteria > Sphingomonadales > Sphingomonadaceae > Rhizorhabdus. The sequence continues at coordinate 12,459 of CANJRZ010000074.1, forward strand.
CGCGCCTGCCTCGGCGAGCCGTTCAGCGATCCCGCGCCCCATGCCACGCCCACCGCCGGTCACCAGCGCGGTCTTGCCTTCGAGGTCGCGACCCATCCTGTTCCCCGTCTATCCTGAGCGGATTGACTTAACAAAGTCGGGGTGAAGCGATAGTAGGAAAAGGCTTCGGCTGACCGGCCGCGAGCTGGAGAGGTGAAGACTGCATGGCCGTTCCCGCGCCGCTGATGCCCGACGTCGATTTCCTGCTCGACTATGTTCCCGATTTCCACGAGCGGATCGCCGAGCTGCGCAAGCATGGCCCGATCGTTCCCATCATGGGCTTCGGCAAGCCGGGCTGGGCCCTGCTCGACTATGAGCATGTCGACTTCGCCTTCCGCGACAAGACTGCCTTCGACGTGACCCGCTACAATGTCGAGGTCGCCGAACCCTTCATGGGCCGCGCGCTGCTGGCGATGAAGGATGACGAGCATAAGCTCAATCGAGGGATGATGAATCCCTCCTTCCTGCCCGGCAAGGCCAGGTCCTATGTCGAAGGAATCATCGAGCCGACCTGCCACGAGCTGCTTGACCGGATCGAGGGCATGGAAGAGGTCGACATCAAGGAGGCCTTCTGCAAGCCCTTCCCCTTCACCGTCATCACCAAGCTGCTCGGCATTCCGGTCACCGAGGAAGCGCGGCTGATCAAGCTCGCCGGCGACATGCTGTCCTATATGTTCGACGAGGATCTCTCGCGCGGCGCGCATAAGGAATTCGGTGCCTTCATCATTCCGCTGCTCGAGGAGCGGCGGCGTCATCCGGGCGATGATCTGATCAGCCAGATGCTGCAGATCGAGGTGGACGGTGTCCGGCTCGAAGAGGAGCCGATCATGGCCTTCCTGCGCTCGCTCTACCCGGCGGGCGGGCACAGTACCTCTTTGAACACCGGCAGCGCGGTCTATGCCGTGCTGGCCAATCCGGAAGCCCGCGCAATGGTGCTGAAGGGCGAGAAGGAACGGATGGCGGTCGTCAACGAGGCGCTGCGCTGGGAGCCGGCGCTGGGCATCATCCCGCGGCTGATGATCGACGATATCGAATTGGGCGGGGTCAAGATCAGCCGTGAGGACACGACCTATCTCACCGTCACCTCGGCAAACAATGATCCCAAGGTTTTCCCAAATCCGCGCAAATTCGATCCGAACCGCAAGAATCTGGCGAACCTGATCACCTTCGGCCGCCACGAGCATCTCTGCCTCGGCCGCCACCTCGCCCAGCGCGAGATGGAGGTAGCGCTCAGGGTGTTGCTTGAACGCTTCCCGAAGATGGAACTGGTGCCTGACAAGGAGGTGCGCTTCAGCAGCACGCTTTTCCGGACCTGCGAGGAGCTTTGGGTACGCCCATACGGCAATTGAGGAGAGCGACATGGACGAGCGCATCACTTTCGAGAGCCCGGTTGCGGCAGATGCCGGCCTGATCGACGAAAGGGAGGCGCAGCCGGTCGGCAAGGTCCTGCCCGCGGGGCTGGAAGTCGTCTCCGCAGACAATCATGTTGAGATCATCGAGGACATTTTCTACGAGCGCTTCCCCGAGCACATGAGGGACCGCGCTCCCAGGGTCTGGCTCGACAAATATTGGCGGATGGGATTCAAGGGCGTTCCCCAGATCTATCCCGACAATATCGACATCGACACCGCGCTGATCCGGTCGGGTCTGGTCGACGGCTTCGACTTTACGGTGCGCAACAAGCATCTCGATCAGGAGGGGATCGCCAGGGAGATCGTCTATCCACAAAGCCTGATCGGCTTCGTTCGATATCCTGATCAGGAGATGCAGG
>CANJRZ010000075.1 GCA_947476735.1 Sphingomonadaceae bacterium
ATCTGGTTCAACAGCCTCGACAACGGCTTCCAGGTGCTGCGATTCTCGGACGAATTCCGGGCCCGCGAAAAGGCCCTGTTCGATGAGGTTGGCTAGCCCAACGGCAGCGACAATATCCACAGCCCGAAGATCGTATAGGCCACCATCAGGACCAGCAGTGGTAGCTGGCTGATCACCGCGCCGCGCCCTTCCGGCGTCGCGCGCAAGGCCATCAGATGCGCGAGCCACACGCTTGCGACATGGCCCAGCAGGATCGCACCGACCTGAAGGTGCCAGATCACCCCCATTGGCAGCGCGGGCACAGGCGTCGGCCGCGCTATCGACGTCCCGAGCGGATCGGCCAACAGCGCGGGCAGGCTCGCTGACTGCGCCACCGCAAAAGCGAAATAATGCGCGAAATTATAGGCGATGGCGATCGGCAGCAGCGCATTGCAGAACAGCCGCACCGCCTCCCCTGCCGGCGGCACCGTCGGCGCCAGCTTCCGGCCGATCGCAAGCGACGCCCAGTAGAGCGCAACATAGCCCAACGGAAACACCAGCAGGCCGAGCCAGCGGTAGATGCGGTAGCCTTCCATCAGCGCCGTCTGCGCGCGGCCAAGATCGCCGTCCCAGAGCGGCAGCAAAAGCTCAAGCGTGTTGGTCCAATAGAGGCCTACCCACAAAGCCGTCTCGTGGATGCTGTCGAACGCGGTCGAGGACAGCATGAACAGCACGACCAGCACCATCCCGATCTCGCCAGGCGTCTCGTCCAGCGCGCCGCGCAGCGGCGATCGAAGCCGGACAGTCCATCGGCCATCCTCGTCGCGGCGCCAGGCGATCGGCGCCAATATGCCGAACAGCCGGAAATAGACCGCGAACAGATCGCCCTTGTCGAACCAGACCCGCTTGCCGAACAGGCCGACCCCGGCGAGCGTGATCCCCGTGTAGACCAGCAGCGCCTGTGCCAGCAGCTCCGGCGTCGCCGCAGTGAACAGCTCCAGATAGATCAGCGCGAAATAGAGTAGCAATGCCGGCCAGCAGCCCAGGCGCTCCGGATAAGGAAGGCGTTTGGCGGACAGATTGATTCCCGCTCTTTCGAGCAGATCGACTGCCGAAGCCCAGGGATTGGTATAGGAATAGACATCACCGGCCAGCAAGGTGAACCAGGCCAAACCGAGCAGGAAGACCACCCAGAACAGCGTCATCGCGATGTTCCGGTTCGGATCGTCCACCCCCGCGAGACCCGCCCAGATAGTCAGCGCCAGTAAGGCCATGGCCATCGCCCGCAACAACCAAAGCAGTGCCGGCGCAATTCGCCAGCTTTCGGGTGTTTGCTCCGATACCGGCGTCACCGGCTCATGCCGAAACCAGGCAAGCAGCGCGAAGGTGACGAACAGCGTCGCCGCGCAGCCATAGCCGTACATCCACAGCGGCACCGGCAGGATATAGGGGGTTCCGAAACTGTGCGCCTGCGTCGCCGTCGGCACCGCGCCGGCCAGCAGCGCAGCCGCCGCACGTCTCCGCATCAGGGCTGGACCACCAGCCTGGCGACCTCGCGATGGCCGCCGCCGGGCTCGTGCAGCTCCATTTCAAACTGGCCGCTGCGGTCGGCCTCGACGCTGAGACGCGCCTTGCCCCCCGGCTTCAATGCGACCTCGCGATCATAGCCGTGGAGATGCAATTCCCCCGCCACCTCGGCCTCGATCAGCAAAGCCACTCTGTCCCCGCGATACACGGTCATCGTGTGAAGCGGTGCACCCGCCCGGTAGGGAGCGACCGTCACACCGAACGACACCAAACGATTCCTTGGGATGGCGTGCCGCTCCCCCTGACCATGGTGAAGCGCCGCATAGAGCCCACCGAGGAACAGAAAAAGCAAACCGACGAAGGCCAGCCGCTGATATCGCCTTCGGTTCACCTGCCGGTTGTCCGTCATCGCTTTCCTCTCCAACTCCGGGCAAGTGATAACCGCCCAACTTCGCGGTTGCCATCCGCCATGAAATGACGCTGACATGCGTCCCGGGGAGAGCACCATGACGAACATGAAGAAGAGATTGGGACGGATCGGCATCGTCTCGGGCGCACTTAGCTTCAGCGACTCCCCGAAGGTCGACGAAGCGGCGACGGAGCTTGATGCATTGGGCTTCGGCGCGATCTGGGTACCCGGCGGCCTCACCGGCGGCGTCCATGCCAAGGTCAGCCGGATGCTCGCCGCGACCCGCAACTGCGTCATCGCCACCGGCATTCTCAACCTATGGTACCAGCCTGCCGAGGAACTCGGCCAGTGGTGGCGGGAAGGCTGCGCCGATCGATCCCGCGTCCTGCTCGGTATCGGCGTCAGCCACGGGCCCTTCATCGGCGCAGATTACAAAAAGCCGCTGGCTGTGATGAGTGACTATCTCGACGCGCTCGATCGGCAAACTATTCCAAGGGAAAACATCTGCCTGGCGGCACTTGCTCCCAAAATGCTCGAACTGTCGCGAACGCGAACGGCGGGAACGCATCCCTATCTCGTCCCACCCGAGCACAGCGCCTGGGCTCGCGAACAGCTCGGCCCCGATGCGTTGCTCGCGCCCGAGCAGGGTGTCATCCTCGAGACCGATCCGGCGAAGGCACGCGCAATCGCCCGCAGCAATCTGGAAACCTATCTCGCCCTGCCTAACTATGTGAACAACTGGCGCCGCCTGGGCTTCACCGACGAGGACTTCTCGGGGCCAAGCGACCGGCTGGTCGACGCCCTGTTCGCCTGGGGCAACCTCGGCCAGATCAGGGAGCGGGTCGAGGCTCATGTCGCCGCCGGTGCCGACCATGTCGCCTTGCAGGTCATCCAGAGCGAGAAGGTTGGCGACCTCGAAGAAGCGCGAGCAAGCTGGCGCGAGCTGGCCGCACTGCTTTAAAATTATCGTCACGCCGGGCCTGACCCGGGGTCACGCGCTAATGGGATCGAACCGACTTTACAACTTCGCCTTGCTCAGGTGGCGCGCGTCAAAGGCACAATCCGGAGCCGTCTCCTGCAGCTCGATCAAATTGCCCTCGGGATCGCGTCCGTAGATCGCCTTGACGATCCCGACATCGACCGGTTTGCCCGGTCCCTGCGGCCGGTCGAACGTCATCCCGATCCCGCGCAACCGTTCCACCTCGGCCTCGATGTCCGTCACGTCGACGCAGAAATGGGTATAGCCGTGCTGGTAGGCCTGCAGAGGCTTGGCGGCATTATCGGGGGCCGGCTGACTATACTGGAACAGTTCCAGATAACAGTTGCCCGCGCTCAGCATCAGGCTGCGCGCCGCCGAACCCGGCACGTCGACGATATAGTCGATCTCGGCGCTGTTCGACCAACCGCCGTCGAAGTTCATATCCTCGAACCCAAATGCCTCGATATAGAAGCGCCGCATCCGATCGAGATCGCGCACATGGACGGTGACGTGATGGATACCGCGGATCATCCTTAAGCTCCTGATTTCAACGGAAGGCGGGAATGACCTTCTTGGCAAAACACTCGATCGGCTCGCGCATCAACTCCAGGGGGATACCGCCCGGGTTCATGAAGAACTGGTGCCGCGCAAGATTGATTTTCGAGCGCAGTTCACTGATCTCCCCGATCATCGCCTCGGGCGTGAGAACCCGCAAAAGTCCGCTCGTGCGCAATTCCTCCTTGGACGACAAGCGCGGATAAAACTCCTGCCCCCACCGAGCATAGGTATCGACATGATACATCACATAGGGCGCGATAATGTCCCAGGTTCGCTCGGGATCGTCCGACACATAGGTCCACTGATGGCCGCCCGACGCCTTGGCGGTCGCCGGGTCCTTGCCCAGCGCCTTGAGTTCCTCCTGGTAGGAGGCGAACTCGTTGACGACGTCGATGCCGATCAGCAGCCCGTCACCAAACCGTGCTGCCCGGCGGTGAACCGCCTTCACGAAACCCCCTACCCAGATCGGCGGCGGCGATTGCACCGGCTTTGGCCTGAGCCGCGCATTTTCGATCTGGAAATGCCGGCCATGAAAGGTGACGCTTTCCTCGGTCCATAAACGGCGGATAATCTCCACCATCTCGTCGGTGCGCGCGCCTCGGGTCTTCCAGTCGACCCCGAAGCCGGCATATTCCTTGGCCATATAGCCGGTGCCGAAACCCAGCTCGAAACGTCCCTCCGACAGCTGGTCTATAAAGGCTCCTTCCTCGGCAAGACGGACAGGATCGTACAACGGCAAAAGCAGCACGCAGGTACCGATCCTGATGCGTTTCGTGCGGTCCGCGACGATCGCTGCGTTCATCAGCGGAGCGGTCAGATAATCATCGTCGGCGAAATGATGCTCGGTGAAATAGATGCAGTCGAAGCCGATCTCCTCGGCCCAGACGATATGGTCGATCGCGTCATAATAGCGTTCGCGGAACGGCCGTTGCCAACCGGGCGGATTGCGGAACTCGCACAGCATCGAGAATTCGAGTTTGCTCGTCGCCACCGCCATTTTGCTCTCCCTCTTCCTTATGGGTCGCACTTCTGCCGCGATCCGCTGTTCGATGCACGCTCGATTGTCGCCAGCAATGAGGCCCGGCGATTAGCGACCGCGAAATCAGGGTGCCAGTCATCACCCTTCAGGATCGCATCGCTCAGCCGCCGATAGAGCTGCCCGACACTATAGGCCAGGCCTCCGGGCATCGATGTCGGCACCCAGCGATAGCTGTCAGGTATTGCCAGCGGGGTCAGGACATTAGGCTCGGCGACGTTCTTCGCGCCGAGATTGCCCCATGGATTGTCATAGGTCTGCTCGGCCGGCTTCGATCCGCTCCGCAGTCCCCGCAAATTGATATCCTGCATCCACAGCCAGTCGCCGGTCGCAACCAGCATACCCTCGGTGCCATGCACCTCGAAGACCATGGCCTTGCTGGCAACCGGTGCGGTCTGGATATGGGCAGAGGCGACCGCGCCATTGCCGAGCCGGCCCTGCACCAGCACCTGGTCGGGCGTATCGATCCGAATATCCCCTCCCGCCGCGCCAGGCAACGGCCGCTTCACCTGCACGTCGAGCAGCGCCGAGAGCTCTGCAAAATCTCCGGCCACATAGCAGAACAGGTCGAGGCAATGGCCCGCAGGGATATGCAGGGTGCCCGCGCCATTACTGTGCTCGTAGCCCCAGATATTAAAGGCCGGACGCTGCCCCGCGTCGGACAGCGTCGCGACCATCGAGCAGGATACCACCTCCCCGACAAAGCCCTGCGCGACGAGGTCCTTCATGTAATTGACCGCCGGTGAACCCCGCCCCTGCAAGCCGATCAGATGCTGAATACCCTTCACCGAGGCGAGCGCGCTCAGTGCCTCGACTTCGGCCAGATTGGCGCCCAGCGGCCACTCGCAATAGACATGCTTGCCCGCTTCGATCGCCATGCGGACATAGTCGTAATGGGCGGGCACCCGCACGCAGACGGTAACCAGATCGACGCTCGGGTCGCTCACCATCGCCTGGACATCTGAAAAGGCGAGCGGGATGCCGTATTTCGCGGCGGTCTCGTTGGCGCTCTCTAGGCTGGTCGTGGCCACGGCGGCGAGTCGATATTCGGGCAGTTGCGCCAGTGCCGGGATGTGAGCCCGCGACCCGAACCCGTAGTTCACATTGGCGCCGATGATGCCAACCCCGATCTCCTCTGCCAAAGCCTTTTCCTTTCTTGATCCCCGTTCCTTCCAGGGAAGGGAGGATTTATGCCGCCGCCAGATGCGTCGCCCCGCAAAATTTCACAGCAACATTGTGGAAGATATTGCCGTCCCCAGCAGACAGCGGATCAAGCCGCATGTTCGGATGAGATCACCCGATCGCAGCCTGCTCAAAAGTGACTCTTCAAGGCGCGAGAGTTGGAAGAAATACAAAGCCTGTCAATATAACGGCATATGTATTTTGCTGGACGGGATATGTACGCATTTCATTTGACTGGCCTCTCGGCGCTTCCGCAATAGGCATGGCTCACTGTACCGGTTGAGAGGAGGATGGCCGGGCAACGCCCGAGGAGATTTATCTCTGCGTGATGATCTCGGCCTCGCGTTCCAAGGCCGCCCTGTCCCGGGCCTGCGCAGCCGACTGGGCGATCATCCTTTCAACCGAAAAGATAATTGGGAGAGAATGACATGACGGACCTTCGGATCACCCCCCTGACCGGCGTCATCGGCGCGGAGATCGAGGGAGTCGAGATCGCGAGGCCCCTCTCATCGGGGCAGGCGCTGGAACTGCGCGCCGCTCTCAACGAATATCAGGTGCTGGTCTTCCGCGATCAGCAGATCACGCCGCATGAACAGCATGCCTTCGCATCCAGCTTCGGGGAGGTCGATACCCCACTGGTCGATCCGGGCGGGGCGCCTGCCCCCGGCATCACCATTATCCAGAGTTCGCTCGCCAAGAGCCTCACCGATGTGTGGCACACCGATCAGCCTTTCGTGAAGGAGCCGCCAATGGCGGCGATGCTGCATGCGGTGACCCTCCCCAGCCGCGGCGGCGATACCTGCTGGACCAATATGTGTGCCGCCTATGATGCGCTGTCTGCGCCGATGCAGGCGATGCTCGACGGCCTCACTGCGGTCTCCAACACAGTATGGATGAAGCGCAGGACCGCCGAGGCGGGCAAGAGCTTCGGCTATCTGATGGCCGATGAGGATGTGATCCACCCGGTGGTTCGCGTCCATCCCGACACGGGGCGCAAGGCACTCTATGTCTGCTCACTCTACACCGCACGGATCGTCGAGCTGAAGGAGGCCGAAAGCCGCACGCTGCTCGACTTTCTGTTTGAGCATAGCCAGTCGGTCGATTTCATGCTGCGCCTCACCTGGAAGCCGCATACGACCGTGATCTGGGACGAACGGACGACCATCCATTATGCGGTCGGTGACTATGACGAGCCGCGCCTGATGCACCGGCTGATCCTCAAAGGCACCGCCCCCGTCGGGGTCAATGGGCACGCGAAAGCGGCCTGAACCTACTCTTTTGACGAGGAGCCAACATGGCAAAGATCACCGTCGCCGATTTCAACCAGCAAGGCTCGACCACCGCGCGGATCGACGGTCTCTCCGCTGAGCCGCCTGTCCCTGTCTCGACCGTGATCGAGACCGGTGGTCTGTCGCTCAGACTGCACCAGATTGCCAGCCCGCCGGGCGCCCGCCTATGCTGGTCGCCGCCTGTCGCGGACCTCTGCATCTATGTCGTCTCGGGTGCCGTCGAGCTCGATGGCAATAGGCTTGGCGCCGGCGGCTGCGCGGTCGTCGAGCATGGCGGCAAGGTGACCATGACAGCTGCAGACGAAGCCCGGCTGGCCGTGTTCGAGAATATGGCGCCCTCTGGGAAGGCGGGCGGCACAGTTCATTTCATCCCCGCCGAACGGGTCCCCGACAATCGCGGCAAAGTGCCCGACACCGATCTGGCCGCCAGCGCGCTGATGGCTGATGCGAGCTGTGACAGCTGCGACCTGTGGCTCCACGCCAACTGGTTTCCCGAGGGCATGACCGTAGGCCTCCATTATCATTCGGAGGACGAGATCATCCTCGTTACGCGCGGCGAGATCATCCTCGGCAACCGCAAGCTCGGTGCGGGCACCGCGGTGTCGGTCGCCAAGAACGCGACCTACACCTTCACTGCGGGCGCCAGCGGCATGGACATGATCAACTTCCGGGCCGGATCGCCCGTCGCGATCCAGGCCAAGACCAAGCATCAGATCGACGAGGCCGGCTTCTTCCTGTCCCGCTGCGGCCATCCTGAGCACAGCTACGTCTAATCAAATCCTCCCTACGCGAAGCGTGGGGAGGGGTCTGCGACCTTTCGACAATCATGAACGTCGAGGTGGAATACCCCTCCACCACCCTATGGGCGGTCCCCCTCCCCGTCCTTCGGACAGGGAGGATTTTTGGTTTAGGGCCGCCCCGCCGGCACCACATGCTCCGCCTTGATATCGCCGACCTTGTTGCAGCCCATGTGAATCATGTTGCGCTCGAATTCCGAGCGGAAGATCTCGATCGCGCGCGCCACACCCGCCTCGCCGAACGCCGCCAGCCCATAGAGATAGGGCCGTCCGATGGAGCACATGTCAGCGCCGAGCGCGAGCGCCTTGACGATGTCAGTCCCGCGCCGCACGCCGCCGTCGACCACCAGTTTGAGCTTGTCTCCCACCGTGTCGCGAATGCGCGGCAGCTGGTGGAGCGGTGCTGCGTTGCTGTCGAGCTGACGCCCGCCATGATTACCGATCATGATGCCGGCGACGCCGATATCGATCGCGCGCTGGCAATCGGCGGGCGCGCTGACGCCCTTGAGCAACACCGGTCCGCCCCATTGCTCGACCACCCAGCGCGCATCCTCCCAGGTGAAGCTCTTCGTGAACATCCGCGCGGTCATGGCGTTCGGATCTTCAACTGAGCCCGGCACCGGCGGGAAGTTCGCCATCTGGAACTTCAGCCGCATCGCCGGCAACGACCAGCGCGGATAGAGCGCGAAATTGAGCCAGCTGGATAAGGTCAACTTTGGAGGGACCGAAAATCCGGTCCGCAGGTCGCGCTCGCGATTGCCATGGGCGACGACGTCGACGGTGATGGCGAGCGCGTCGAACTTCGCCGCGCGGGCGCGCTCGATCAGCTCGGATATCTTGCCCCGGTCGCTGAGCAGATAAAGCTGGAAGATACGCGGCCCCTCCCCGACGCCGGCGATATCCTCGAGCGTACGGGTCGACATGCACGAGGAGGTGTAGATGACCCCGGCCCGCCCCGCCGCGCGCGAGACCGCACATTCAGCCGTCGGATGAAAGGCCTCGCTCGCTCCGGTCGGCGACAGCATCAGCGGCATCGCCACCTTCCGGCCTAGGAACTCGGTACTGATGTCAACGGCCGCCATGTCGCGCAATACTTCGGGGACCAGCCGGTAATCGTCGAAGGCGGCGGCATTTCCCCGCAGCGTCACCTCGTCCTCCGCGCCGCCCTCCAGGAAGAATCGGATCGGCCGGGGCAGCCGGTGCTGCGCGGCTTGCTGCAGATCCGCGATGTTACGACATGAAGCGGGCTTCATCGGCTCTCCCTCCTGATATGATTATTGCCGAGACCGTGTGGGAGCAAAGAGCATCAGTCCTTCTGGATCGGCGCCATCGCGAAATCGCTGTTGGCGTCGATGCCCGCTCCAATCCCGTAAAGCTCATCCATCTTCGCCGCACGTTCGCTGAAATCGCGGGGAAAATAATAGCTGCTGTCAGCGAGGATCCCGGGCATCGCGTCACGCACTTCCTCAATCGATGCGCCCTCGCCCATATAGCCTTCGGTCTCGGCCAGCGTAATCCTGGCGATCCGGCCGCCGCCACTCACGAACATCTGGCCATGGTGATCGCACTGCTCGCTCATCAGCCAGGCGCCCGCCACCGCTGCACGTTCCGGCGTCATCGTCTCGAGGAACCAGTCGGTAAAGGGCGATTTGGGGAAGCGTTCCGTCATCCGCGATCGCACGGATGGCGCCACGGCATTGACGATGATGCCGTGCTTCGCCCCTTCCACCGCGAAGCAGCGCATCAGCCCGAAACAGGCAGACTTCGCCGATGCGTAGAGCGCGTTGCCGAGATTGCCGTAAATCCCCGAGGACGAGGTGAAGACGATGCGGCCATACTGCCGGGCGACCATGTGCGGCCAGGCGGCACGGGTCAGCCAGATGCTCGCGAACGGATTGATTTTCATAACCCGTTCGAGGTCTTCGCTCGACAGCTGATCGGCGCTGACCAGGTTAGGCAAGGTGCTCGCATTGTGAAGCAACCCGTCGATCCGGCCGAAGGCGTCGAGACAGGCCTCGACCGCCCGCGTGGCCCCGGCTTCGGAGGCGATATCCTCGACACAGGCAATCGCTTCGCCCCCAGCCGCCCTGATCTCCGCCACGACGGCATCGGCGGGGTCCGTTGATCCGTCGGCGCCATCCATCGCCGATCCATTGTCGGCGACGACGACCTTCGCGCCCCGCGACGCCAGCAGCATCGCATAGGACCGCCCCAGCCCGCGGCCCGCGCCGGTGACGAGCATCGCGCGCCCGTCAAACCTCACCTCATCCTGAACCAATCGAAGCGCCTCCCCGTCGGCATCGTCACACCCTGCCTGTTGAGCTGCGAGGGTATAAGCTTCACCGAAGTCGGCCAAATGAAAACCCCGCATCATGCTATGATCTGTCCCCCCGCCATTGCCGCCCCGCGAAACCAGGGATAACCAGGGACCAGCACCGCCATCGACGCGCGGCGCGGGAGGGGCAAGATCATGAAACAGGCCAGCGAATGGCGCGCGGGTGCTGGTCTGTTGTTCGCCTCGATCATCTGCGCGACCTGTGCGGTCATCCCGGTGACGCTGGTCGGGGTGCTGGTTAAGCCGCTCGGCGATGCCTTCGGCTGGTCCCGCGCGACGATCGCGTCGGGGCTGCTGCTCACCTCCTTCGGCACGCTCGGCCTCGCGCCGCTGGTGGGGCCATTGGTTGACCGGATCGGTCCGCGCCGCATCGCCCTGTTCGGATTGCCGCTGGTCGCCTGCGGCACGGCCTCGATAGGCCTCGCCGGCCCGTCACCCTATAGCTGGTACGCCGCCTGGGCCGCCTACGCGGTGACGCAGGGCTTCGCCAATGCCGTGATCTGGTCGAACGCCGTCGTCAGCCGCTTCGATCGACACCGCGGCACCGCGCTCGGCGTCCTGCTCGCGGGACAGGCCCTGTGCTTCGGCGCGGCGCCGCTGATCGCGCTGTCAATCCTGGAAACCCTCGGCTGGCGCTGGATTTTCTTCTTCTCAGGGCTGGTGACCTTGCTGATCGCCTGGCCGCTTTGCTGGTATTTCTTCTACGCCGCCCGAGACATCGAGCCCGCGACAATGGCCGTGCCCGCTGAACCCTCGGCCGGGAAACCCGCCTTCGCCGGCGGCGCCCTTCGGACGCGCGCCTTCTGGCAGATCGCCGCCTCTTTCATCATCGCAGCCTCGGCCGTCTCTGCGCTGATCGTCCATCTGCAACCGATCCTGATCGACACCGGCGTCTCGCCAAACCTGGCGGCGGCGGCCTTCTTCATCGTCGGCCCCGCCCAGATCGCCGGGCGCCTGCTCTCGGGCGTACTGCTCGATCGCATCGCTCCCCATATTGTTGCCTCGTTCGGGCTCATCCTGCCCGCGATCGCCTATGCGATGCTGAGCCTGCTCGATCAGTCGATCGAGACGGCTTATGTCAGCGCGCTGCTCGTCGGTCTCGCCGCCGGGGCAGAGGCGGACATATTGGCCTTCGTCGTCAGCCGCTATTTTCCGAAACAGATATTTGGCGCAGTCTATTCGCTCCTGCTCGGCATCTACGCAGTGGGCTACGGCATCGCGCCGACCGCCGCCGGTGCGGTGTTCGACAATGCCGCCTCCTATCAGACCGTGTTCATCACCCTGTTCGCCGCGACGACGCTTGGCGCGGTGATGATCCTGAGCCTGGGCAAGCCGCGCCTCGGAGCGGGCTGAAACATCAAGCGGCCATTGTGCATGCGGCTATGATGAGTTTTCATTGGGGCCATAGGCGGTCCGGTGCGAGATACGCCGGAACGCAAGCGACGGAAGGGAAAGACTGTGAAGGTCCATATCGGCGTCACCGCTCACAATTACACCGATTGGGAACGGGTCCGGGCAGGAGACTTCAGCCGCGGCCCAACAGTGTCCGACAGCAGCCATGTCGAGCGCGCCTTCGCGATCGGCGATCTCGCCGAGCCGCTCGGCTATGACGGCATCTGGGTGCCCGATCATTTCGGCACACCCTATTGCCTGACACCGAACCCGATCCAGACGCTGACCTGGTTCGCCGCCCGCACAGAGCGGATCGAGTTCGGCACGATGGTGCTCGTTCTACCCTGGTACCACCCGATCCAGCTCGCCCATCAGATCGCCTATCTCGACATCGCCTCCAAGGGCCGCTTCACCACCATCGGCCTCGGGCGAGGCGTCGCCCGCAGCGAATATGACTCGCTCGGCATCGACCGCAACGACGCCAGCGAGCGATTCCGGGAATGCGTCGACGTACTCGAGTTGGCGCTGACCACCGAGCGCTTCTCTTACAACGGCAAGCACTTCCAGATCCCCGACAGCTCGCTGCGCCCGCAGCCGATCACCAAGGATCTGCCGACCCGCTTCTACGGCGCCTCGGCCACCAACAGCTCGCTCGAATATCTCGCCCGCCGCGGCATCAAGCCGATGGGCGTGGGCAACAAGGCGATCGACGACCTCGCCAAGGACGTCGTCCTGTTCAACCAGTTCCGCGCCGAGGAAGGCATGGCCCCGGCACGTCCGCGCACCGTGCTCTACATGTGCTGCAGTAATGATCCCGAGAAGATCCGGGAGGCACACGGCTATTCGGTCATCGCCAACCAGGCCGTGTCGCTCCACTATAATTTCGACGACCCCGCCAGCTTCAAGGGCGTCAAGGGCTATGAAGCCTATTCCAAGTTCGAAGCGACCGGCGGCGGCGACGACGAGCGCGCTTATAACCGCTCCTCGATGCTGATCGGCACCCCAGATGAGATCATCGAAAAAATCCTCTACGCCCACGAGCAATGCGGCTTCGACGAGATCGGCCTCCACTCGGCGCATGGCGGCATGCCGTTCGAGGACGCCAAGGCGAGCATGACCCTGTTCGCACAGGAAGTGCTGCCGGTGCTCCACAAGCTCAAGCCCGCCCCGCTCAGGCTCCCCGAACCGGAGATGGCGAACTCCGAGGCCGAACGCTCGCCCTTCGTTCCGGGCTGAACAGGAATCCCGTTGCCTTTCCCAACACCGAAAGAAAAGCGGGATGCCGGGTCGGCGAGGCTATCGCCGAGCCGGGGTGACGAAATGACAGGAAGGACGGAGAGACAGATGAGTGACCACGGCGTCCGCATGCCCGACGCGACCGACCTCGTCTATGTCGACCGCGTCCCCCAGCGCGAGCTTGAAAGCTGCAACCATCTCCTCGACGATCCCGCCGCGCTCAACGCCTTCTACGAGGCGAACGGCTATCTCCTGTTCCGCAACCTGCTGAACCCGGACTCGATTGTCCGCGCCCGCGACGAGGTGCTCGCGGTGATCGCCGGGCACGGCATTGTCGAGCCCGGCGATCCGACCGGAAAATGGACCGGCAAGCCCGTCCCCTACGGCCTCGAATGGAGCGACGATTTCGTCGGGATCGGCAGCCGGCTGATCGAGCATCCCGACAATCTCGCGGTGATCGAAAAGCTGCTCGGCGAGAAGCCCTGCCTCGTCCCCAACGTCCAGTACCGGACCTACGCGCCCGGCGGCATGGTCACCAAGGTCCACCAGGACGGCCATTTCTCCCCCGGGATCGAGGACTATAAGCCGGTCTGGACCACCCTCACCCCGCTCCCGCGCGAGAAGGGCGGTGTCGCCATCGCCGTCGGCCAGCACAAAAATGGCTCGATCCACAATCTCGCCCGCCCCGCCCCCTTCTTTATCCCGCGCGAACTGGTCCCCGAGGACAGCTGGGCGACCACCGATTACCATCCCGGCGACGTGCTGGTGCTGCACGGCTATGTCCCGCACGGCAGCCTTCCCAACACCACCGACATGGTCCGCGTCAGCCTCGACGCCCGTGTCCAGTCGGCCGCCTACCCGACGGCGTTCGGCGCAAAGGTCAAAGCGGTGACGCCAACCTCGATCACCGTCGACACCGATTTCAGCGGCGAACTGACCTTCAGTGTCGCCGAGGACACCTTCATCCATGTCGGCGAACCCGGCATCCGCCAGCCCTTCGAAAAGCTGACCGAACTGGTCGAACCCGGCCGCACCCTGCTGCTGGTCCGCGACGGCGAGCATGCGACGATGCTGCGGCGGGTAACGGGGTAGACGGATGCGCTCCGCCCTTCGTCTCCCCGGGCTTGACCCGGGGTCGCGCTTCTCTCGCATTTCGCGCACCGGGCCAGCCGCGCAATGATGGTTGTTAAGGCGATCTGAGACCGCTTACTGAGGCGCTCCCAGTAAGCGGTAATTTTCCCCCACGTCCTGTGTGAGGGCGGCGCATCCGTTTCAACCGGATGCCTATCTTCGATGTCACGAGTTTCGAATGTAGTTTGCTCAGGCCGCTTGGGCGACCCGGCTCGTTTCGAACATTGTTTCAGCAGCCTTG
>CANJRZ010000076.1 GCA_947476735.1 Sphingomonadaceae bacterium
GAGGAGGTGACAGTCGGACTTTGCTGGCCTACCGCTGCCGCCTCCACGACTTCCACCGCCGCTGCCACCGCCACCCCCGCCGCCGCCGCCCCCGCCGCCGGTCGTGGAGCCGTCACCGCCTCCGCCTCCGGTATCGCCGCCGCCGGTGTCCCCACCCGTGTCGCCGCCGCCGGTAGTATCGCCGCCGGTTTCGCCGCCACCGGTAGTATCACCGCCGGTATCGCCCCCGCCGCCGCCGATCGAGGTGCCCGCGGTCGTGAATACGGTGAAGCAAGAGACGACGAACGTTACGTCGAGCATCCAGTCGTCGCTGACGAGCACCCGCGTCGCGGGCGGCAGCGTCGCGACGCCCCCGCCGGCGCCGCCACCCCCGCCGCCGCCCCCGCCACCGCCGCCGCCACCTCCGCCGCCACCCCCGCCACCCCCGCCGCCGCCACCCGCCGCCGAATCGAGCAGCAGCGGTGGCGACTCCGGCGGCGGAAGCTCGTCCTCGTCCTCGAGCGACAGCGGAGGCGGCTCTGCCTCCAGCGAGAGCGGAGGAGGTTCGGACTCGGCGTCCAGCGACAGCTCAAGCGACAGCGCGAGCTCGGAAGAGTCGAGTTCGGACTCCGAATCGGCTGACTCGAGCGAGGGCGGCGAGGAATCCGCCGCCGCGACCTCGGAAGAGGGCGGCACCGAGGAAGCCGCGTCCAACGAGGAAGGCGACAGCGAAGAGACCGCCGAAAGCGGCGGCGAAGGTAGTGGCGGTGCTGTCGGCAACCCGAACCTGCTCGTCGATACGACCCGCGCCGTGGCAAACAATCAGCAGATCGACACGCCGATCATCAGCACGGGCAATACCAGCCTTTGGCAGGGTGCCGATGGCCTGGGCGACATTGGTGGAGGTGGTCTGTGATGCGTAGCAACCGGTTCGCGATCGGGCTCGCGCTGGCGGGCTCGCTGGCGCTGGGCCTGTCGGCGATCGCCGGTGCTGCCCCGGCGGCGCAGGGCGGCCCGCTGTCGCTCCGCAACAGCTTCCGGATCGGCACGAGCGGCGTGATGTGCACCGCGCAGAACCGTCTCGTCAGCCCGACGCTGGTGAACATGTTCGACCGCGGCTACCGCATCGTCTGCCGCGACGCCGCGTCACCGGTCGGGCGTCTCAACGCGCTGCGCAACGGCACCGACGATCCGGTCGAGCGGGTGATCGCGACCAATGACAGCAAGATCGTGTGCCAGGCTGCGGCGCCGGCGCAGATCCCGGAGCTGGCCGGCGCGATCGTCCGCGAATGCACCGATCCGACCAACGACCTCGCCTACAAGGTTTATGCGCTGAAACATGGCCGCACGACCTATCTCGCGTCGGGGCTCGGCGGCTATGACAGCGCGCTCCAGCTCGGCCTGCGCACCCTCGTCGCCGACAAGCTGGTCAAGGGCGAAGTGCAGGTTGCCTCGACCTCGGCCGGCGATCCGGCGGCGTTCGCGCGTGTCCAGGCCGGTGCGCTCGACAGCGAAAGCGCGCTGACCGAAGCCTATAACCGCAATGCCGACGGCGCCTATGCCGAAGCAGCGGAGTTTTTCGAGGCGCTGGTCGAGCGCGATGCGAACGGCCCGAAGGCCGGCTCGCATCTCGCCGAATATCTGCTCAACCAGGCGCTGCAATATTCGAACCAGGAGAATTTCCCGGCCGCCGACGCGCTGTTCGCGCGCGCCGCGACCCCGGCCGCGCTCGCCGATCCGGTGCTTGGCCGGCGTCTCCGCAACAGCTATGCGCAGCATTATCTCAACCAGAAGAAGCTGAAGGAAGCGGTCGCCGAACTGTCCAAGCCGATGGCGGATATCGCGCAAGAGACGACGGTTGACGACAAGCTCAAGCAGGGCGAGATCGACGCGACCATCGCCGACGAGATGAACCGCGAAACCGGCCAGGGCAACCAGCTCGGCGGCGGCTTCGACAATGGCCTCTCGCCGACCGAGCAGGGCCAGATGCTCGATGCGCAGGCGCTGTACCTGCGCGGCGTCGCCTATCGCAGCAACAAGGATTATGTGCAGGCGCGCGCCAGCTTCGCCGAAGCCATCAAGATTTCCGAAAGCATCCGCGAAGGCAAGGTGAACGCCTCCGCCGGGTTGCGGGCGCAGGTGCAGTTCGATCTCGCGCTGATCGCGCGCGCCGAAGGCAATATCGCCGAGGCGGAGAAACTGCTCAGCGAAGCGGTCCAGTATACCGAGATCCGGCAGCCCAACACCGCCACCTCGCTCGCCGCCAAGGCGCGCTTTGCCGGCTTCCTCGCGAGCAACAACCAGGCCGACCGGGCGATCACCATGTATCGCCAGATCATCGACGAGTCGGACAATATCCCGGGCGCCATGTCGTCGATCCGCACCCTGCTGCGGCCCTATTTCCGCTTGCTCGCCGAACGCTCGGCCAAGGAGCCGGTATCGGTCGCGCGGATGTTCACCGCCAGCCAGGTGATGCTGCGCCCCGGTATTGCCGAGACCCAGGCGCTGCTCGCCCGCGAACTTTCGGGCGGCGACGATCAGGCCGCGGGGCTGTTCCGCCAGTCGGTGACGCTGATCCGCTATATCGCCAAGGCGACCAGCGACGTCGCCCGGCTGACCCAGGGCGGCGCCGTGGTCGATCAGGCCGCGCTCGACGAGGCCCAGCAGCGCAAGGAGCGCTATGCGAAGGAGCAGACCGTGCTCCAGGCCAAGCTCGCCCGATATCCGCGCTACCGCGTTATCTCGCCGGCGACGATCTCGCTCGGCGGCCTGCAGAAGGCGCTGAAGCCAGGCGACGGCTATTTCAAGATCACGCTCGTCGCCCAGGACATCTATGCGATGTTCGTCAGCAAGGAGGTCGCGAAAGCCTGGCGGGTCGACATGTCGACCAAGCAGCTTGAGGACACTGTCGCGAAGATTCGCGACTCGGTCGTGAAGGTCGAGAATGGCGTGCCGGCGACCTATCCGTTTGACGTCGTGCTCGCGCGCCAGCTCTATGTGTCGCTGCTCGGACCGGTCGACGAGGAGCTGCACAAGGTCACCAACTTCATCTACGAACCCGACGGGCCGCTGCTTCAGCTCCCCGCCAACCTGCTCCCGATCGAGCAGGCCGGTGTCGACGCCTATCTCGAGCGGCTCAAGAAGCCCAATGCCGACGATTACGACTTCCGCGGCGTCGCCTGGCTCGGCCGCGACCGCGACGTCTCGACCGTCGTCAGCGCGCGCTCCTATGTCGACGGGCGCTCGGTGGCCGCCTCCAAAGCGGTGAAGGGCTATATCGGGCTCGGTGAGAACAGCCGGCCGGGGCTCAACCCCTTCTTCGTGCCGCCGCCGTCGATGAGCGATCCCTGCTCCTGGCCGATCGGCAACTGGAACAACCCGATCTCCTCGTCGGAACTGTTCCTCGCGAGCGGGATCATCGGCAAGGATAATTCGGCGCTGATCACCGGCGGCGATTTCTCCGATACAACGATCGAGGGCCGTACCGACCTGAAGGATTACCGGATCATCCATTTCGCGACCCACGGCCTGGTGACGGCGCCGCGTCCCGAATGCCCGGCGCGTCCGGCGCTGCTGACCTCGTTCGGCGGCGGCACTTCGGACGGGCTGCTGACCTTCAAGGAGATTTTCGACCTCAAGCTCGATGCCGACGTGGTGGTCCTCTCGGCCTGCGACACCGCCGGCATGGCGACGATCGGCGCGACCCGCGAGGCGGGCATCACGACCGGCGGCAATTTCGCGCTCGACGGCCTGGTCCGCGCCTTCGTCGGCGCCGGCGCGCGGACGGTGATCGCCAGCCACTGGCCGGTGCCGGACGATTACAACGCGACCAAGCGGCTGATCACCACCCTGTTCACGTCAGCACCGGGCACGCCGATCGCGACCGCGATGCGCATGGGCCAGCGGGGCCTGATGGACGATCCCAATACGTCCCACCCCTATTACTGGTCGGCCTTCGCGATCGTCGGTGACGGCCAGCGGCCGCTGCTGCCGGTGCCCGCCGCGGCCGCCGAGCCGGCCGCGCCGACGACGGCGGCAGCCCCCGAGGCCCCGGTCGCGCCGGTGGTGAGCACGGTCAAATCTTCGCGCTGATCCGACCGTCCGCCGGGAGGAGGTGGGCGGCCGCTTGAAATGGCGGCTGTGCTGACGATCACTGCATCGTTTCGGATACAGATTAAATTAAGAGTCCCGACGATAGCTTGTGACCGGCTGGATGTGGCTCGCTCGCAAGGTCCACCGGAGGAGGTGCGGGATGGTGCAGATGCTTATGCGCAATTTCGGCCTGCTCATGTTGCTGGCCCCCCTACCCGCGATGGCACAGTCCTTGCCGGGCAACGCACTGGCCCTCGGCGCCAATGGCCCGGCCTTCGCGATCAACGATCCGAACCTCTCCCGGGCGGTCGTCGGCCGCACCACCGAGATCGCTACGACCCTCGTCGCCGCCAGCCGCGCGGGTGGTCCGTCAGGTCCGGCGCAGTCGGGCGCACTGCGCTTGCCCGATGCCGGGGTTGATCCCGCCGGGCCGCTCGCCGGTAACCGGGTAGGACAGCAGCAACCCCTGTCCCCGCGCGAACAGCAGCGCCGGGTCGAACGTCTGCAGCTCGAAGCCGAAGAAGCGGGTGACGCTGACGCCGGGCCGGATCGTCCGCTGGGGGGCAGAGGATCGGGCTTTGCCATGCACGGGCTGGCCGATGCCGGTCAGACCGATCGCGACGACTCCGGTCAGCTCAATTTCGGGCTCAGCGTCGGCAATACGACGCTCTGGGCCGGCGCCGACTGGGTTTTCGACACGCCCTGACCCGCGCTTACCTCAGAAGCCGACGCCGCTCAGCAGGCCGAACGCCCGCAGCAGCCACAGGATCACAACGATCACCACGACGGCGTTGAGGATGCTTTTGATCTTTCCGTCCATCGGAATGTAATTGTTGATCAGCCACAGCAAGACGCCGACGATGATCAGGACGATGATGATATGAATGAGCATGGCTGGTTTCCCTGTGGTTCGTTAATGGTTCGAACCCGGAACGGCCGGGAATGTTCCGGCGCCGATTCCGTTCAGGCTGAAGCGGAGCGCTCGCCGGCATCGAGCTCGAGCGCTATGAGCTCGGCGAGCAGCGGGAATGCCGTGACTGCCGCGCTGTTCGCAAGCCGGGCGGGCCGGCTGTCGATCGCGAACAAGGTTCCGAACCACTGGCCGTCAGCGCGCACGATCGGCACAGAGATATAGCTGGAGAAGTGATAGAGCTTCGGTGTGGGGTGGTCGCGGTAGATCGGGTCCTCGGCGACATCGTCGATGACAACCGGCCGCCAGGTGCCGTAGACCTCGCTGCAGAAGGTGGTCCGATAGTCGAGCTCGGTGCCGGCTATCAGCCCATAGTCCATCTGGTCATGGACCGCGCAGGCAACCCATCGATCACCCGTGACACGCGCAATCGCTACAAGCCGCTGACCGCTCGTCCGACAGGCGAGTGCAAGGATCGAGGGGATCGCTGCGATCCGCCGGATCGCCGCGACGTCCGCGGCGAGGCTTGCCGATTGAACCGGGCCCTTGGAAGGAAAGTCAACCATTCCAGGGCCGAAACATAACCGCAAATGCCGGTTGGCGATACTGATGAAAAAGGGCGGGCAATCATGGCTGCCCGCCCCTTCCTAGTGTTCTCTTGTAACGGCTCAGAGCTTGCCGGTAAGCTCCGGGACAGCCTTGAACAGATCGGCGACGAGGCCGTAGTCGGCGACCTGGAAGATCGGCGCTTCCTCGTCCTTGTTGATCGCGATGATCGTCTTCGAGTCCTTCATGCCGGCGAGGTGCTGGATCGCGCCCGAAATCCCGACCGCGACATAGATTTCAGGGGCGACGATCTTGCCGGTCTGGCCCACCTGATAGTCGTTCGGCACATAGCCGGCGTCGACCGCGGCGCGCGAGGCGCCGACCGCGGCGCCGAGCTTGTCGGCAAGCGGCTCGATGATGGTGTGGAAATTCTCGCTGTTCTGGAGCGCCCGGCCGCCCGAGACGATGATCTTGGCCGAGGTAAGCTCAGGCCGCTCGGACTTGGAGATCTCGGCGCCGACGAAGCTCGAGAGACCGGCGTCGCCGGCACCCGAAACCGCCTCGATGCTCCCTGAACCGCCCTCGCGCTCGGCCTTGGCGAAGGCGGTGCCGCGCACCGTGATCACCTTCTTGGCGTCGGACGACTGGACGGTCGCGATCGCGTTGCCGGCATAGGTCGGCCGCGTGAAGGTGTCGGCGCTCTCGACCGACAGGATCTCGGAGATCTGCATGACGTCGAGCAGGGCGGCGACACGCGGAGCGATGTTCTTGCCGTTGGCGGTGGCCGGCGCGACGAAGGCGTCGTAATGCCCCATCAGCTCGACGACGAGCGGCGCGACATTCTCGGGTAGCGCGTTGGCATAGGCGGCCGCATCGGCGACATGGACCTTGCCGACGCCGGCGATCTTCGCGGCCGCAGCGGCGACGCCGCCGACGTCCTGCCCGGCGACGAGCAGATGGACCTCGCCAAGCTTCGCCGCGGCGGTGATCGCGGACAGGGTGGAGTCCTTGACGTTGCCACCCTCATGTTCAACCCAAACGAGCGTCTTCATGCCGCAACTCCCATGGCTTTCAGCTTCGCGACGAGTTCGTCGACATCGGCGACCTTCACGCCGGCCGAGCGCTTCGGCGGCTCGGCGACCTTGAGCGTCTTGAGACGCGGGGTGACGTCGACGCCGTAATCGGCCGGTGTCTTCTGCGCGAGCGGCTTGGACTTGGCCTTCATGATGTTCGGCAGCGATGCATAGCGCGGCTCGTTGAGGCGCAGGTCGGTGGTGACGATCGCGGGCGACTTGAGGCTCACCGTCTCGAGACCGCCGTCGACCTCGCGGGTGACCTTGATGCTGTCGCCGTCGATCTCGATCTTCGACGCGAATGTGCCCTGCGGCCGGCCGGTCAGCGCGGCGAGCATCTGGCCGACCTGGTTGCTGTCGTCGTCGATCGCCTGCTTGCCGAGGATGACCATGCCGGGGCCTTCCTCCGCGACGATCTTCGCGAGGATCTTGGCGACGCCGAGCGGCTCGACCTCGGTCTCGCTGACCACCAGGATCGCGCGGTCGGCGCCCATCGCGAGCGCGGTGCGCAGGGTTTCCTGCGCCTTCTGCTCGCCGATCGATACGGCGATGATCTCCGTCGCGACGCCCTTTTCCTTCAGGCGGATGGCTTCTTCGACCGCGATCTCGTCGAACGGGTTCATCGACATCTTGACGTTGGCCAGGTCGACGCCGGTACCGTCCATCTTGACGCGCGGCTTGACGTTGTAATCGATCACCCTCTTCACGGGCACCAGGATTTTCATTGTCCTGTCCTTCTCTTGTGAACCTAATCCCCCGCATCGGCGGGGTACATGTCCCAACCGGGATTAGGATCCCGGTCGGAAGTGAATGGCAATATGAACCTTAGGCCGCCGCCTTCACCTGGGCGACGATCTTGCGTGCCGCATCGCCGAGATCGTCGGCGGCGACGATCGGCAGACCCGACCCGGCCAGGATGTCCTTGCCCTGCTGGACATTGGTGCCCTCGAGCCGGACGACGAGCGGCACCGAAAGATTCACTTCCTTGGCGGCGGCGACGATGCCGTCGGCGATGATGTCGCACTTCATGATGCCGCCGAAGATGTTGACGAGAATGCCCTTCACCGCGGGATCGCTCAGGATCAGCTTGAACGCCGCGGTGACCTTCTCCTTGTTGGCGCCGCCGCCGACGTCGAGGAAGTTGGCCGGGAACATGCCGTTGAGCTTGATGATGTCCATCGTCGCCATGGCGAGGCCGGCGCCGTTGACCATGCAGCCGATATTGCCGTCGAGCTTGATATAGGCGAGGTCGTACTTCGACGCCTCGATCTCGGCAGGGTCCTCCTCGGATTCGTCGCGCAGCGCGACGATGTCGGGATGGCGGTAAAGCGCGTTCGAGTCGAAGCTCACCTTGGCGTCGAGGACGAGCAGCTTGCCGTCCGTGGTTTCGACCAGCGGGTTGACCTCAAGCATCGCCATGTCGGTGGCGATGAAGGCGTTGTAGAGTTGCTCGGCGATCTTGGCCGCCTGCTTGTTGAGATCGCCCTTCAGCTTGAGCGCGAAGGCGACCGCGCGGCCATGGTGCGGCATGAAGCCCTCGGCCGGATCAATGACGATCGTGCGGATTCTCTCGGGCGTGTCATGCGCCACCGTCTCGATGTCCATGCCGCCCTCGGTCGACACGATCATCGCGATGCGGCCGGTGCCACGATCGACGACCATCGAGAAATAATATTCGGATTTGATGTCGGCGCCGTCGGTCACATAGAGGCGGTTGACCTGTTTGCCGGCCTCGCCGGTCTGGATCGTGACCAGCGTGTTGCCGAGCATGTCCGCTGCGTTGGCCTTCACCTCGTCGATCGAGCGAGACAGGCGGACGCCGCCCTTGGCGTCAGCGGGCAGCTCCTTGAACTTGCCCTTGCCACGGCCGCCGGCATGGATCTGCGCCTTGACCACATAGATCGGTCCGGGGAGCTTCCTGGCCGCCTCGGCCGCCTCCTCCACGGTCAGCGCTGCATAGCCTGCGGGCACCGCGGCGCCGAACTTCGCCAGCAGCTCCTTGGCCTGATATTCATGGATATTCATGGTCGAGCCTAACCCTTCAGAGTCCGATCAGATCGGCTGGCGCTAAAGCATGAAAGGGCGGGCTTGAAAACCCCATCCGGGCTGAATCCGCTGTTGCATCCCGATAGAGATTGTTTGCTGCTGAAAACAGGCGACGGTTCAATAAGCGATCGAGCAACCGATCCCGGCCTTGAGCACGACCCTGACGATCTCCGGGTCCTGCAGCGCGCGGGCGCGATGGGCGAGTTCTTCGATGCTCATCCCGCGCATGTCGCGTCCGGCGAGGCCGCCGAGCGACCCCAGCTGCCTGAGCTGCGCCAGCGACAGCTTGTCGACCATCCGTGCGGCCATGCAGCCGGCGACCGGGGGCTTGATCCCGGCCTCGACCAGCTTCGTGCGCACCCGCGCTTCCGGCGAGACGGTGGCGCAGGCGCTCAGCAGGGCGAGGGACGTGAGCGTCAGGATCGGGCGGCGCATGGCAAGGCTCCGGAAGTCAATGTCGGGGCGCTTTGCCCCGCTGCGCCTTGCCCGCCCATGAACAGCGTTCACCCGTCATGCCAGCGAAGGCTGGCATCCATGTCTGTCATCACACAAGGTGGTCTGGGTGATGGGTGGATATGTCTACATCATGACCAACGCGGTGAGCGGCACGCTGTATACCGACGTGACCGCTGATCTCGTCAAACGCGTCACGCAGCATCGCGAAGGCACGGGTTCCGACTTCCGCAAGCGGCACGGCCTGACGCGACTTGTCCACGTTGAGCATTATGATCGGATCCAGGAAGTGATCTGGCGGGAGAAGGTGATTAAGGCCTGGATGCGCGCGCGGAAGCTCAACTTGATCGAGAAAAACAACCCGGAATGGGCTGATCTCTATCTCACGATCATCTGGTGAGATGACAGTCATGGACCCCAGCCTTCGCTGGGGTGACGCTGAGACTCACCGCTGATCCCGTCCGATCCATTTTTCGAGCTGCGGCGGGCGATAGGCCTGCATGCGCGCAACGAGGGCGTCGGGATCGGATTCCACCATCAGCATGTGGCGATGCTCTTCGCGCAGGAAGCCTGCGACGACGACATCGTCGATGAAGCCCGTCAGCTTGTCGTAGAAGCCCGCGACGTTGAGCAGCGCGACCGGCTTGCGGTGATCGCCGAGCTGACCCCAGGTCCAGATCTCGAACAGCTCCTCGAAGGTGCCGATTCCGCCCGACAGCGCGATGAAGCCGTCGGCGAGGTCGGCCATCATCGCCTTGCGCTCGTGCATCGACCCGACGATGTGGAGCGCGTCGAGACCCCTGTGCTCGACCTCGAGCGCGGCGAGCGAGCGCGGAATGACGCCGGTCGCCCGCACCCCCGCGGCCATCGCCGAATCGGCGACGATCCCCATCAGGCCGACCCGGCCACCGCCATAGACGAGATCGATTCCCGCGCGGCCGAGGGCGCCGCCGAGCGCGCGCGCCGCTTCGGCATGGACCGGGTCGACACCGGGGCTCGACCCGCAGAAGACACAGAGTGATCGGATCATCTCTTACCGTCGCAGCACGCTGCTCAGCGGCATCGGCCCGTCGCTGATGCTCAGCGCGAGCCGGTCGGCGAAGCTGAGCTTCATGCCGTGGAAGCGGGAAATCAGGTCCGAATCCATCGTATAGAGCGATTCGAGCATCTCATGACCCGTGGATGGTGCCCTGTTCCGCAGCATCTGCGCGGCGAAGCGGCGATAATAGTCGCGCCGCGCCCAGCATTTTTCGGCATGGGCGTGGAGCATCTTGTGGAGCGCGTCGCCCGACCAGTCCTTCGCCTCGGCGATCATCAGCGCGGTGCGCGCGGCATCGGCGAGGGTATTGCCGCTGACCGGATGGAACAGCGCGGCGCGCAACCCGACCTTGGCGACGCCCTCGCCGCCCGATCGCCAATATTCCTCGAAATTGCCGCCGAGTGCGACCGGGATGATCCCGGCATGACCGCGCGCCGAGCTGCGGATTCGCCAGCCGAAGCGCGCGGCATGATTGACGATGCGCTGTCCGTGATCGGTCATGTCGAGCTCGGCATGGGCTTCGTAGCGGACATCCTCGATGAACAGCCGGTCGCTCTCGATCGGCAGCATCGTCATATATTGGAAGCCCTCGGCCGGATCAGCGGCCGAGTCGATCAGGGTGGCGCGGCGGACGCTGTGCGGGCCGTCGAGGGTCAGCTCATAGCCGACGAATTTGCGGAAATGGAGATCGAGCAGCGACAGGTCGGCGGGCCCGCGCGCATCGACCACGCCGTGCGCCGCGATCATCGTCCCGTCCTCGAGGATGACGCCATCGGCGCTGACCCCCATCGCCCGCCGCCCGGTCAAGATGCTCTCGGCGGGCATCGCCTCGCGCAGCGTCTGGTCGAATCGGTCCGAACGAATGCTGTAGAACGGCTGCGGCAGCGCCCGCTTGTAGCGCGGGAAGATCACCGCAAACTCGCGCCAGCCATAGTTGACCAGCGGCTCGAGCAGCGCCTTCTCCTTCTCGCCGACGTCGCTGTCGATAAACGACCAGAGATGGGTCCCGCCCAGGCTGGGCGCCGCTTCGATCAGCAGGACGCGGCGTTCGGGCCGGGCTGCGCGGGCGGCAAGGGCGATCAGGCCGCCCGAAAGGCCGCCGCCGATAATCGCAAGGTCACACGCCACGCCGGTCATAGGGCTCGCTTATAGCTGCACTGCCATGTTGCGCCACCTTGCTGAACAAAGGCTTTCCCACTGCGCAGTCAACGGTTACACTTGTTGTATCCCCGGGGAGCCGAAGGCTGAGAGGTGGCGCTGCGATGCCCACGACCCGCTGAACCTGATCCGGATTGTACCGGCGTAGGAAGTGGGCCGCACAGCCAGTCCGGGGGACTGGCGAGAAGCCCGCTCAAATCCTCCGCCATGCAAGCCGCAAAACGGAGTGACTCGACATGGCCGATATTCCCGCGCGCACCGAAATGAAGGTGACCACCGGACCGATCCGCGGTTCGCGCAAGATCCATGTCGAGGGGCCCCAAAGGGAAGATGGGATGCGCGTCCGTGTCGCGATGCGCGAGATCGCGCTTGAGCCGACCGCCAACGAGCCGCCGGTCCGCGTTTATGACTGTTCGGGGCCCTATACCGACAGCAACGCGCACATCGACATCATGGCCGGCCTGCCCGCGCTGCGCCGCGACTGGATCATCGGCCGCGGCGATGTCGAGGACTATGACGGCCGCGGCGTGAAGCCCGAGGATAACGGCCTCAAGGGCCCCGACCGCGCCGGCGGCGTCGCCCCATTCCCCAATGTCGTGAAGCGGCCTCTCCGCGCGAAGGCCGGCATGAACGTCAGCCAGATGCACTATGCCCGCAAGGGGATCATCACCCCTGAGATGGAATATGTCGCGATCCGCGAGAATATCGGCCGCGCCGCGCTCAAGGAGAAGCTGCTGCGTGACGGCGAGGATTTCGGCGCCGAGATCCCCGATTATGTGACCGCCGAGTTCGTCCGCAGCGAAGTCGCGCGCGGCCGCGCGATCATCCCGTCGAACATCAACCATCCCGAGAGCGAGCCGATGGCGATCGGCCGCAACTTCCTCGTCAAGATCAACGCCAATATCGGCAATTCGGCGGTCGCGTCCGACGTCGCCTCCGAAGTCGACAAGATGGTCTGGTCGATCCGCTGGGGCGCGGACACCGTCATGGACCTGTCGACCGGCCGCAACATCCACGACACCCGCGAATGGATCCTCCGCAACTCGCCGGTGCCGATCGGCACGGTGCCGATTTACCAGGCGCTCGAGAAGGTCAACGGCGTTGCCGAGGACCTGACCTGGGAGATTTTCCGCGACACGCTGATCGAGCAGGCCGAGCAGGGGGTCGATTATTTCACCATCCATGCCGGTGTCCGCCTCGCCTATATCCCGATGACCGCCAAGCGGGTCACCGGCATCGTCAGCCGCGGTGGCTCGATCATGGCGAAATGGTGCCTCAGCCACCACAAGGAGAGCTTCCTCTACGAGCGCTTCGAAGAGATTTGCGAGATCATGAAGGCCTATGACGTCGCCTTCTCGCTGGGCGATGGTCTGCGCCCCGGCTCGATCGCCGACGCAAACGACGAAGCCCAGTTCAGCGAGCTGCACACCCTCGGCGAGCTGACCCAGATCGCCTGGAAGCATGACGTCCAGGTGATGATCGAGGGCCCCGGCCATGTGCCGATGCACAAGATCAAGGCGAACATGGACAAGCAGCTCGCGGCCTGCGGCGAGGCGCCCTTCTACACGCTCGGGCCGCTGACCACCGACATCGCGCCCGGCTATGACCATATCACCAGCGCCATCGGCGCCGCGATGATCGGCTGGTTCGGCACCGCGATGCTCTGTTACGTCACGCCCAAGGAGCATCTCGGCCTGCCCGACCGCGACGACGTCAAGGTCGGCGTCGTCACCTACAAGCTCGCCGCCCACGCCGCCGATCTCGCCAAGGGCCATCCCGCCGCCAAGCTGCGCGACGATGCGCTCAGCCGCGCCCGCTTCGAGTTCCGCTGGAGGGATCAGTTCCACCTGTCGCTCGATCCCGACACGGCGGAGCAATATCACGACCAGACGCTTCCGGCCGAAGGCGCCAAGACCGCCCATTTCTGCTCGATGTGCGGGCCGAAATTCTGCTCGATGAAGATCACCCAGGAGGTGCGCGATTTCGCCGCGACGAAGAACGCGCCCGCCGATCAGTTCATCGAAGCGGGCGAAGCCGAGGCGGGCATGCGGGCGATGAGCGAGGTGTTCAAGGAGAAGGGCGGGGAGATTTATCTGCCGGCGGCGGAGTGAGGATCGCAACGATCTATCGCATCATGGATTGACGCATCATGCCGATAGGATTCTAATAGCGAAAAGGAGGTGCAACATGAGTGACAAATTGCAGAAGCTCATCGACGCCTCACGTGGCGTCCTGATGTCCGAAGCTGAAAAAGAAGCTCAGCGGAGGAGTTTTGCCTATGGCAATGCGCACATCGAGAATGTGCGGGTGACCCGTCAAATGGTGGATGAAGCTGCTGAAAAGCTGCGTAAGGTCGGATAAGACGTGAGCGACGGCGAACGCCACAGTAAGGCGGCGTCGCCGTCACTCATAACTGATCCGATAGAGGAAGCACGCCGCGAGTCGGAGAATGCTGTCGCGCAGTTCGATCGCGTTCTCGACATGATCGATGATGTCACTCGTAGCGGCCGACCTTTCCGATTGAGACCGTCCATGATGCTCGATTTGCATCGATTGGCATTGGATGGATTGTCCTCATATGCGGGAAATTTTCGGCCCTCGGACGTGGAGATTGGCCAAAGCATAATCAGCAGCGGCGGATGGCCGCGACGGAGTAGCCCCCGAATGATGAGCTGCATGATCCTGTTGGCTTCAATCAGATTGCGCCTGCCTGACGTCTCCTTTGGCTGATAGGAACAGAAGGCTTGCCGGCCAAATCAGCTTGGCAGCATA